>JAMXLL010000231.1 GCA_024281015.1 Candidatus Binataceae bacterium
GTCCCATTCCCTCTGCCAGAGAGAAAGAATTTTCAAAAACTCTTTAAATACCGTCCCGGGAGACATGGCACCCCCGGGCTTGCGGAATGGTCGGCGTGACGGGGGTTATCCGCTTACTTTAGCAATGCCAGAATCATCGTACTCAGGACACAATCCAGTGGGACTTACGGCTGCCACCACCGCCAGAAACTGTTCGAAGGTCATCTGGAGATTCAAGAATCCGCCTTGGCAGAAGACCCAGCCATAGTAGTCGAGGATCTCATCCGGGATCATCACCGGTAAGCGAGGCAAGGTCGTCACCAAGGGAAACCGCCGGGGCTCCTCAAGTTGCCTCGCTGAGCCGCTGATGCCAGCGAGCGAATCGGCTTGGCCGTCAACGTTACCAGATTCCCGTAAAGGAACTACCTTGGTGCTGGAGCTTCGAGCCATAAATTGGGCGGGAGCCTCCTGATTAACTTCACCTGGTGGAGCAGTCTGCTTCTCAATTAAGTCTGACCCGCATAAATCTTATTGACCTTGCTTGCTTATGCCAAGCTCTTTCACCACGATAAATCGGGTCCACGGTGAGGATGAAGGGCAATTGGCGCCGCGGTGAAGGGCCATACCGAGTCGGAACAAGATAAAACATCTAATAAATCATGGGTTGGACGGTTCGCACGGGAGTTCAACCAACCGATTGCCGTAATTTCGCGCGTCCGAGGAAAGCGCCTTTTAGCAGGGTCAGGCATTCACATCACGATGGTTCAAGAATTCCAATCATTTGTTTTGGGTACGGTTCAAGGGTTGACGGAATTCCTGCCGGTCTCCAGTTCGGCGCATTTAGTTCTGCTGCCTTGGCTACTTAACTGGCCGGATCGGGGCTTGGCGTTCGATGTTGCTCTCCATCTTGGAACATTGCTGGCGCTTTTGGTTTATTATTGGCGCTCTTGGATAGCAATGGCGGCGTCGTTAGTGAACGGTGACAAACCGCGGCGGCGGCTGCTTTTGCTGCTGGTCACCGCCTCCATACCAGGCGCAATCATCGGCTTGATGTTTGAGAAGCAGGCCGAAACCATTTTTCGCTCGCCCCTGCTCATTGCCTCGGCACTGGCTTTCCTAGGTATAGCTCTGTGGTTCTTCGACAGATTTGAACCGCAGAGGCGCTCGATTGATCAGATGACCTATCTTGACGCACTGCTGATCGGATTGAGCCAGGCGTTTGCCGTGGTGCCGGGGGTTTCTCGTTCCGGATCGACGATAACGATGGGCCGTATTGTGCAGCTCAGACGCGAAGAGGCGGCAAATTTTTCCTTCCTGATGGCCACGCCGATAATCGCCGGCGCCGGTCTAATGGAAGGTCGGCATCTGCTCGCCAAGGGAATTCCGCACGACCTCTGGATTGGCTTCGCGGCTGCTGCCCTGTTCGGGTTGATAGCAATCGCGGCGCTAATCCGTTTCGTGCGGACGCGGAGCTACGAAGCGTTCGTCTGGTATAGAATTGTATTCGCGCTTTTCGTTGTAGCAGAAGTTTTTCACCGTGCTTGAGCGCAGCCAGAGGCGACGGCGGGACGTGAATTGCCGTCCCGCCGCAGCTATGCGACAACAGCGCGGTGCAGGCTAGTCGATCTGCCCACGTTCCCAGCAAAGGAGATCTGGATCGCTAGGGTTTGGGTGCCAGCGTGCGCCCGCCCTCGCCATAGTTATAGATTTCTCCCTTTATCTCATCGCGGCATTTCTGGTGTGAACCGTCGCAAAAAGGTTTGTTTTTAGACAGTCCGCATCCACATACCCATACCGGAAGTTCGGTTCCCTCTGGAATCTCATAGGGACCCATTTCCTCATGTCTGACTAATCGGGCCATATTTGACTCTCCGCAGTTTACGTCGCAAGGCCGGATCTTGCGTTTCGTTCGCCGCATCAAAGATCAGTGTGCAAGGTCAAGTCAACTGGCGAACGCTCCGGACTATGCGAAAGTCAACCAAAAACGCTCCTACTGTTAATCGGCGGGCGACGCCACGATGCGCCGCGCATCCGAACCCAGAACCAAGGCTAATATGCCCGCCACAGCAAGCGCCACCCCCGCCAACTCGTGGGGCTCTGGACGTTCACCTAGAAAAAGAATAGCGAAAATCAATGAGACGATGGGCACCGCTGGAATGACCAGCGCCGTGGTCCACGCCAACGACAGCCGGCTTATCGCTCCGTACCAGGTGAACGAACCCATGAAATAGACAAAGGCCCCGGTGAATATTACCGTCATCGAAGTTCCAGGGGCCGCCAGCGCCGCGACCGACGACCGGTCGAGCGCCACCAGAATTCCCAGCAGGACAAACGCCGCATATATGTAACGTGCACCGGTTATGACACGGGGGGTCAGGGGAGGCATCACCTGGAGTGACATTACATGCGAGCTTTGCCAGAACAGTGGCGTAAGCAGCACCAACAGAGCATTGCCAAAGGGGCTAAATGCCTGGCCGGCGTCAAACACATAGCTGATTGCCACCAAGATGACCGAGGTCGCCAACAATTGACGTCCCGATGGACGTTCTCTCAAAAATATCGTGGCCAGTATAAGCGAATAGACCGGCTCACTTTCGAGCAGAATGACGCCGGCCACCGCGTTTATTTTTCTCAGCCCGTAAATCAGCGCGAGCGCAGTGATAACCGTCCCGGTCATCGAAATCGCGAACAGGCGCAGCCTGTAGCGAACATCGATTAGTAATCTGATCTCCCCGGTGCAGACGAGCATTATCGCGGCGCAGCCGGCGGCAATCATTACCGAGCATGCGCAAAACAGTAGCGGGTCCATGTTGAGCGCCGCATATCGCGTGATTACTGGTTGCAACGCGCTTATCGTGACATTGCTCAGGGCAAAGATGATCCCGGCCGCAACCGCCTCCCGTGGCACATCCGCCGGGTGCACGACTGAGGCTGCCACTCTGTTATTCCGGCTTGTAAGCGGCATCGGCGTACTCGCGCGGCTATGTTAATTGCCTGCCAAGCGGATGGAAACGAATGAGCTTGGGGCAACCAGTCTGGAGTCCGCCGGGCGAATCCGGGTAACGCGTAATTCGTATCTGACGGGCAGCATTTAGTCATGGCGCGGTTTGCTATTGTGGCTTGGAAAGCAAGCACGGAGGAACTACCAATGGTCAAAGTCGCCAAACTACCCGACTCCACTGGCATTCAAGTCGACCCTCCCCGGATAGTCTCAGGCGCTCCGCTGCTCGTAATCGGCCTCCCGCAGGGCCATTCCTTCGAGAGCACGCAAAATATCGCGGGCCAGTGGCAGCGGTTTATGGCGTTGTATGGCGAAATCCCTAACAAGGCGGACCCGATTCCGCTCGGCATCACTATGAACATGGATGACGACGGCAATTTCGAGTACGTCTGCGGGGTCGAGGTCTCGGACTTTGCTGCGAATCGGCGCGGATTAGTTCAGCTGGCTATCCCGGCGCAGACTTACGCCGTTTTTCAGCACCGCGAGCACGTCTCCAGAATTCCGGCTACCTATTCAGCAATACTCGGCGATTGGTTCCCTAAGCACAACCTTCTCGCTGCCGACGGTCCAAGCCTCGAGCGACATCTTGAAACGTTCGATCCTAAAACGGGATTAGGCGGAGTCGAAATATGGATACCAATTAAGCTCGCCGAAACAGAATGATTGGTAAAAGGCAGACGGAGTTGTTCTCGCGAGTGGATTCATCTCGCAGCCGCTAAGCTCGTGGAAGGGGCAGCCGCCAGAATAGTCCAGATTCGGCGCGAGGCGATCAACGAAAGCCGCTTTCCGGAAATGATCACGCTGCGTACTCGGTAGTGACAAGCGTGGTCATTATCCCGGCTGGTCGGCGTAGAGTGGTTCCGGTCATTTGACGTATTCTGCCTGTGCAAACGTGAATTAACGATTTTTCGAAGAACGGTCCACGGGCTGGTAGACGCACAATGAAGACATTGTCGCAGAGAGCGGCTGTCAGCATGGCAGGGTTTCTGATTGTGCTAGCCGCCCTCACTTTCCTGCCTGCCGGTACGATTAACTTCTGGCAGGGTTGGCTGTTTTGGATGTCGTTTTCGATATCGGTGATAGCAATTACGGTTTATCTTCTAAAAGACGATCCTGCGCTGGTTGAGCGTCGTATGCGGGGGGGCCCGCGCGCTGAGACGCGCCCGAGCCAGAAGATGGTTCAAGCTATAAACCTCGTGATGTTCTTCGGAATCGAGATCGTGCCTGGACTAGATCATCGGTTCGGCTGGTCGCAGGTTCCAGCCGCCCTCGTGGTTTTCGCGGATCTGGTCATGCTGGCGGCGTTCGGATTTATTCTCCTCGTGGTCCACGAGAACACGTTTGCCGGATCAACAATCAGGGTTGAGCGCGGGCAGCGCGTTATATCGACGGGCCCGTATGCGCACCTTCGCCACCCCATGTACGCTGGTGCCCTGCCGTTGATCTTTGCAATACCAATCGTACTGGGCTCCTGGTGGGGGCTGCTCGTCGCGGCTATTGCACCCCCTCTTTTAATTGTGCGAATTCTCGATGAAGAGCGCGCTCTCTCTGCGGAACTTCCCGGCTACGACGACTACCGCCGCACAGTGCCGTATCGGTTGATTCCACTGCTGTGGTAGACGGCAGGCCATTTAGAGGATCGAAACGCAATCCCGGTTAAGCTCACTCCGGACGGCTACAATCGTGCACAGCCTTTTCTTCTGGTAAGCGGTCTCGCCAAGAACGATCGAGATCCTGACTAAGACATTGGAGCGGGCGAGCGATGAGTACGGCGGGTGACGCTGGAGGCCACTAATGCCGGCAGTGCGAATCGAATATTCTGTCATTATGATGGGGGGCGACAATACGCCTGGCTGGGCGCCGACACCATCGGGCTATTGCGAGGACGTCACTGCGCTTATCAACGCGCCCGGCGGACGCTCAGCCGAAGAACCTGCTGACAAACCTGATGGAGGTCTCGTCGCAGAGCTAAAGGACTACGCTGCAAATATCTGGTGGATCAGCACGTAGATCAAAGATGTATCGCACTTAGGCGGTGCGGGCGCGCCAGTCTGGTCGAGCGTTGCGCAGTGCCATCAGTCGCGCTTCCGATCCTGTGCGGGTGTGGCGTACTCCTGTTCCTCACCAATCTCGGCGGATATCCGCTCTATACAAAGGGTGAAACGCGCGAAGCAGTGACGGTGCTTGACATCGTGCGCGGTGGCGGTGTCATTCTGCCGATGCGTGCCGGGGTTGAAGTGCCATCAAAGCCGCTGATGATGCACTGGTTGGCCGCTCTAGCGTCGCTGGTAGCGGGTCAAGTCAACGAATGGACGGTGCGGCTGCCCTCAGCGGTTTGCGCGATTCTCGCACTAGCCATTTGTTATTGGTACGTGCGGCGATTGTTCGATGAGCGTTCAGCTCTCATCGCTGCCTTGGTGCTTGGTACGAGTTTCCAGTACCTGCAGGCTGGGGGTGCTCGTGTCGATATGACCCTGACCTTCTTTCTGGAGGTCGCTCTGTTCCATTTTCTGGCGATTGCTGAAGGCCTCAGTCAGCGCACCACGCCACTTTACCTGTCGATTGCCGGTGCAGTCTTGACCAAAGGACCGGTAGGGTTGGCTCTTCCCGTATTAGTAGCCGTTATCTGGATGGCCGTGATGCGCAGGACCTCAATATGGCGCTCGCTCAAGCTTGGGAAGGGCGCTGTAATTGTTGCGGTAATCGGCGGTGGCTGGTACCTCGCGGCCATTCTCACGGGGGGAAGCGCGTTCATTCACAAGCAACTACTCGCAGAAAATGTTTACCGCTTATTCGCCCGACCTGGTTTCAATCCGGGTCATGCGCATCCGTTCTATTACGTAGAGGCAGCATTGGTGGCCGGCTTTATGCCGTGGACGCCTGTTGCATTACTCGCTCTGCTGGGATGCTGGAAGCACCCCCCTAAATTAGATTCGCGTTTCAGCTATTTGCTGATATGGTTCCTGGCCATCCTGATTTTTTACAACCTGCCGCATAGTAAACGAGGCATTTATCTCCTCGCTCTCTATCCGGCACTAAGCACGATGGTGGCGGTGTTGCTCACACCACGTACCGAACTCCCGCCGCGGGCACCTGAGCGCTGCGTTTACCTAATCAGTCGAGTCACCGGTGCGTCGTTCATTGCAGCAGGAGTCGCAGCCTGGATGGGCTGCGCAATGTTGTTTTTCAAGCCGGCGCCATTACGCTGGACGCTGGCGCGGATGGGTATCCTGGTTCCAGAGTTGCCGCTCGCGCTGCGCTCGGCGGCCAGTGCGCATTGGTTTGCTGCGGTACTTATCCCGCTTGCAACGATACTGGCGGGCGCCTGGATGGTGAGCTCGCACCCTTCGATTGAGCTTATTGTCGAAGGGACGGTATCCGGAACAATCGCCATCACTCTAGCGATCAACCTGGTTGTCCAACCGGCGATCGCCGAGACGCTTTCGCTTAAACGCTTTGCTATACAGGCGGAGCAAGATGCGGGGACCGCGACCATTTATTATTTCGGCAGTCTTGACTACGGATTCGTTTTTTACGGCGGACGCGACGTGAAATTCGTTTCGGTGGATCAACCGCCCGAATTGATCGTCGGCTCTGAGGAGCAATGGCCGCTGATGCCGGCAGACTTCCGGTCGCAATACCGCACTGTTTTGCGCAGCAATCCGACCGAGCTGGATGGCAGCGGGCGGCTGCTGTTATTAAGCAGGACGCGCTACATCAACTGATCACGAGCGTGCACGTATCTTCGAAAGCAGGCGTGACCTCTTTCGCCGGATTACGCACCAGCGCAAACGGCGCCGCGGCGTCGCCAGTATCGCGGCGCATTCGCTGCCACATCGGCGATAATTCGAGAATTGGTCGAAGCCGAAGCTGCTCTGCCAAGCTCATCTGCGCCAAATTTTATCTTGATTGTACTTTCCGGGCTGTATAGTAGTAGCGAGTCCCGCTCGGGGATTAACACGCGGAACGCCAAGGTGGTTCTCGCCAGCACGCGATTACGGTACGACCTACTATCGCACGCGGGATTGGAGAGATAATCGATGAGTAGAATCTCTGCCGTGATATCTGGTGCTGAGAGGATCGTGCGATGCCTGATCCCGACCGATGCCAGTTTATCACTGCCTCGTCTATGGATTTCTGTGGGGCTGTTATGTGGCGCCGGGCTCGTTGCTGGTTGTACCAGTTCGTCAATTGCTGACGCCCGGCATCAACTCGCGATCGGTAACTACGCCGCTGCTCATGAGTATTTCGAGGTAACCAGGACCCAGCAGCTTTCTGCCCGTGAACGGCGCGAGGTGATGGATGGCTTGTGCTTTACTGAGCATCAGATTGGAACTCCCACTTACCCGCTCGCTAGTCAGCTTCGGACTTGCGCCGCTGCCCTTAACGAGCCGGAGAGCGAGAGCGGGCCAATCTTTGCCGATGTCGCCCGTAAGGAGCGCACTTCCCTGACCAGGGCGGTCAGCGCAGCATTGGCGCAATCCGATATCGCAGCTGCTGAGGATGCGATTCTTCGTTATCGCTCGATACCCGGCAGCAATCCTCAATTGGCGGCCGAATGGACGCGCCGGGTTTGGACTATTGTCAATCGAGACGCCGGCATCGGAAGATCCTCACTTACACCAACGATTTTACAACTCGCGCGTCAATTTCGGCGCGAGCAGAGTATGAATGATCAGCAGTTTCGCCGCTGGATCGAACAAAACATGACCATTGATGGCAGCCTGATGGTGTCGAGCGTCGAAATCAGCAAGCGCACTGTTAACCTGTGGCTGGAGGACCAGCAACTGGCGAATGCGGCTCTGAATCTTGACCGCTTCGCGCGTGTCAACAACGGCCTGGTCGCGCGCTGTCGCTGCGACGCGCGCACCAAGGTGGCTCTCAGGGATAGTGGCTTACCCGCCTACCTGGTGCGCCTTGACCCGGCAAGCCGACAGTCCGAAGTTCTCATTCTCGATCAACCCGAACGCCTCTTATCGGATAATCCGGCGGCGAACATCCGCGCTAACTCATAAATGGCAGGTTATCGAGTGGCCTCCTACGGGACTGACTAGGCTCATGATAGAGGTGGCCAATCTGCGCGACGGCTCAAAGACATCCATTCGGTCGTGACGACAGCGGTGTCGCGCCGACGGCGAATCCTACCCATTCCCAGCGAAGATTCCACCTTCGCAAACGCGGCAGGATTAGGCGCCGCAAGGCGGGCATGTTGTTGCGCGCCCAGGGGCAAAGCTATTTTGGCAGCGATTATTTTTTGGCGAACGGCCGGTCACGCTCTGTCAGCGCCTGCTTCAGTCCTTTTTCCCGGCTGGCCTTCATCCAGTTTTTCACAGTTTCGGTCTGATGCGCGATGCAGTCCAGGTCGGCTGACGACTGCTCCAAGGCGCGAAAGCCAAGCACGTCAAGGTAACGATTCACGGCCGACTTGTGAAGCGTGAGAAGGTCGAGTGGAACGGCCGCTACGCGCCGTGCATAGCTGAGCGTTTCATCTTCCAACTTCTCCTTCGGGAAGATGCGGTTGACGAGGTGCCATTCCAGCGCCTCCTGGGCGTTGATAAAATCGCCGGTGAAAAAATATTCCTTGGCCTTGCGCGGTCCCATCAGAATCGGCCACATCGAAAGCGTCGGCAGGATGCCGAGCGAGCGTCCGGCAGGATGGCCGAACTGGGCATCTTCGCTCGCAAACACGATATCGCAATGGCCGGCCAACTCGGTGGCGCCCGCCAAGCAGTAGCCATGAACCTGTGCGATGACCGGTTTCGGCAGCGACCACAGGCGCTGCCAACGGTCTACCATTTTTTGCAACCCAATACGGTCGCTTGTCACCGTAAAGCCGGAACCCGCTTGCTGGGTAGGTTGCAAGTCATAGCCGGCGCAGAAGGCGCGGCCGGCTCCACGAATGATAAGGACGCTGGCGGCGGGGTTGCTTTCGAATTCGTCGAGCGCGCCGTCGAGTTCACGCAACAGTTTCTGCGACATCGCATTGAGTTTTTCCGGACGATTCAAGGTTAGCCGGAAAATTTTGTCGTCAGCCTGGTCGTAGACGATCGTCTCGTAAGTAGCCATGCCGAAGTCTCCCTTGCCAATGAGTTTGATCAGGATTGCTTCCGCCCGAAGAAATCGCGCGCATAGAAAAAGCGGCCCACTCCCGCGGTCCGTGCCGCAGCCGCATCAATCTCCTGATCGCCGACCATGGTCGAGGCACCCAGATCGACGCCGTGGGTCGTGGCGAGTTCCGTTATCATTCCCGCTCGCGGTTTCCGGCACGGGCAATTGTCGCCATTGTCATGGGGGCAAATCTGCCACCCCGTTAAGATGCCGCCAAGTTCCGCATCAAGGTCGCGCAACGCCGATTCCACCTGCGCCAGCGTCAGCCGGCCGCGCCTGATGCCTGCCTGGTTGGTAATCACGAAAATTAAATGATCGCGCATTGGCTCGAGGGTCTCTGCGACGCCTGGCAGCAATTCGATTTTGACCAGCCCACGGTCATCTAATGGCAGTTGCCGAGTTTCGTCCATCCCAACCAAAGTACCCACCAAGTCGCAAGACAGCGCGATATTCCCGCTACTCATTGCTCTAATTGCTGTCCAGCGTTTCCCGTCAGCCTGAATGCCAATCCACGTGGTCGCGCACGTAAGCAAACACCTCGTCGAGAATCTCTATACCAGTCTGGGCCTGACGTTCGCTGATCACCAGCGGCGGATTGATACGCACACGGGGGAAGTAACCCATCATCAGTAGTCCGCGCTTCAATGCTTCTTTGAAGACGATTTCCATAACCTTGCGGCTAAGCTCGCGGCGACTGGTATTGTCCCTCACCAGGTCCAGGCCCAGCAGCAGCCCCCGTCCGCGCACATCGCCGACGAATTCGTACTTCTCCTTGAGCTCCAAGAGCCGGCCCAACAACATTGCACCCACCCGACGAGCATTCTCGACGAGCTTTTCCTGCCGGATGGTCTTGATAGTTTGGGCTACTGCAACCGCCGCCAACGGATTGCCGCCATAACTCGACGAGGATGCGCTGGGCTTGGCAAACGGCTCGGCATGGCTCACCTGCTCGCCCATCAGAACTGCTGAGACCGGGAAGCCAGCACCCATGCCTTTACCGGCCGTGAGGATGTCTGCTGCCACTCCACTATGTTCGATACCCCACATCCGGCCTGTGCGGCCAAACCCGGTTATCATCTCATCGGCGATTAGCAGGGCATCGAATTCCCTGGCGACGGATTTGACCGCGACTAACCAATCATCCGGCGGAATGACATTGCCGGCCGTGCCTTGCATCGGTTCCGCAATGACTGCAGCGATAGCGCCGGCCGACGAATTCCGTATCTGCTGCCGGGCGAATTCTACGCAATGGAGGCCGCACGAGGGATGTTTCAATTTAAATGGACAGCGATAGCAATCTGCATAAGGAACCAGGTACTGACCGGCGGCCAAAGGTCCGTAACCATGCTTCGACTCGTCACCAATCAGGCCCATTACGCCGCCAGTCTTGCCATGAAAGCCGCCCCAGAAACCCATTACTTCGTGCTTCTTCGTCGCTGACCGCGCCAGCCGTAGCGCTGCCTCGACGGCTTCGGCGCCGCCACTATAGAGGTGTGAGCGGGTGAGATTAGGTGGGGCAACGTCGGCCAATAGCCGGAAAGCCTCAGCACGCTCGGCGGTAGCGAAGGTGCCGACCATCAAGCGCCCGGCCTGCTCACCCAATGCATTTACCATTGCTGGATGGGCATGGCCGAGACTGGCAACTCCTATACCGGCCACAAAATCGAGATAGACGTTGCCATCCGCGTCCACCAGTGTCGCCCCCTCGCCGTGGTCCAGCGCGAGGCCTGCAAGCAAGGAGATTCGCTGCCGTCCGGGAGCAATATGGCGTTGTTCTGCTTCGAAAATCTCCCGGGATTTTGGACCTGGTATGGGGCCAGCGACATGCGGCAACTTATCGGCGGCTGCGCCGCCATCCGGGCCGCCCGCAGGCCGCGACTTACCTTCATCAGCAATCTTGCCGGAGGACACGATCATCCGGTTACGTCTGTCGCGCCTTCCGGTAGAAGTCAAGTAGCACGTCTCTTAGATGCTAGCAGATTGAGTCGCGAACCATTTAAAAACAGGATTGCAGCCAGTTGTGCCGCGATACACGGCCCTTTGCCTACATCAGGCAAACGCGTTGCGCGTCAATGGGTGATGCCGTACCAGGCGCAAACAACGGCGCGCGATGGCCGCCGCAGCGGGGGCGCGGACTGGCTCAAAACTCGGCCAGTCATTGAAATCGATAATCGTGCATGATGCGTCTTCGACGATGGCGTCGCCACCCCATATCTCCAACCCCAACGCGCCCGCCGCTGCGCGGGCGGCGCGCTCCAGACTAAGCTTCGCCGCGTCCGTTAATGTTGTTCCGTTCTCTGGAATCGCAGCGAAATAGTCATTACCTACGCCGTAGAACTTAACAACTGCACCATTGACTTCCTGCTGCACGTAAACGAGCTCGATCCCGCGGCTGCCGAACGATGCGAGGGTTTGCTCGAGTCTCTGCAGGCCTTCAACGCGGCAGACGTCGTCGGGTCCCAATGCATGAAGATTGCCGCGCTTGACATACAATGGCGCTGATAAGTCAAAGACACGCAGGGCTTTCGGGTTCAGCGGAAGCGAAGTTGAGAGCAGCGCCCCTTCGGGTATCGGAACGCCGGCCCGCATCAAGCCGGCCGCGAGCAAGTCGCGATAGCAGTTTCGTATGGCGAGCGCCGAATTGACGGTGACTGCCCCTGCCTCGTTCATGGTCGCCAGCTGGCTCAAGGCGGAAGCCCCCTGGCACATCGCAATCACGAGGTCGACGTTGCCAGGCGGATAGGCTGCAAAGCGCGCCGCAGTCATTGCTTCGGTGCTTGCTCCTTCCGCTCTGAGCTGGGTCAAAACCTGGTCGATGATGGCGGCGTCCGCGGCGATTTTGCCTGGGGAGAATTCCGGCTCGCGATAAACACCGACCACTCGCAAATTCATGTCAATTCCCGAGATCACTCTCGCCCTGGGGAGCGAGCGCTGTTATTCAGCTTCGCGGGCAATCATTTCTCTCGCCGCGTTCAGGTCCGCCGCATTATCGATATCGATAGCCTGTGGCAGCTCTAGTGCGGTAAACCTAACGCCTTTTTCCAGCAGGAGTGCCAGGAAACGGCGTAGCGCCATCAGGCCGCGGCTGCGCGCTTCGCTCGCGAACCCGAAAACTGCACTTGAGAGCAGGTACACTCCTGCCGTGACCGTGGCCGATGGCGCTTGCCCGACTGCCATGATCATCCGGTCCGCCCCAATATCAGTAAATAATGGGTCAATGTCGCCACGCCATTTTACCACCGCTAAAACACCATCTATACGCGTTTGCGGGTTTACGATAAGTTTCGTCGCATTGGTGACAAAATCGCGCAGATGTGCAGCTGACAGAGCCGTATCGACGCCCATCAGCAGAAAAAAGCCAGGCGCGATCTGCTCTCCCAGCCGTAGCAACGATTCCATCGAGTTGGATGTGTCGGCGACCAGCAGCTCCACCTTCTCCGGGATCCGCAGTTCGCGGTCTTGCATCAAAAGATAAGTTTCAGAACTAACGATTACATGGATGGGACTGGCTCCAGCGGCGATTAGAAGGTCGATTTGCCTGAGCAACAACGGCCTTCCGCCAAGGTCGACCAGCGCTTTAGGAACCCCGCCCGAAGCGCTGCGGAGCCGCTGACCCTGGCCCGCCGCCAGGATCGCGCCGCTTAACCGGCCACCCATTCCAATTCTCTCAAATCTTCGAGTTGATCAATTGTGAAATCGACCAGAGCTGAGGGTGCAGTCCACGTTTTGAATTCAAGGTGGCGCAGCCAGACCGTCTTCATGCCCACGTTCCGAGCTGGGGCGCAATCATTGTTGATCGAATCTCCGACCATTACGGCTT
>JAMXLL010000232.1 GCA_024281015.1 Candidatus Binataceae bacterium
GTCATGCGTGAACCCGAACAGTTTGGCGCGGTTGGGTGCTGAACGGCGGCAAGAAAGAGGTATGCAAGGGATTCGCATCTGGAACCAGCTCTCAAACTTTGCAGGGCCATTCGTAACTGAACTGTAGCTAACTTTCGGAACATATTGCTTGATTTGGCTATTGTTTCATAGAATGGCTTGTTCTGGGTCGTTATTGATGGTGCTTGTCAAGCTTCTACGAGCAGAGTCACCGCTTGAGAGCCCATACGTTGCGAAAACATATCGAATCACTCGTTACCTCATTTTGGCGTAGGTGTCCCATCTTGACCTGCGTTGTTCCCTACGTGACAAAAGGATGCTTTCCGCTGATAGTTTATTCCTTTATCTGCGGAAATCCGCCGCCTGTAATTTGTAATTCTTGCTCGGGTCAAACCGCGGCTGGAAAGCACCTACTTATCGCTTTAGGCCAGTAAAAATCATTGTTTTCTTTTCCGCGCTTCGTGGCACAACGCTTGCCATCATTCGGTATGGCTTAGTTGAGATTGCCGTGGTAGTTCAGCGCAGCAAGCGCTAGAGCTATTATTGCTCATCGTCAGAAGTCGAGGGAGGGGAGATGAAGCTTAATATCGGAGGCCGGGCGCGAACGCCGACCGTGCTTCAGTTCCCATTGAAGCGCGTAAGCATCGCGCTTGTCGCTTTTTGCCTAGCAATCGTCACTTGGGCATGTTCCAGCGGAAACGACAAGGAAATGCGCGGGGATGTGGCGCCAGCCCAGCTCTCGCACTCCAAACTGACACCGGAGCAATGTGTCGCGGGCGCAGAGATTCAGCAAGCCGCGATTAAAAGTGACGAAGAAGGTTACGTGATTCAACCCGGCGACGTCCTGTCGGTTGATTTCTACCTAAATCCGGAGTTCAACGACGAGCTCACCGTGCGGCCCGATGGCAAGGTCACGATGCGGCTCATCGGCGACATCGAGGCTGCCGGCTTGACCCCGAGCCAATTTGCCGCGAAGCTGGATAAAGCCTATCTCAGCGAGTTGCGTTCGCCTGACGCAGCCGTACATGTGAGGAGCACGCCTAACCGTCTGGTTTTTATCCAAGGTCAGGTTAGCAAGCCGGGTTCATTCGCTCTGGAGCCCGGCATGACCGCGCTACAGGCCGTAGCAGACGCCGGCGGGGTCACTCCCGAGGCCGGCCATGACGCAGTTCTCATTCGCCGGGATGTCTGCGGCCAGCCGCATGGAATGCAGGTGGATATCTCGAATGCGGAAGGCAAAGTCGGCACCGGCGACGACGTAGCTCTAATGCCGCGCGATATTTTAGTAGTGCCGCGCAGCGGAATCGCCAACGTTGATTTGTTTGTGAAGCAGTACATGCGTGATGTTATGCCAATACAACCCTA
This sequence comes from Candidatus Binataceae bacterium, assembly GCA_024281015.1. Taxonomy (GTDB): domain Bacteria; phylum Desulfobacterota; class Binatia; order Binatales; family Binataceae; genus JAMXLL01. Next base: position 1,384 of record JAMXLL010000232.1, read on the forward strand.
TCTGGGATTTCCCTAGGCTCCGGGGGGGGCAACGAAGTGATGCAAGAACGTAATTTCAGTTACTGGGTCGACTTAGTAGTGCGGCGCCGGGCTATTGCTCTGGAGGTGGGGATTGCGGTGTTCGGTCTGGTGGCCCTGATAACGCTGCTGTGGCCTCCTACCTACCGGTCAAGCGCCAAGATTCTGGTGCAGAGCAACCGTGCTGAGTACCTGGTCTCACCCGAATTGCAGAGCAGCGCTGCCGGCAACCAGGTCTTGGGCGTTCAGCCGATCACCCAAAACGATCTCAATTCAGAGGCGGAGTTGCTGACCAGCGTTTACATGGTCAGAGAAGCACTTTCGGGACTGGCTGAACCCCATAACCAGGGGGTCGGTTCCGAAATGATGAATCTGATGAATCTTGCGCTCAATCTACCGGCCGCCGGTTATGACACTTTGCATAACGCGCCCGCGGTGGCGCCGCGTGACGCCTGGGCGCTAAAGCTCACCCGCCACATTTCGGCCGAACCGATTAAACTATCGAACGTACTCGAAGTAAGTTTCAAGTCGCATGATGCGCACTGGTCATACGCGTTTCTGCAAAGGCTGCTGAACGAATACTTGGCCTATCATGCTCGCATATCCCACGATCCGGAGGCTGAGAAGTTTTTTAATGAGCAGGCTGGGCTCCTGCGTACGCGGCTCAATGCTTCTGAAGACAAACTCCGTCAATTTGAGGTGCAAACCGGTATTACCGATATACGTGCTCAAAAGCAGGCGCTGGTCACGCGGCTATCGACCCTTCAGAGCGAGGCGGAGCGAGCTAGTACCGGTGCTGCGTCCGCTCAGGAGCAGGTGACCTCCCTCGAAGCTGAGTTAAAGCAGACTCCCCCCGAGATTGGTAAGGAAACCCGTTCCGAACAAAATATCGCTCTGGGTCAGCTCAAGCCCGAGTTGATGCAACTTAAGGCAGAACGGGCCGAACTGTTAGCCCGTTATCAGCCTAACAGTCAGCGTATCCAGCAGATTGACGCCAAGATCGCCGCGGCGCAACGAATCCTCGATCAGGAAAATCGGCTCGAGGTGCGTGAGAAGAGCACCGAGCTGAATCCGGTATGGGTCACGCTGGATACCAATTTGGAGCAGGCCAAGACCACCGAAGCCTCGCAAGAGGCGGCGGTCAAGGCCCTGACCGGCCAAGTTCAGAGCGTGGAGGGCCAAATCAATCAGATAACCAACAACGGCGTGGTGCTGGCCCAACTCGAACGCCAGGTGGGCGCTGATCGTGAAGCCTATATGTCGTACGTGCGCAAGAGCGAAGAAGCACGTACCGCCGAGGCTCTGAACGTCAACAAGATCCTCAATGTGAGTATCGCCGAGCCACCGACGGTGCCATTTGAACCAGTGTTTCCGGTGGTATCGCTTGATCTGCTGGCCGGTTTGGTAGCAGCTACACTTCTGGGTTTGCTCGCCGCCTACTGGGAAGAATGGCAAGACGACCGCATTTTCTCAACCGTGACCATTGCTGAGGTGAGCGGACTCAGCACGGTGGCGGTTCTCCGCGACGAGGCCTGAACTGCGATGTATTACCGCCACTTCGGGCTGGATAGTGCACCCTTCCGTTTTGTGCCCTCGGGTCGCGACTTGTATCTCAGCCGCTCGCATCGCGAGGCCCTGGCAGCTCTGGAATGGGGGGTCATGTATGAACCCAGCGGCTTCACCCTGCTCATAGGTGAAGCCGGCACCGGCAAGACCACGCTGGTGAAATCAATTCTGGCGCGCAACTACGACCGCGTGCGGACCGCTTGCATTAACAACCCAAAACGCGGCTTTGAGGGGATTTTGCGAGAGTTGGTACGGCAATTTGGCCTGACTACGCTCCCGACCAAACTGGATATGTCTGCTGCTTTCGACGATTTCCTCGAACGTCTTAAGCCCGATGAACGCGTCGTCATTTTAATTGACGAGGCGCAAACCCTGGACGAGGAGAGCCTCGAGGAATTGCGGCTATTCTCAAATGCCGGCAACGGCGAGGAAAAACAGCTTCACTTTGTATTGGTCGGCCAGCCCGAACTGATCCATCGGCTGATGCGGCGAGAACTGCGCCAATTAAACGATCGCATCGGCGCGCGCGCGGTGCTTAATCCATTGTCGGCTGCGGAGGCACGTGCGTACCTGGAGTTTCGCCTCACAGCTCACGGTGGCAGCGCCGCCCGGATCTTCGATTCTGCTGCACTCGATTATATTGTCGCTCATAGCGGCGGCATTCCCAGGCGCATAAACGTGCTTGGGCACAACGCGCTGTTGCTCGCATATTCCACCGGGAAACAAAAGGTCGACTTACAATCGGCGCGCGCGGCGACCGCAGAATACGAAAGTTTGCTGGATCCAAACAAGCGCGAACGGAACAAGCCGGCGGCATCCCGCTGGCAACGGTTAGGGTTGGCGGCGGCCGGATTCGCAGGCTTGCTGGTAATAATCCTCATCGAAGCCGGCAGTGCCGACGGACCCAGACACACGGGCATTAACTACTCCGGTGACCTGGCGCTGAAACCACCCACCCAGCTCGTGACCAAGCTTATTGGCGCCAGTCCCTCGGGACCGCAAACGGCAAGTGTCTCGACCGAACCGAATCCGCAACATGCCGCAGAGAGCCCCATCCGACCGGAAGGCGCAACTGGCGTGTCCAAACCGCTCTCCTCGGCGGCTACCGGACAGCAGCCGCGGCGCGAGATTCGAGTTCGGCATGGTGACACCTTGCAGCATCTGGCGGTTCGCTATCTCGGCACGCGGGATCGGTTGCAGAGCCTGATCGATGCTAATCCGCAACTCCGTAACTTCAATCTGATCTACCCGGGACAGACGGTCTATCTGCCGGCCTCGGCCTCACAGGAGTAGCTCAGCGGTGAGCAGTTATTACGAAGCGATACACAGGATTTCTCCGGATGTGGCAGATGAGCCCGCATCCGACCGCGATTCACCCAGCGTTTCAACCGAACGACATGAAGAAACGCGGCCCGCGATTAGAGCGACGCGGCCGTCTAACGCGATCGTGCCGCTTCCTGCGGCTGAAGCGGTTCCGGTCACGATTGCTCGCGCCGAGGCGCTACAGCGGCTGGCCGAGCGGCTCGCCCCTCTGGCGATGGTGGAGCACTCAATGCGGCTGTTTCTGAGTGGATGCCGCCCGGCGGACGGGACCTCCAGCGTCGCTTCGGCTTTCGCACTAGACCTTAGTCAGCGCCTCTCGGTACGAACGTTACTGGTCGATGCCCATCTTCGACATCCCTCGTTGCACCGAATCTTCACCACGGCTGACCTTAAGCGACCGGAACTGCTACTGGATGGCGCGCTGCAGATTCGCTCGACCGGCTGGCCGCGCTTGGAGGTTGCGAACTGCTCGATCGACGGCATTGACGAGGAACGTCATGCGCTGATGCAGCGGCTGGAAGGAGTACTCAGTCATTACGGCGCGGTAGTGGTCGATCTGGGCGTGATTCGGTTGGACACGCGCATGTTGACGCTCGCGCGGCCGACCGATCCGATTCTGCTGGTGGCCCGCTACGGCCATACCAGGCGCCAGGAGTTGGCGACCACTGCAGCAGCACTGCGAGCCGCCAACCGGGCTGTAGCGGGGGTCATCTTCAATGGTGCCACTACTCCGGTTGCCAACCTGTTAAGGAAAATAAGTCGACGATGAACGATTTTTCGCACCCCGAACGTAATCGCCTGAGCCACCATCCGCTGACGGACGGAGGTGGAGCGGCAATAGCGCATAAAAATGGCGTGGTGCATCCCAGCGCTGACACCCGGCTTGCCGGTGTTGCGGTGGTGGGATTGGGCTACTGGGGTCCCAATTGGGTCCGCAATTTTCAGCAGCTTCAGTGCGCGCGGCGCGTAGTCGCCTGCGACTTAGACGCCAAGCGGCGCGCCCATGTCAAGGAGCTCCATCCTGCCGTTGAAGCCACGGCGAGCTTCGATGACATCTTGCGTGATCCGGAAATTGAGGGTGTGGTAATCGCTACCCCGGTCAGCACACATTACAAGCTGGCCCGCATGGCATTGGAAAGCGGCAAATCGGTGCTCGTGGAAAAGCCGCTGGCGATGTCCCGGCGCGAAGCTGGCGAGTTGGTAAGGCTCGCCCGCGGCTGCCGCCGCACCTTGATGGTAGGTCACACGTTCCTGTACAGCGCGCCGGTCCTCAAAACCCGGGAGATAATCCAATCGGGTGAGCTCGGCGACATATTCTACATCAGCTCGGTGCGGGCCAACCTCGGATTGTTTCAGCATGATGTAAATGTGGCTTGGGATCTGGCCACTCACGACATATCGATTATCCTCTGGCTGCTGGATCGAGTACCACAAGCGGTGAGCTGCCAGGGGCAGAGCCATTATTGCAGCGAGGTGGAAGACGTCGCATTGTTGACCTTGCACTTTCCCGACAATGTGATCGCCTTCATTCACGTGAGCTGGCTCGATCCGAATAAGATTCGCCGCACGACTATTGTAGGTTCACAAAAGATGCTGGTGTACGACGACACTGCCCCGCAGGAAAAGCTTCGGATCTACGATCGTGGCGTAACTATGCAGCCCTATTACGACACGTTCGGCGAATTCCAATTCTCGTATCGATACGGCGATATTCTCATTCCGCGACTCGATGAGTCCGAACCGCTGCGTCAGGAATGTGCGCACTTTGTCGACTGTATCCGCACTGGTAATCAGCCGCGCACCGACGGCGTGAACGGTCTACAGGTTGTAAGTGTACTGGAAGCGGCGAATCTTTCGATGCGCGAAAGCGGGCGAATGGTTCCGGTCAAATATATAACCGTGTGAACTGCAATGAATGATTTGTCGCAAGTTTCGCCTCATGCCTGCGTCGCCCAGGACGTCCGGCTGGGGACGTGCGTACGTGTAAGTGCGTTTGTTAATCTGTATGGATGTGAAGTCGGTGACGATACTCGTATCGGCGCTTTCGTCGAGGTGCAAAGTGGCGCCCGTATCGGGTCGCGCTGCAAGATTTCGAGCCATACCTTCATCTGTCAGGGCGTAACAATTGAAGATGAAGTGTTTGTGGGGCACGGCGTGGTATTCATCAATGACCGTACTCCGCACGCGACCAATCCCGACGGGCAGCCTCAGTCGGAAAGCGACTGGCAATTGGAAGAGACCGTTGTTCGACGCCGAGCCTCACTGGGCAGTGGCGCCATCATCATGTGCGGCGTGGAGATTGGGGAAGGGGCGATGGTGGGAGCAGGTGCCCTCGTGACGCATGACGTTCCCCCCTATGCGATCGTAGCTGGTGTTCCGGCGCGCTTGCGCCGCATCACCACCCCTGGATTTACCAGCGCGGAGCCGAAGCCGCTGGAGTCACGCGGAGCATTCAAGAAGGATGCTTCCCCCGCCGACGAGCCTGACGGAAGCCAACGGTGATTAATTCGCGTCTCGCGCGCGGGACGTACCATTTGAGCGCACCGCAATTGCCAAGCCGAGGTCCAGGCCGAGCTCCGAGTTGTGCAGCGCAGCCACCCCGTCGAGGCAGAGGCTCAAACAATTCCAGATAATGGGTGCGCAGAGCCGAAGTGCGCGAAAGGTGGGGGCTAAGCCAAACGAGCATACGAATTGCACGTGTGGATACTTCGCGACGTACAACCAAGTATGAACTACGATCGGTAGGGGTCAATGCAGCAAATAAAATTTGTCGATTTGGCGGCTCAGAACGCCGAAATTCACGATGAGGTGGAGCGTAGTTTCGCGCGCATTCACGCCGCGACAGCTTATATCGGAGGCCCGGCGGTCAAGCAATTCGAAGACGAGTTTGGCGCGTTTCTTGGCACCCGCCATCTAATCGGCGTTAACAGCGGCACTGATGCCCTGCGTCTGGTACTGCTGGCACTCGGGATCGGCCCGGGGGACGAGGTGATAACCACCCCGATGACCTTTATTGCCACTGTCGAGGCAATTACGCAGGTGGGCGCCCGGCCGGTTTTCGTTGATATCGATCCCCAGACGTGCAACCTCAGTGTCGCAGCGACGCGACACTACCTGGAAGCCGGTCATTTTGCTACTCCAAATGGGCCCAAAGCGATAATGCCCGTGCATCTGTACGGCATGCCGGCGGCGATGGGCCCGATGCGCGATCTGGCGAAGGAATTCGGGTTACATATAGTTGAGGACGCTTGCCAGGCACATGGCGCGCGCGCCGTTGTCGATCGGCGCTGGTTACGCGCCGGTACCATTGGTATTGCCGGGTGCTTTAGCTTTTATCCAGGCAAAAACCTAGGCGCCTGGGGCGAGGCAGGGGCGGTTGCGACCAATGATGACAATCTGGCCGAACAGATAACTCTGTTACGTGATCACGGACGTATTTCGCATTACGCCCACCAGGTTTACGGCTATAACGCGCGGCTCGACGCAGTTCAGGCAGCCGTGCTTAGCGCCAAGCTCAATCGCCTGGAGAAATGGAACGCACGCCGGCGTGAAATTGCTGATAGCTATCGGGAATTGTTGGGAGGAACACCGCTACCGCTATGGTTACCAAGCGAGCCCCCCGACGTTGAATCCGTCTACCACCTGTTCGTAGTGCGGAGTCCCCGGCGAGACGCACTGCGCTCGGCGCTGTTGGCAAACGAGATACAGTGCGGGATCCATTATCCGGTTCCGCTGCACCTTCAACCTGCCTGTCGGAGCTTGGGTTATCGGGCAGGCGATTTTCCCGAAAGCGAGCGGGTGGCAGATGCCGTGTTGTCACTACCGATGCATCCGCACCTCACCCAGACCGAATTGGAGCGGATCGCCAGTGTAGTGACACAGGCGCTGATAAGTGACCACAGCATGTTCGCCGGCGAGCATTACGACCACAGGGCTGCGTGCCTCCCCCCCCCACGCGGTGCGTGAAGTATGTTTGCCGGCGAACTCCAAAAACAAAAAGCGCTCTTTGCCGCAACAGACGGCCTGGCGCTGGCGGTTGCGTTTGTCGGGGCTCTCGCTATCTACGATCCCTCAAACTCGCTGGCTAATCGGCTGCTTGATACCGAACCCGCGGTGCTGTGTATCGGCGTCGTATTGATGGTGGCGGTGTGGGTGGTCGTATTTCGCGCCTGCGATCTCTATCGAATGCGAGCGGGCGGGCTGAAAGAGGGTCTGGCCGTACTTCGGGCCTGCTCGATCAGCGCCATAATCGCCCTGCTGTTGGCCTTCTTAGCGCATACCCAGCTCTCGCGGCTGACGATGACAATTGCCTACCTGTTGAGTATCCCCGCGGTTCTGATCGGACGCACAGTGACGCGCGGTTGCATACGACGGCTGTACTCAAATCCAAAGATAGCGATCCCGCTAGTGATAGCTGGCTTCAATCCCATCGCACAGTATGTGCTCGATCAGCTGCTCGACAATATGACGCCCTATGAGCCGGTAGGGTTCCTCGATGGTACCCGCGCCGGACGGCAATATCGGGGCTATCCGGTTATCGCCAGCATTGAGCGCCTGCCTCAGCTCTGCGCTGATTACCCATTCCTCGAGGTCGCCATTGCGCTGCCCGACGCCTCCCGCGAAGAGCTGGAGGTCATCATCAAGTCTTGCGAGCAAAGCCGGTTACGCTGGTGGATGGTGCCGTGGATGTTTCGGGCGTATTCGACAGGAGTCAAGGTGGATGTACTCGGGACAATGCCTCTACTGGGCCCTCGTTGTACCAATATCGAAGGACTCAATTACGCCCTGAAGCGCGGGTTCGACGTGGTCGCGGCGGCGTTGCTCCTGGTGATGGTCGCTCCAGCGTTGGCGGTGGGCGCACTGTTAATCTTGGTTACCGATGGACATCCGGTGTTGTTTCGCCAGGTCCGAATTGGTCGTCATGGCCGGAAATTCGAGTTGCTCAAGCTGCGGACCATGCGCCAAGCGGTCAGCGATGAGGTCCATCGTCAATACGTGCGCAGCTGGATTGTCAACGGCCACGCGGCGGGCAACAGCGGTAAGTCTAACGGCGTACCGCTTTACAAACTGGCGAATGACAAGCGCATCACCTGGGTGGGCCGCTTCTTGCGCCGGTTCTCGCTTGACGAACTGCCGCAGCTGATCAACGTATTGCGCGGCGAGATGAGCCTGATCGGTCCTCGACCGGCCTTGCCCTATGAACTGGAGCATTACGATGACTGGCATCGCCACCGCCTGGATGCGTCCCCGGGAATTACCGGGTTGTGGCAGGTTAGTGGACGTAACCGCTTGTCTTTCGAGGAAATGGTTCAACTTGACGTACAGTATCTCGAAGACTGGTCCTTCTTTGGCGATCTAAAGATCCTGATGCGCACGCTGCCCGCGATGTTGCGAGGGGAGGGAATGTGACTCAGTCGCAGCCGGGGGATGATCCTGTCGCGAGCAGCGGGGACATAAGCCCCGGTAGTGACGCGATGCAGGGCGGCAATGAGCCAGATCGTGTTCGAACGGGTTGGAGCTCGCTCTGGGATGCTTTTGCCCGGGGTGTGCGAGACAACATGGTGGGCGAGGTGGTGGTCCAGGCCGTTCGGATTGGCGGCATGGTTTTTCTTGCCCGTGCCCTGCGGCCTCAGGATTTCGGTTTGCTCAAGGTGCTGGCCGTCGTCGGAGCATTCGCGGTGTATCTGGTGGAGGCAGGCATTAGTGAGGCCCTGATCCAACGCCCCGATTTGCGGCGAGAACATGAGGTCACGGCCTGGTGGTCCTCGCTCCTGACGGCTCTCACCTTTACGGCTGTGCTTTATTTCAGCGCGCCGTGGCTGGCCAGCCTGATGGAAATGAAGGACCTGACCTTCGGCACCCGTCTGCTGTGTATCCCGGTCCTACTGCACGGCATTGCCGTCTGTGCCGACGCGCGGCTCCATCGCGAGCTGAGGTTCGGCGCTATTGCGGCTGCTAACGTATTGTCAGAGATCTCGTTCTTGACAACCGCGCTGGTGCTCTGGTTCCAAGGGTTCCCGCAGTGGAGTCTGCCAGCGGCCTTGGGCGCTCGCCTTGGGATACATGCATTGGTACTTATGGCTGCCGACGCGCGCGTGCCGCTTGGCGTGCCCCAATTAAGTGCGGCACGCGATCTGGCGCGGTTTGCTGGCACGGTGATGGTCGGCGGCCTTGTAACCACAGGTTCGAGCAACGTCGATTACCTCCTGGTTGGACGCCTGCTCGGTAGCACCGCGTTAGGCTACTACTCGATGGCATGGGACCTGTTCCGCTTCATTCCGGATCGACTGCACCGGATCGCCGGGTTGGTAGCGTTCCCCGCATTCTGCCAACTGCAAGAGAATGACGCTGAACTGGCGCTAGCCTATACTAACTTCTTCAACTATCTCGGTCGTCTCGTCTTACCGGTCGTAGGATGTGTCGTAATTGCTGCGCCGGAATTGCTGGGCAGCGTGTATGGGGCCAAGTGGGTGTCAGCAGCGATGCCGATGCGGGTGCTGGCTTTTGGACTGGCGCTGTTCGGGATTCGCGGCGCCATGGGCCTGCTTTACTGGGCCAAAAACCACCCATCGTTCGAGATTTACTTGAGTGCTCTGCGTCTCGTGCTGATAATCGCCGGGATCGGGCTGACCGCGCCACTTGGACTAGCCGCGATCTGCGGCGCGGTTGGTTCGGTCGAGGCAGTGATAACCGTCGTAGGCCAATACTTGGTATGCCTGCTGCTAGGTATGCGCTTGCGCGAGGTTGCGCCTGCGTTGGTTTCAGGTCTGCGGATCGCCGCCGCGTGTGCAGCAGCGACCGCCGTCGGCAAGCTCATTGGTGGAGCGCTTAGCGTACAGGCGCCCTTGATTCTGGCCTTTGTGGCCGTCCCGCCGGCAGTAGTCTTCTGCTGGCTGCAGATTGATGAGGTATTCGCATTGGCGAGACGGGCTTTAGGCGGCCGTCTGAGCGGCACGATGAATGCCGCCCAGACGCTGTAGTGAATAGCTTGGTTATCCCAACGCTGCATCTTGACAAGCGGACATTGCCATCAGCTCCGTTTGCGTTGATGGTGGTTCGGAGTGCCCCGTCTGAACCTCGAGTCATCATCGAGTCCGGGGCGTTCCCAAGCGCCGCATTCGGCTGGTACTGGGATCCGCGTCAACACAACTGCTCTATTTCATCGGATGCCAGCTCCGGCAGGCGGTGCTGCGCGACCACAGGCCCAAGCGTGTGGCCTCGAGGCTGATGTTGGAAACTCTATGGCGCTAGGATTGAATTCGTCAGTGTTCCAAAACCCGGGAGGCCCAAGTCCCGAACTGGCACCCAGTGCATCGAGTAATGATGCATTTAGCTTCTGGAAATTACCCGAAAACTGGCGTGACGTCTTAGGTCCAATGGTCGTTGCCTCGCGGGCCGGCGCTGAACACTATTTGTTCGAGCTGTACCTTGATGAGAAACAGCGGTGCCCGCCAGCCGCGCTTGGCACCTATTACGGTATAAGAAAATTCATCCCACGCGGGGTGCGCCACTGGCTTAATTCGACTGCGATCCATGCGCGGCGTCGCAACGGGTTTCCCAATTGGCCATGCGAAAGCGTGTTGCTGGATTTCTGGCGGGAGTGGCTGAAGCAGGCGATGGAAAAGCTGCGGATCAGCGACGGATGGCATATTGGCTTCTGGCCAGGGGAGACACGCTGTTGCGTCGTCTTGACACACGACGTGGAGAGCCCTACTGGGCTGGAGCGGATGGAGCGCATCGCAGATATCGAACAGCGCTACGGATTCCTGTCGTCCTGGAACCTGCCACTCGCCCAGTATCCGATTGATTGGCTCCGGGTCGAACGGTTGCGCGCCCGCGGCTTCGAGATCGGTGCCCATGGACTCGCTCACGACGGCAAGCTATTCCGTAGTGAAGCCGATTTTGCCGAATTGGGGCCCTTGCTCGAACGGTTAGCACGCGAGCATTCGCTGGTTGGTTTTCGATCACCCTCGACCCTGCGACGTGCTGAATGGATTGCCAGCATGGCGTTCGAGTATGACTCCAGTTTTGCCGATACCGACCCATACGAGCCGCAACCAGGCGGCTGCTGTAGCATCTTTCCGTTCCACTTGGGCGGTTTGTTAGAATTGCCGTACACCCTGCCGCAGGACCACACGCTGATCCATATCATTCATCGTGACCCTCTCCAAATGTGGTGTTTGAAGGCACAATGGATTGCTGCTGCAGGCGGTATGATTCTCCTGCTAACCCATCCCGATTATATCGGCACCGGCGAGTATTTGGCCCGCTACGAAGAATTTTTGAAGCGGCTGCGCGACCTCCCACAAGCATGGCATGCGCTACCCTCAGCCGTCGCGGGCTGGTGGCGCCGGCGCTCCCGGATGAGTCTCTCCATCGAAAATGGTCAGCCCGTCATCAAAGGAGATGACACCACTGGTGCCGTAGCAGTTCGTTTCAGCCGCGAACCGCTCTGTGAATAAGGCAACGCGCGTGGCACGAATACTAATTATCGCTTACACGAACTACTATCAGGACGGTCGCGTGAAGCGCCACGCGGAAGCCTTGGCCGAGCGCGGTGATCACGTCGACTTGATCTGTCTGGCGCATGGGCCGCGCGGCCTTAGTCGCGGGGTAAACATTATCGCGTTGCCCATGCCACGATATCGAGGTGGGAGTAACAGATCGTATATTTGGAGCTACCTGCGATTCTTCGTCGTAGCGTCACTGCGCGCCACGCGCCTCAGCCGCCAACGGCCATATGACGTGGTGATCGTCTGCACGATGCCTGATGCCGCAATCCTCTGCGCAATGGGGCCGAAGTTGTATGGCGCCAAAATCGTACTTGACGTCCATGATACGATGCCGGAACTTTACGAGGACAAATTCAAAGGGCTGTTGGGGACTTTAGGTAGCAGATTCTTAAGGGCAGAAGAACGCGCGAGCTCTTGGCTTGCCGATCTCGTTCTCGCAGTTCATGAGCCCCATCGCCAACGGCTGGCTCGTAACGGTATTCCCGCCCGCAAGCTGCGGGTGGTGCTGAATCTGCCTGACGGGCGGTTGTTCCGCTTATGCAGGTCTTATGGAAATGGACTGCTTGCTAAGGCGAGTATCAAAGACAAATCCATCTCCGTTTACCCGGATGGTTCCGCCCCGGAGCCTGAGCCGAGCGCGAAGAACAGCAATGAATTCAGATTGGTATGCCACGGAACCATTACAGTCCGGCTCGGCCTTGATCTAGCTGTGCGTGCGGTGGGGTTGCTGCGCAATAAGATCCCATCTATTCGCCTGCACGTGATTGGCGAGGGCGACTTCCTTCCAGCGGTGAAGGAACTCACTGTGAATTTAGGATTGCAGCAGCACGTGACCTTCACGCCCTCAATGCCCATCGAGCAATTGCCGGCTGTCCTGGCAAAGGCTGCGGTCGGGATCGTTCCGAATCGCGCCAGTTCTGCTACCCATCTGATGTTGCCGGTAAAGCTGATCGAATATGCAGCTTTGGGGAT
>JAMXLL010000233.1 GCA_024281015.1 Candidatus Binataceae bacterium
ACGTCTTTGTCCGCGGGATGGACGACCATTTGGGCCACCTCTGGTGGGATGGCAACAAATGGAACGGGTGGGAAGATCTCGGCGGGCCTCTAACATCTGCGCCTGCTGTCACTTCATGGTCGGCGAATCGCCTCGACGTGTTCGCCGCTGGCTCCGACAATAATCTCAAACATAAATGGTGGGACGGCTCGACTTGGCACGCCTGGCAGAATCTCGGAGGCGTTTTCAAGGGCGCGCCCGCCGCGGTTTCTTGGGGCCTGAATCGAATCGATGTCTTTGTCCGCGGGATGGACGACCACTTGGGGCATCTCTGGTGGAATGGAACGCAATGGAGCGGATGGCAAGACCTCGGCGGGCCCATCAGCTCGGCACCGGCCGTCGCCTCCTGGACTGTGGATCGTCTCGATGTGTTCGCGGCGGGACCGGATAATAACCTAACGCACAAATGGTGGAACGGTTCGACTTGGAGCGATTGGGATTGGATCGGGGGCGTTTTCCACGACAACCCCACCGCAGTATCGTGGGCCCCATTCCGAATAGACTTGTTCGTAAGAGGAATGGATAACCATCTCGGCCACCTCTGGCGCCCCTAGCTGCTATCGGGAGAGTTCTGCCGGACTACTGGAAAAGATGGAATCTTCTTATTTATGTATTTTTCAACTGATGGTCGAAGAACCTTGTCACTGGAGAACCGACTAGAGGGGACCTGACCCGTGCACGCCGGCCAACGAGGCTTTTGTTTCCGAGCTTTCGGTCGAGTTGGCCGCCCTTCTCACCTTCGGATATAACTACAGGGGCATCTCTGTACCTCTACCGGCAGGACTTCCACCTGCTGGAACATTTGGTAGCTTCGCTGCACTAGCAGTAGTGGAAAGCGAGCGCTTGCCACGTTGCGCAGCGCGCACACGGGTTGCTAATACCACCCGGTTTGTACCTCATGAAAGCGCGCCAAGATCAATCATAAGTGGACGGGAAGGAGTACACCCTGGACGCACAGCCTTGCCTGGACCTGGATTTTGTCCGCTCTCAGTTTCCCGCCTTTGCTGAGCCGTCTCTCCAAGGGCAGGCATTCTTTGAGAACGCAGGCGGCTCTTACGCCTGCGCCCAGGTCATCGACCTGCTGATCGAGTACTACCGCCGGCTCAAGGTGCAGCCGTACTACAGCCACCCGGCTGCGACTGAGGCCGGTCAATGGATGGATCATGCGTACGTCCGCCTGGCGGAATACTTGAACGCCGCGCCCGAGGAGATCCATCTCGGCCCGTCAACCTCGCAAAACACCTACGTCGTGGCGCAGTCGCTCCGGAAGTTTCTTAAGCCCGGCGACGAAATCATCGTCACCAATCAAGAGCACGAAGCAAACACTGGCGTGTTCCGGCGACTGGCAGCTGATGGGATCATCGTGCGGGAGTGGGGCGTGGAGCGCGATACCGGCGCGCTCAATCCGTCCGAGCTCGATCATCTCCTGAGCGGGCGCACAAAACTCCTGGCGGTCTCGCACTGCTCGAATATCGTCGCACACGTCAACCCCATCGCCCAGATCACGACAAAGGCGCGTGCGGTCGGCGCTTTGACCATTGTAGATGGCGTAGCGTTCGCGCCGCACGGACTGCCGGATGTCGACGCCCTCGGCGCAGATATCTACCTGTTCTCGCTCTACAAGACCTTCGGACCACACCAGGGCGTGATGGTCGTGCGTAAACCGCTAACCGAAAGGTTGGGCAACGAGGGGCACTACTTCAACGCAGCGCAAATCCACAAGCGACTGGTCCCTGCGGGGCCCGATCACGCGCAGGTCGCGGCTGCCCGCGGCGTCGCCGAATATTTCGACGCTCTGGACATGCATCATGGCGGCACGCACACGCAAGGCCGACCAGAACGCGTGCGCGAGCTATTTCGAGGTGCGGAGCAGCCGCTCCTGCAACGGCTCCTCGACTATCTGAAAGCGCGCAAGGACCTCAGGCTCCTCGGACCGAGTGTCGCCAGGGAGCGCGCGCCCACTGTCTCCTTTGTGCCGCACAGGATCACACCCGCGGAGGTCCATCTTGCGTTGGGTAAGCGAGGCATCATGTCCGGGGCCGGCCACTTCTACGCTATGCGTTTGCTGGAGGCCATGGGCATAGACCCTGCGCGGGGCGTGGTCCGCCTTTCCTTCGTGCACTACACCTCGCCGCAAGAAATGACGCATCTCATCGAAGCGCTGGACGCGATCCTGGTTGGCGGATGAGGCGACTGAGGCCTGGCCTGGCGTAAGACTTAAGCGCTGAAATGCTGACCGGACCACGTCGTCCTTAGATCGGGAGCGACCGCAAGGCGTGCCGGTCCTTCATTTGACATGACAGTGGAGGCCTCAAGGGGCAGCGCATTATCCAACCCCGAGATGGTGTTGATAACTCCGGTTGTGGGATATCCTGTCGTTACCCAACATAGGAAGCCTGAAGGAGGCATCCCACTAATGAGCCGCACAATTTCGATGCGCAACGGCATCTTCCTGGCGCCCTTTCATTCACTCGACCAGGATCCAACTGAGGCCCTTCACCGCGATCTTGAACTTATCGAAAACCTGGACCGCTTGGGGTACGAAGAAGCCTGGATCGGCGAGCACCATTCGGCCGGCTTCGAAATCATCGCCTCACCGGAAGTTTTCATCGCGGCTGCGGCTGAGCGAACCAAGAATATCCGCCTCGGGACTGGCGTCGTCTCGTTGCCATATCATAACCCGCTGATGACGGCGAATCGCATCATCCAGCTCGACCATCAGACGCGCGGCCGCGTCATGTTGGGTGTTGGCCCTGGCCTGCTTCCTTCCGACGCGATGATGCTGGGGATCGATCCGATGATCCAGCGCGATCGCATGATGGAAGGCTTGAAGGTCATCATGCGGCTTTTCAACGGCGAAGTCGTAACGGAAAAGAGCGATTGGTACAACCTCATCAACGCACGCGCGCACCTTCTGCCCTATACCAAACCGCATCCGGAGATCGCGGTGGCCAGTGCCGTGAGCCCCTCCGGCGGGCGCGCTGCGGGTAAGTACGGCCTCGGCATGTTATGCGTGGCGGCGACCAACGCGTATGGCTTCGATGCGCTCGCCACCAATTGGCAGGTCGCGAACGAGATAGCTGCGGAAAACGGTCGCATCATGGATCGCAGCCGCCTACGACTGGTAGGTCCGGTGCATCTCGCCGAGACTCGCGAGCAGGCGCGCAAAAACGTCGAGTATGGCATCCGTCAATGGCTGGAATATTTCAACCGGTTAAATCCGCTCGCACCAAAATCGACCACCGGTAAGGATCAGATCGACGACATGATCGATTCCGGCGCCGCCGTGATCGGCACGCCCGCCGACGCCATCGCGCAGGTGCAGCGCCTCGAAGCTAAGCAGGGCGAGTTCGGTGCGTTCCTCCAACTCGCACACAATTGGGCGAGCTTTGAAAATACTATCAAATCATATGACCTGTGGGCCGAGCACGTCGCACCGGTATTTAAGAACGCCAACATCAGCCGTCAGGCCTCGTATGATTGGACAATGTCGAACGCACACGATTTCATGGGCCAGGCGATGAACGCTGCGGCCGCAATGACGCAGAAGCACGCCCAGGAGCGCGCCGCGAAGAAGCACGCAAATGGGGAAAGCGCCGTAGCACGAGCAGCGTCCAAGTAGCTATGTGAACGTCAACGGGGGTGCGGCGAAATCGCCGCGCCCTCTCCTCTGGTCTTTTACGCTTGTGATTGAGTCGCAAAACAAGCGCATCGTGGTAACCTCCGCAGAACCGAAAGCTTCAGATCTCCTTAACGCGGGCCACGAGCCAGGACGCCGGCTGCCTCCAGCTGTCGGATGCGGTCAGAATCGAGCTCGAGCAGCTCGCGCAGAATCTCCTCATTGTGTTCGCCGAGCGTTGGTGCTTCGAGATCGAGGTGGCGCTGAAATTCGGAGAATCGCAAGGGAAAGCCCGGCAATTCGAGCTCGCCGAGGAACCGATCACTGACGGTGCGAACGATTTCGCGCTCGCGCAGATGGGGCTCACGCATTGCCTGCTGGACCGAAAGCACGGGCGCATAAGGCACGCGATTCGCCTCCAAGGTGCGATAGATCTGCTCGTCGCCCGGCATCGAATCCAGCCACTGCTGCACGATTTGCCGGAGCTCTTCGGCATTAGCGACCCGATCCATATGCCCCCGAAAACGGGGGTCTTCGGCCAATTCCGGCTTGCCTATCGCCCGACAAAGCAGCGGCCACTGCCGGTCGGCGCCTGCGATGATCAGTATTGGATTTGGTTTTCCGCTGAAGATACCGACGGGACAAATCAAATAATGATGCGAGCCGTTGCGATAAGGCCGCATGGTACCATGACTCGCGCTGAGGAGCTGGACGGCAGAGTCGTGATAGCTGAAGTAGCAGTCGAGCAACGAGGTTTCCACGTATTGGCCGCGGCCAGTGCGTTCGCGATGCAGCAGTGCAAAGCCAATGGCGGCTGCGGCGTGGGCGCCAGTACTGATATCCCCGATGCTCATCTGCGGAATGATGGGTGGACGGTCGGCATAACCGAGCATATCGAGAACGCCGGCGTAGGCTGCGCCGATCATGTCGAACCCCGGACGATTGCTGAGCGGCCCCCCCTGTCCTAGCGTCGATACTGAGCACATCACGATTCTCGGGTTGATCCCGCTGACGACGTCGTAGCCCAGGCCCATGCGGCCGATCACGCCGGGCGAGAAATTCTCGACCATTACATCGACCTTCATAATTATTTGCTTGATAAGCGCAAGACCTTCCGGCGCCTTAACGTCGATACAAAGACTCTTTTTCCCGCGGTTCTGCTGAACATAGAAGGCACTGCGCCCGTCGTGCACGTATGGGATAAAACGGCCATAGTCGCCGACCGGTGCAAGCTCGATTTTGATAACCTCCGCTCCCATCTCCGCCAGAAGGCGCGTAGTGGTGGGGCCCGCAAGGTATTGAGTAAAATCCAGAATGCGATAGCCGTCGAGGATATGCTGTTTCGTTTGCATCGGGCCCGCCTCCTTGTGCGCGACCTCACCCTTTAGCGCCACATGGACAAGGCTGTCGAGGATGGGCTGGCTGGTGACGCCGCGCATCGCTTCCCAGGAGCTCGCGCTGAATCGAGGCAACCACGCGCGCTTTAGGTGGAGCCGAATTTATTTCCGCTTCAGTCATCATCATCGTGTACGCGGCCTGGGGCGAACGCGACCCCGCGCTTGCTCCGCAGAATAAATTCGACCATTTCAACGACCTCGGCTGAGAGCGGCCCTTGCTGTTGGAGCTGCCCGACAGAGATCTTCAGATTACGACGCCCGCGGAACAGTATCGCAAAGGCATTGCGCAAAGAGCGGATAGCCGCCGGGCTAAAGCCCGCACGGCGCAGGCCAACGATGTTGATAGCCCGCAAGCTGTGGGTTCCGTCCATGAGGCAGAAGGGCGGCACATCTCGACTGGTGCGGCTTAAACCGCGCATCATCGCATAGCGCCCCAAACGCACGTATTGATGCACCACGCAGTTGCCCGACACGATGGCGCCATCACCTACCTCGACCCACCCCGCGAGCAAAGCTCCGCCCGAGATAATCGTATGGTCACCAATTCGGCAGTCGTGGGCGATGTGGGCGTTCTGCATCAAGAAATTGTCGTTACCGACGACCGTAACCTCGCCTTGTTGACTGCCGCGATGGACCGTCACCCCCTCGCGGAAGGTATTGCCCCGACCGATAAGCACTCGGCGGCTGGCGCCGCGGTAAGCAAGATCCTGTGGTTCATCGCCAATGACTACGTTGGGGTGCAGGATGTTTTCCGCGCCTAAATCGGAATCACCGAGAATTGTTACGTGGCCCAATAAGCGGCAACCGGGTCCAAGCCGAATCTGTCCGTCAAGCAGGCAGAACGGTCCAATCTCGACACCGTCCGCTAATTCGACGTGAGGCCCGATAACGGCCGACGGGTGGACTATTGCTGGTTTTTCTTGGGCTGGGGTCATTCATTCGGATTCCGCTGCCCGGACTTTTTCTTTTGGCGATCATCCGGATGTTCGCGGTCCTCAACCGGCTTACCCACGATCCTGTACTCGCCGCCCGCCCACAGGCCCAAATCGACCATCTGGCATCGCTCAGAACAGAAGGGCCGGTAGCGATTGGCTGGACCGCGGTCGGCGATCTTTTTGCAAATCGGGCAACGCATTCTTTGCTGCATTGAAAAAAGTGGCAGATAGGGCTGTCTCGGGCAAGTTTGCGCCTGCTCACCGTCTACCCATCAGCTTTTGTGGGCACCTCGCCAGTTGGAGTTCGAATATAATGCGCAAAATTGCCAATCGACCGGCCGACAACTCTGCTATTTCGGGAACCATAAGCGAAAAACCCTAAAGTAAGCTTCTCGTTCTCAATGGTACGAGCGTTGCTCACGAAGGTATTGATGCGTCGCTTTCCGAACCAAAGAGGCCTCGGTCATTGTAAAATCAGAGGGCGAGGGCGCTACTGAATGTTGCATTACGCGTCTATTTTCTTAATCGTTGGCTTGGTTGCAGCCATGCTCGGCTTCTGGGGCATTGCAGGCCGTGCCGCCGATATTGCCAAAATCGTATTCCTCGTTTTCATCTCACTGTTCTATGTAACCCTGCTGTTCGGCTACGAGGTCATATGACGATTTTACAGGGGTGGGCGTGGCTATGAAGGCCAACACTGCAATTATCCTCATTGGCATCTTGCTGGTAATTGTCGGTTTGGTGGGACTGGCTTACCCGGTCTTTACCACAAGCCATAATGAGGAAGTGGCGAAATTAGGTAGTTTCAAACTACAAACAAAGGAACAGACGAGCCACTTTATTCCGCCTGTTGTGAGCGGCGGTTTGCTCGGCCTGGGAGGATTCGTGATCCTCGCAGGCGCCCTTACCCGGCGCTAAGGTCCTGCGAATACCAATTGGCAACGGTTCGAGTTCGCGAGTCATGCCTCAGGTAGCTGCGGCGAGGAATTCGGCGTCGAGGAGTTCGATATCAATGGGCGAGAGACTGAAGTATTTTGCTTCAGGATTGTGAAAGACTATCGCACTGACTGAACTCTCCGGATCCATCATGTAGCCTTCCGTGAGGCGCACCCCAAGCGCGTGTGACTCGATTTCCAGCAAGCGAAATAGCTGTGCCTGGTCTTCCAGTCGCGGGCAAGCAGGGTAACCGAAGGAGTAGCGCTTGCCGTGATAACGAGCCTGGAACAGGTCCTTCATCGTTATGCCAGGCGGATCTCCGATACCCCACATCCGGCGAATCTTCTGATGAAGGAGTTCGGCAAATGCCTCTGCGCCTTCGAGCGCGAGCACTTGTAGAATATGCGAACGGAGGTATTCTCCGCGATCCTTCCAATCTTCGGCCAAGGCGCGGACACCTTCGCCGATGGTCGTCACAAACATGGCGAGGTAATCGGGGCGCAACAGCTGAATTGGTACGACATAGTCGGCGAGACAGAGCCCCGGAGCGTCGGATTGCCGTCCGAACACGAATCGCTCCAGTTCGTTTTTGCCATCGGCTGAATAAACAATCACGCTACGATCGCCGTCTGAGTTCACTCGAAAGAAACGGTAAGCGGCGCGCGCCGTGATGTCGTCGCGTGCCAGCATTTCGTCTTCCACCGCCGCCACCGCATCACGTAACTCCACCGCCTTCGGCTCGCCGGCTTCGAGCGCTTGCTGGAAATTGCGCAGACCCAGGTGCCGTGTGTACAGCATTACCGGATTGATATAGCCGAAGATCTCATCGAGGCTGTAATCACGTACGATGTGAAGCCGCATATCGGGCGGCTCCGGAATTGGTCCCTCGTAGAGGATCGGCCCCGTACGCAGCACGACCTTGGGTTTAGGTTCGGTGGTTTGGGCGGTACCAGCAAGCAAGCGGCGGCTCTCAGCTTCCAGTTCGCTGGAGAGGGCTTCGCGCCGTTGCGCGTCCATCAGCTGGTTGGCGAGATCGAGGCCAGCCATCGCATCGTTGGCATACGCTACGATGCCGTCGTACTGGGGTGCAATTTTCATCCGGGTGAACCGGCCGGAAAGCGCGGCACCGCCAACCAGGATCGGACAGCGGATTTTCGCCGCTTTCAGATCCTGAGCTGTCGCCACCATCATCTGCGCGGATTTGACCAGCAATCCCGAGAGCCCAAGCATATTTGGCTGATGCTTCTGGTAGGCGTTAATCAATTCTTCAGGTGGGACCTTTATGCCGAGATTTATGACCCGGTAACCGTTGTTAGTCAGAATGATATCGACCAGGTTCTTGCCGATGTCATGCACGTCACCCTTGACGGTGGCCAAAACGATGCAACCTTTGCTCAGGGCGTCAGCCTTCTCCATCCGCGGTTCGAGATAGGCTACCGAAGCCTTCATCGCCTCGGCTGATTGCAAAACTTCGGCCACGATCATTTGGTTGGAATTGAACAGACGCCCAACCTCGTCCATCCCCTTCATCAGCGGGCCATTTATGATTTCGAGCGGGGCATGCAGCTGCAGTGCTTCGTCAAGATCTTCGACCAGGCCGTCTTTGGAACCTTCGAGAATATGGAGCGCGAGACGTTCGTCGAGCGGAAGCGACTTGCGTTCCTCACGCGAGGGTTTGCTCTTTTTGCTGCGGAAATGAGCGGCGAACGCGGCGATCGGGTCTTCTCCACGCCACCAGAGCAAATCCTCGGCCAGGCGCCGCTCCTCCTCGGGGATCGAAACGTAGCGTTCAAGTTTCTCCGAGTTGACGATGGCGAGATCGAGCCCTGCCTGTACGCAATGGTAGAGCATCACCGAATTGAGCACTTCACGCCCGGCCTCCGGCAGGCCGAAGGAAACGTTGGAAATCCCCAGCACGGTCCTGCAACGCGGCAACGCTGCTTTGATCAGCCGTATCCCCTCAATCGTCTCAACGGCCGAGCCGGCGTAGTTCCGGTCACCGGTACCGGCCGGAAATACCAATGGATCGAATATGATGTCCTCAGGCGCGACATCATATTTCTCAGTCAAGAGTTGATACGAACGTCGTGCGATCTGCAGCTTGCGCTGGCGGCTTATAGCCTGTGCCTGTTGCTTGTCTTCGTCGATGCATCCCACTACCAGCGCGGCGCCATAATGACGTGCAAGCGGAACAACACGGCGAAAACGTTCCTCACCATCTTCGAGGTTGATCGAATTGATAATCGACTTGCCCGGAGTGCGCTGAAGTGATTCTTCCAGAACACGCGGGTCGGTCGTATCGAGCATCAGCGGGGCCTTGACCTTCTTCACCAGTATCGCCAGGAACGCAGCCATATCGGCCGCTTCGTTGCGGTCCGGGTCCTGCAAGCACACATCGAGCACATGCGCGCCGCGGCGGACTTGCAGACGTCCGACTTCCGCCGCTTCTTCGAATTTGCTATCGCCGATCAAGCGTTTGAACTTGCGGCTGCCGAGCACGTTCGTCCGTTCGCCGACAATGATTGGCCGGGTACTGTCATCGATCACCAGGGCATCTATGCCGGAGACCACGCTGCGCCGGGCCAGTTGTAGTTTGCGGGGCGGAGCGCCGGAGGCGACCTGAGCCAGCATCGCAATGTGTCCAGGCGTGGTACCGCAGCACCCACCGATAAGGTTGACCCAGCCGGTCTCGACGAAGCGGCGGATTTTTCCCGCCAGCATCTCGGGCGTTTCATTGTAATGTCCTTCCTCATCCGGCAATCCGGCGTTGGGTACGCAAGCTACCGGAAACCGCGCGAGGCTCGACAGTGTTCGCAGATGGTCGGTCATGAAATCGGGACCGGTCGCGCAGTTGAGTCCGACCCACAGCAGCGGATGGTGCTCGATCGAGGTATAGAATGCTTCGATGTCTTGCCCGGCCAGCAACGTCCCCATCGTTTCGATCGTGCCGGAGATAGCGATACCCGCCATTAACCCCGTTTGTGTCATGGCCCGTGCAATACCTGTCAGGCCGGCTTTGCAGTTGACCGTATCCTGCACCGTTTCCAGCAACAGGATATCGGCGCCGCCTTCGAGCAATCCTTCGGCCTGCTCCTGGTAAGCGGCAGCGAGCTCCCCGAAGTTCACGCCTCCGGTAACCGAAATACTCTTGGTGGTCGGGCCCATCGATCCGGCGACGAATCGCTGACGGGAACCGGTCGAAGCGGCATCTGCCTCTGCGCGTGCGAGTCGTGCTGCAGTTTGATTCAATTCGCGAGCATGATGTTGTAGACCGTATTCGGCCAGGACAATTGACGTAGCGCCAAAGGTGTTGGTCTCTATTATGTCGGCGCCGGCAGCCAGGAAGCTGCGGTGAAGTTCGCGAATCTTATCGGGCCGGGTGCTGACCAGGTTTTCGTTGCACCCTTCGAGCTGCGGGCCGCCGAAATCAGCCGCCCGGAGATGCATATCTTGAATCGAAGTGCCGGCGGCACCGTCCAGCACCATGATCCGTTCGGAAAGCGCATGGCGGAGCACTTCCAGCCGGTTGCCATCGTTAAACATCTGTGCGATCCGAGTTCCTTTCTCTCAATCAACCTAACCCACGACGGCGTGTGTCGCAATTTCGAAGCGAAATAGATACGAAGGGAAATTCGTAACACGGCGTGCGGCGCAAAATAGCCAGACGTATCCATCGTAGAGCAAACCGCGCCGTTGCACCCGGCCGGTCCGAACCTCCCTCGTTCAAAGCGGCGGCTCGCGGAGGCGCAGATTATGTCCAGCCCTTATTACAAGCAGCATTGGATTGAGATCGACGCTGAACGGCATGAAGCATACGATCAGATTCTTGCATACCATCCCGCCCTCGAGCCGCTGCTGCGGCCATTACAGCTTGAGCCCGGTCTAAAGGTGCTCGATGTTGGATCAGGCCCCGGATATACCACGATGGAACTCGGGCGCCGGATCGGAGGGTCCGGCAAGGTGGTGGGCGTAGATCTCAATATGGATTTCGTAGCGGCGGCGACCCGGCGCAGTCGTGGCGCTAAGCTCGACATTAACTTCGTGCAGAGCGATTTCCCGCCTTTGCCGTTTCGTAACTGCTCATTCGATCGCGTTCTGTGCAAAAACGTACTTGAATATGTCGACTCAGCAGGCGATACCGTCAAAGAAATGGCGCGTATAGCCGCGGACCGGGGAATCATCGTCGCCATCGACAGCGATTGGGACATGCTGGCATTGGCGCTTCCGCCTCACGCGCGGGAGCGCAGTGACCGTGTGCTGGCTGCAGCTAAATCCATCGCGGTAAAGGAGCCAAAAATAGGGCGAATGCTATATTCGCTGTTCCGCAAAGCCGGGCTGGAGAACGTCCGGGTCGAAATTTTTGCGGGCGCCGATACCGCCGGACGAGCGGCTCCTATGCTCAAGTCGAGTCTGGCACGCTATGCACGAGACTCAGGGCGAATCGCCCCCGACGAAGTGGAGCATTGGGTCAGGGACATCGACGCCGCAATTGCGGATAGGCAATATTTAATGGTTTTGCCGCAGTTCGTTGTGCGCGGAACCCGAGTAGAGAAGGGAACCGAGGCCAGGTGAACCATCAGACAAAATCGGCCGTCCACATACCGTAGCATGTTTCGTTGCACTGAATTTCAGTTCCATCCAGTTCCGGCTACGAATCGGAGGCAAAAATGATCCTTGCATGGTTGGCCTTGTTCGACGGAATCATAGCGCTAGTATTGGCGATCGCCGGAATCGTCTGTGCGCATTTTGGGGTGGTGCCACCGTTTAATCTGCACCTCTCCACTGCATTGTTCGGCTTCTATCTGTTCCTGTTCGGGTTTTTCTTTGCCGTTCTCGCATTTCTGATCGGCATAATTGCATTGTTGGTGACTTCCATCATGCCATCGAGGCGGGCGGGACGCCCACGGACTATTGTAGGCACTATCCTGGCCTTGATTGTGATCGTACCGATTTTCCGAATCGTATGGTCTACTCGCAAATACCCGCCGATTAACGACATCACGACCGACACCAAAAATCCGCCGGCCTTCGAATACGCGCAAACGCTGCCGCAAAATCGCTCTCGAGACATGAGCTACAAGCCAGCGGCGGCGGCCGCGCAGCAGGCAGCTCCGGTGTATCGCGATCTTGCACCGGTCGAGCTGCCCGGCAGTCCTGATGATGTCTACAAACGGGTCGAGATAATCGCCGGCGAATTCCCAGGATGGCAGGTGACATACCGGGACCCGGCTCACCATTCGGTGGAAGGGGTGGCGACCTCGACGCTATTTCAGTTCAAGGATGATTTCGTAATCCAGGTGCGGCCAGCCGGCCAAAATGGCGAGACCCTGGTCGAGATGCGGTCTAAATCACGAGACGGAAAGGGCGACTTAGGTGCCAACTATAATCGCATCCAGAGCTTTTTCCGCGCGCTACAAGGACCTCCACGAGGCGTCGCGATGCAGTAAGGCTGGAGGCCCCTGATGCCTCCAGCCGTCGCTTGCCAAGCTCCGTCGCTCACATATGTTCGAGTAATGTCCCGGTCACCAGGCCGCCTCCGCAGCACATCGTGATCAGTGCTCTATGAGAATTGCTGCGCTCCAGTTCGCAGAGTGCCTTGGTCACCAGTCCGCAGCCGGTTGCTCCCAGGGGGTGGCCCAAGGCGATGGCGCCACCATTGGGATTAACTCGTTCCATGTCGGGTTCGAGGGTACGCGCCCAACTGAGCACCACCGACGCAAATGCTTCGTTAATCTCGAAAACGTCGATGTCATTGATGCGTAGACCGTTTCGGTCCAATAGTTTGCGGGTCGCCGGGATCGGTCCCTCCAGCATCAGCACCGGGTCGCAGCCCACCAGGCAAGTGTCGACCACACGCGCGCGCGGCTGACAGCCCAGTTCCCGCGCCTTGGCCTCATTCATCAACAGCACCGCCGCCGCACCATCCGCCACCTGTGAAGAGGAGCCGGCGGTATGGATGCCGTCTGGCCGTGCCACTGGTTTCAGCCCTGCGAGCGCCTCCATACTAGTGTTGCGCGGCACCTCGTCGCGGGATACGGTCCGCAGCTCGGAGCTGCGCTGCTGCGGGTCAGTATTGGGCACTGGCACCTCTACAGGGACGAGCTGGGATTCGAAACGTCCGGCATCTATCGCCCGCGCCG
>JAMXLL010000234.1 GCA_024281015.1 Candidatus Binataceae bacterium
GCCGGTATCAGGCAAGACATGGCCCAAGGGGGTTCACTGGGCGTGACTGGCACACCAACTTTCTTCGTCAACGGCCGCGAATTAGTTGGTGCACAGCCTACCGAAAAATTCGACGAAGTTATCGATGAAGAGCTCGCACGAGCCAAAGAACCAGCCAATTCACGCCAAGCCATGAAATAACTGCACCAAATGCCGCGGCGGCGTATCCGGAATCTTACCGGCGAAGCAAAAGAGCAATGTCGCAGACATACGATTTCGACCTGTTCACGATTGGCGGGGGTTCGGGCGGCGTTCGCGCAAGCCGGATCGCTGCGACGTATGGCGCCAAGGTGGCACTAGCCGAGGAGCGCTATCTCGGCGGCACATGCGTAAACGTTGGCTGCATTCCAAAAAAGCTGTTGGTCTACGCCTCCGAATACCGCGAGGTGTTCGAAGATGCCGTCGGCTTCGGATGGAATACCAGTCCGCCCCAGTTCGACTGGCGGAGCCTGGTTGCCAACAAAGACCGTGAAATTGACCGTCTGAACGGTGTTTACGAACGCCTTTTGACAGGTGCCGGCGTCGAGATTCTGAGGCAGCGGGCGCAATTGCTGGATGCGCACACAGTCAGTGTCGACCGTCATCGCTTTACCGCCCGTTATATATTAATAGCCACTGGTAGTTGGCCAACGATGCCCCGGATTGGCGGGATAGAATTGGCAATAACTTCGAACGAAGCTTTCCATCTAGCTGAGCTGCCGGCCCGTATCCTGATCATTGGCGGCGGCTATATCGGGGTCGAATTCGCGGGGATTTTTCATGGCCTTGGAGTGCAAGTAAGTCAGGTCCATCGGGGACCGGTATTCCTGCGGGGATTTGATGACGATTTGCGGATTGGATTGGCGGCCGCGATGCGTTCAAAGGGGATAGATTTGCATTTTGGCACGCAAGTGGAAACCCTTGAACGTACTGCCGCTGGGATTGGCGCGGTGCTCTCGAACGGCGCACGCCTAGAAGCTGACCTCGTCATGTGCTGCACAGGACGCCACCCGAATTCTGATGGCCTCGGCCTGGAAAAGACGGAGGTCAAACGCGACGAGGAAAAAGCGATCGTAGTCAATGAGTATTCCCAAACCTCAGTTCAGAATATTTATGCGGTCGGTGATGTGACGAATCGCCGCAATCTCACCCCTGTTGCGATCGCCGAAGGGCACGCGGTGGCGGATCTGCTGTTCGGGGGTCGCAGCAGAGTCATCGATCATGAAAGCGTACCATCGGCGGTTTTCAGCCAACCCCCGATTGCCACGGTCGGGTTGACCGAAACTGAGGCGCGCGCTCGCTATGGTACCGTCGAGGTCTACCGGTCGGCCTTCCGGCCCTTGAAGCATACTCTCACGGCGCGCGACGAGCGGACCTTGATGAAACTCGTCGTAGAATCGACCAGCGGCCGGGTGGTTGGCGCGCATATGATGGGGACTGATGCCGGAGAGATAATTCAGGGCCTCGCGATCGCGCTGAAATGCGGCGCCACCAAAGCACAATTCGATGCCACCATCGGCATCCACCCAACCGCCGCCGAGGAGTTTGTTACAATGCGCGAAAAATCCTGAGAATCATTCAGGCGTGAGAGCGCTCAACCATCCGACTCTAATTGGCTGCGGCGCGGTTAGTAGCATTGATGATGTAATCGATCAGTCGTGCCGGCTCCAGCGGTTTGTTCAGGCACGCCTCGAAACCGGCTTCAAGCGCGAGCCGCTGATGCTGCGGCGCACTAAGCCCGGTCACCGCGATACTGATTATGCGCTGGCGGCGCGAGGCAGCGTACTGGCTGAGGCGGCGCACCAGGCTGAGGCCATCCTCGCCAGGCATTGCGATGTCGCTCACCAGCACGTCAGGAGCTGATTCGGTGATTTCGGCCATCGCGTCATTCGCGGATGAGGCGACGGCCACCTCGGCTCCGTGTTCAACCAGGATTTCACTGAGGATCTCGCGGGTATCCGGATCATCATCGACTATCAGGATCTTCAAACCTCGCAAGACTCTGGTTCCGGCAGGCTGCTGGCGGCCGGTCTCGAGATTCGCCTCAACATCTTGCGATAGCATGGGTAGAGTTACGATGAAGCTGGCGCCTTGGTTGCGGCCGGGGCTTTCAGCGCGTACTTCACCCCCATGCAACTCGATCAGCCTCTTTGAGATGGCCAGCCCCAAGCCCAAACCGCCGTGCTCTCGCGTTGTAGTGCTGTCCGCTTGCCGGAACGGGTCGAAAACGTGTGGGAGAAATTCTGGGCTGATACCAATTCCGGTGTCACTGACCGTGAGCGTGGTCTGCTGTTCGTCATGGGCGAGGGCAATGGTAACGCGGCCATCCTTAGGCGTAAATTTGATCGCGTTCGAAACCAGGTTGCTAATTACCTGCTGTAACCGTTCCGGGTCGCCGCTCACAAATATCGGCCGATCCGCACCTTTCCATTCGATTTCGACCCCATTTCCCTCCGCTATGGGCCGCATTGCTGTCAGACAACTTTGCACACTTGACGCGAGTTCGATCGGCCTGTGGACCAGGCGCATCTTGTCGCGAACGATGCGCGACAAGTCGAGAATCTCGTCAATCAGCGAAACTTGTAGGCTGACATTACGTTCGATGGTTTCGACGGCGCGCTGCTTCTTGCTCTCATCAAGGGATCCGCTGCGCAACAAATGGACCCATCCGATAATCGCATTTAGTGGGTTACGAAGCTCATGCGAGACCATCGCCAGAAATTCATCTTTGATACGATTGGCGGTTTCCGCGTCAGCCAACGCCTGGTGTTGATCCTCAATATCAGTCGCGGTCAGGATCCAGCCCTTGACTCTCTCATCGTTGTCGATTTGCGGCACCCCACGCCCCAAGTGCCACCGGTAGGTGGCGTCCTTGCGGCGCAGGCGAAACTTGAGTTCGAATGGCCGCCGGTCGTGTTCAGCGGTAGTCCATTCGGCGGCAAAATGGCCGACCTCGTCGGGATGCACGGAATCGAAGAAGTCAGCAGCAACCTCAACTTCTTCGGCAGATACTCCAGCATAACGCAGAGCGCTTTGATTCCAATAATAAGGGCGCCGTTGCGAGTCTGTGACTACGACGCAAATTGGTACACCATCGAGGAGTTGATGAAATCGTGCTTCACTGCGGTGCTCAAGCTCTTCACGTTGCTGTAAACGGAGCTCGGCAGCCTGCCTTCGAACCATTACCTCCTTTTTGAACAAATCGACAAACACCGCGACTTTGGAACGCAGGATCGCCGGTTCAAATGGCTTCATCAGAAAATCTACCGCGCCACGTTCATAGCCCCGCAGGATATCGGCCGGATCAGTATCTGCAGCCGTGAGATAGATAATCGGTATCTGAGCGTCGGGCCGTTGACTACGGATCAGGTCGGCGGTCCGAAACCCGTCCAGTCCTGGCATGCGAACATCGAGCAGGACTACTGCGACATCCTCCTTTACCACCGCTCGCAGTGCATCTTGGCCCGATGGTACAGTGATTAGTCGCTGACCCAAGGGCCGCAGGATAGCTTCCAGTGCGACCAGGTTCGCTGGATGATCATCCACCAGCAGGATATTTGCCACGATCCGATCAGCACGGTCGAGCCGCTTAGCACCCTGATGTGCCGATAAGCTCTTCCTGATTGGACGAACCGCTTTTGCCACTGCTACCGCTCCCGAGTGGATGATCCGCCGGCTCGCGATGAGCCGCGGCCGACCACCGCCCCACTGCTGTAATGCGTTCTCGCACCTATTGGTTGCGTATTGAGTCGACCCGCCATGCCTACGATCACTTTAACCTCACTATTGCAGGTCCACGTCGAGTTCATGAGACTCGGCAAGCCGCGACCGGATTGTCTTGACCAGTTCGTTTTCATCGACCGGCTTGGCTATGTAGTCAGTCGCGCCTGCTGCGATACAGCGTTCACGGTCTTCCCTGAATGCTTTGGCCGTAACTGCGATGACCGGCAGCGCCCGGTGGTGCACGCTACTGCGGATTTGCTCAATAGTTTCATAACCATCCATCTCCGGCATCATTATGTCCATCAGCACCACTGCCAGATCAGGATGCTGCCGAACCACTGCGACTGCAGCTATCCCGGTGTTAGCTTCGAGCACGGTCATGCCATAGCTTTCGAGCAACACCCGGGTGGCAAAAATGTTACGCACATCGTCGTCGACGATAAGTACTTTTTGTCCGGATAACTCTGTGACATCCGATTCAGTCGCGTTGCTGTAGTCGTTATTGATGCTCGACTGTGACCGCTTCAGATCCGCCTGAGCGCTGCCATCGCGCGGCCCGGCATTGTCGCCATGCTCTCCAAGGCGCTGCGCAGGTGTGTAATCCAACGGGACATAAAGGGTAAACGTGCTCCCCATCGCGGGAGTAGAAGTTACGGTGATTGTACCATTGAGCGCGCGGGCGATTTCACGGCTTATCGACAGCCCCAGCCCAGTACCCCCATACTTTCGGCTTGTACCACCTTCGGCTTGCTGGAAGGCCTCAAAGATGATGCTTTGTTTATCGTGAGCGATGCCGATACCAGTATCGGTGACGGAGAACGCAATCGCTCGCTCGACTCCGCGCAGAGTATCACCGTCGATGATGTCTGGAGGGTGCGCCAGTTCGATTTTCAGCTTGACCCAGCCGGCGTCGGTGAATTTCAGGGCATTTGCCAGGAGGTTGCGCAAGATTTGTTCGAGCCGTTGGCGGTCATTATGCACGATCTGTGGCAGACCTGGCGACAGTTCGATAAAAAACTCAAGGGCCTTTTCTTCGGCGAGCGGCCGAAAGTTCTTTTCCAGGTCATCGGCGATCTGTCGGATTTCAAAATCGCGCGGCTCGATCTGGAATTTGCCGGCCTCGAGTTTTGAGAGATCAAGCACTTCGTTGATCAGACGCAGCAGGTCGCAACCCGAAGAATAGATAGTACGGGCATATTCCAGTTGCCGCTCACTGAGATTCTCGTCCTTGTCTTCGCTAAATAGCTTGGCAAGCACCAGTAGGCTGTTAAGCGGCGTTCGCAATTCGTGGGACATATTGGCGAGGAAATCGGATTTGTATTTGGAAACCATCGCCAATTGCTCGGCCTTTTCTTCCAGGGAACGACGCGCCTGCTCGACTTCGCGGTTTTTCTCCTCGACCTTGGCATTCTGCTCCTCAAGCTGATTGGCCTTTTCCTCGAGTTCGAGCGCCTGCCGTTCCAACGCCGCATTGGTGGTTCGCAGTGCCTGCTGTTGCTCGGTCAGCTCGGATGATTGATTTTGCAACTCCTGGGCGAGTTTCTGTGATTGAACCAGCAGCTCACCGGTGCGCATGTTAGCGGTTATCATGTTAAGCACCACGCCGATGCTCTCGCTGAGCTGATCGAGAAATAGCTGATGGATGTTGCTGAAAATCTGGAACGAAGCCAGCTCGATTACTGCCCGGACTTCGTCTTCGAACAGAATCGGCAGGACAATGAGATTGAGGGGCGGCGCCTCGCCCAGGCCGGAACTGATGGTAACGTAATCCGGGGGCACCTTGGTGACCAGAATGGCCTTTTTCTCCAAGGCGCATTGACCGACCAGCGATTCGCCCAACCTGAAGCGATTAGGCATGCCTTTGCGCTCGCGATAAGCGTAGCTGTTGGCTAACTTCAGCGTGCGATCCTCGCCATCGCCTTCCATCAGGAAGAAGGCCCCATAATGCGCACCGACCAGCGGTGTCAGCTCCGACATGATTAACCGTGAGACGGTGTCGAGGTCCTTCTGCCCCTGCATCATACTTGAGAAGCGCGCCAGGTTGGTTTTGAGCCAATCCTGTTCCATGCTCTTTTGGGTGGTCTGGCGCAGGTTGACGATCATCTGATTGATGGTATCAGACAGAGCCGCGACTTCACCCGCTGCTTCGATCTTGATCGAACGAGTCAGGTCACCCTTGGTTACCGCTTGCGAAACCTCGGAGATTGCTCGGACCTGGTTGGTAAGATTGCCAGCGAGCTGATTAACGTTATCGGTGAGGTCGCGCCAGGTTCCTGACGCGCCAGGGACTTTGGCTTGACCACCGAGCTTACCTTCGATGCCGACTTCTCGCGCGACAGTACTGACCTGCTCGGCAAAGATATGCAGAGTGTCAGTCATGCTGTTGATGGTATCGGCCAGCGCCGCGATTTCGCCTTTGGCCTCAACTCCGATCAGCTTTTGCGAGAGGTCACCATTGGCGACTGCGGTGACGACCTTAACAATGCCACGCACCTGAGTGGTGAGATTGGAGGCCATGAAGTTGACATTGTCGGTTAAATCTTTCCAGGTCCCGGCGACGCCGGGCACCCGCGCCTGGCCGCCAAGCTTGCCTTCTACCCCCACTTCGCGCGCTACTGTGCTGACCTGCTCAGCGAAAGTGCTGAGGGTGTCAGTCATGTTGTTAATGGTCTCGGCCAGCGCCGCTATTTCGCCACGCGCGTCAAGCGCCAGCTTCTGTTTGAGATCGCCATCTGCGACGGCGGTAACAACCTTAACGATACCCCGCACCTGAGCGGTCAAATTTCGCGCCATGAAGTTGACATTATCCGTCAGGTCCTTCCATACGCCGGAAACTCCCTGCACCACCGCTTGGCCACCCAGCTCGCCTTCGGTCCCAACTTCCCGAGCCACGCGGGTAACTTCAGAAGCGAATGAATTGAGCTGGTCGACCATCGTGTTGATGGTGTTCTTCAGCTCGAGCATCTCGCCTTTGACATCGACGGTTATCTTTTGTGAGAGATCGCCATTGGCGACAGCGGTCGTGACCTTGGCAATATTGCGCACCTGATCGGTCAAATTTCGCGCGAGAACATTGACGTTGTCCGTCAGGTCCTGCCAAATGCCCGAAACGCCCTTGACCTGAGCCTGGCCGCCGAGCTTTCCGTCCGTCCCAACCTCTCGTGCGACACGAGTAACTTCAGCCGCGAATGAGCTCAATTGGTCGACCATCGCATTGACCGTTCTGCCAATACGCAGGAACTCGCCCTTGACCGGCTGACCTTCGATTTCGAGTGCCATCTTCTGGGTCAAGTCCCCTTCCGCCACCGCACTGATCACTCGTGCAACTTCCGTCGTGGGTTGCGCCAGACCGCTGATGAGAGCATTGACGGATCGTGGAATGAGCAACCAGTTGCCACCAGCCTGCGGCACCGAAGCAATTTCCGTCATGCGGCCCTCGCGGCGGACTGCTTGCTCGACCCGAATAATCTCCGCGATCATCACGCCGATGAGTTCAACCATCTGGTTGAAATACTGCAGGATATCTCGCATCAAGCGAGAGCTGCCGTCAGTCGGCAGACGAACGGAGAAGTCACCATCCACTGCACCCTGCAGCGCGGCGCGCAGGGCCCGTAATCGGGACTCGAGTTTGCGGCTGCTTTGCTGCTTACCGTTCGGAGATGCTTTGACCTGTGGCGAGCGTTTGCCACGCCGTTGGGCAAATGACTCATTAACTGGCATAGTCGAAGCGCCCTAAACTTAGTTGACGCACTGCTCACCGTTTAATCGGCGTTCAGCGATATCGACAAATTTTCACCTCGGGCAAAACTTTTTCTAGCGGGCTGCTGCTATATGGCAAAATGAGTTCGGTTGAGGGCCCATAAAGGCCAGATAGCATGCGATTGGATGGCATAGGGCCGAAAACGGTGCAGGCCGCTCCAAGCACAAAATCACGCTTCATAACACAAGGCCTCGATGTCTAGCTTCGATCATTTCGCACGAATGACAAAACATTAGCTCGACGTAAGGCTGAGCGGGTGCCGAAGCGCGATTCTCAAATTAACTGTAACGTGCTGGAAGCGGGTTCGTTTATTAACCTGATGGGTGATTGCTTCGACGTTTTCCGTTGACGGTCAGAGGCATCGGATCCGTGCGATTTGGGCTGATGGAGCGCCTTCCCGCGAGCCCGGCTCTTGCTTGCACCGGAGCATCGGCGACCCAACTGCGCGGACATCGGCGACGGAGGCTGGGGTCGTTATCAGACTTGGGCCAGACGTTTGACAGGGGAGGATTCCTCGTTGGCGAAATCATTGCTGCGTCGGCTGCTACCCGGCTTTTCGCTCGCTTTGCTGCTGACGCTTGGGATAGTGGAACTCGGCAAGACTATCGACGAGCCGCCGCTGATCGACTGGGACGAAGCGACCTACGCCGAGGTCGCCCATGAAGCGTTGATAAGCCATTCTTTTTTGGATTTCACCTGGAATGGGCGAAGTTACTTGAAAAAACCGCCGCTGCTTTTCTGGACGCTGGGCGCCACGTTTGAAACGTTTGGAGAGAGCGAATTCTCTGCACGCTTGCCGTCGGTGGCGCTGGGGGTCGGCACGCTGGTGCTGCTCTATGCAATGGCTGCGGGGGATTTCGGAATCCTTGCAGGACTGATGGCCGGACTTTTTCCGCTTGGCTTCTATTTTTTCGTTGCACGGGGTGGACGCGAGTGTGCTACGGATGCGCCGCTGATTTTCTTCTCCACCCTGGCGGTCTTTGCACTCAGCCGAATGCGTTCGCGGCGGGTTTGGACCGTGCTGGTTGGGGCTGCCTGCGGGCTCGCGCTTCTGAGCAAGGGAGCGGCCGCCCTGATTCCCTTGAGCGTAGTGATAATCACGGTGCTCGTGGCGCCAGCGTCGGTCGAACTTGGGTTCGCGGGTCTGATCACTACCCTCGCCGTAAGCAGCATCATTGCCGCGCCCTGGTTTGTATATCAGCTATGGCATAATGGCTCGGTTTTTTGGACCACCTACGTCAAAGATGAAACTTTGCTACGCATTGCTCAACATCTGGAAGACGAACCGGCCGGCGCGAATTCCACGATGCACACCTTTTTTGGTGAGGTGAAGTACCTCTGGCCGTTGCTGCTGCCGCTGGCAGGCCTGACATATGCCGGATTTCGGAGCTGTGGCTGGAGAATCCTGCGGTCTATCCCGATACCCGCCAGGATCTGGCTACTTTGGTTGGCCGTTGCACTCGCGTCGGCATGCGCGGTGCAAACCAAACTCGGATGGTACGTGCTGCCTGCCCTGATTCCGGTTGCCCTGTTGGGTGGTGCGACGATTGGGGCCGCCTTCACACAGTATGGTCCGGCGCGCAGCTATTGCCGCCCTCTGGCAATCGCGGCGCTGTCTCTGCTGCCATTCACGGCGGCGTCGCGGCACGCACTGATCGAATCAACTTTTGCCCAGCAACGAGCGCGCAGCCGCCCGAGTTACGAAATGGCCATGAGGGCCGTGGCGTTCGCGGCGGTGCACGGCGGCGGGGAGCTGTATTTTGCCGGCCCCGCCTTGCCCACTATGGTTTACTACAGCGGGATGCACTGCCATTTTGTTTCTCCTTCAGAGCCGGATTTCGAGTTGGCCGACCTCGGGGGCAATCCGATCAGCGTCAGCTACCGTGAACTCGTCCTACGCGACCCGAGCGGCATGGTGACAGCGGTCGATAATCTCGGCGACGAATGGAATGCGGTTGGCCCGAGATGGAATCGGGCGAAGGGCCTCGATGTGCCAGCACTTGCCTCGCCCGATGAGGACGTCCGGCCTGTGC
The DNA here is from genome assembly GCA_024281015.1 of Candidatus Binataceae bacterium. Taxonomy (GTDB): domain Bacteria; phylum Desulfobacterota; class Binatia; order Binatales; family Binataceae; genus JAMXLL01. The sequence goes on from JAMXLL010000234.1 coordinate 9,535, forward strand.
CAGAATAGGGCCGACGCGGGGTGCCGACTTTTGGCTGCCATGCCCGAGGATAAGCGCGCCGCCGCATCTCGGCAATTTCCGTTTTGAGTTTCGGCACATTGGTGACGCGGTAAGCAGCGGATGATCATGCGTTCGTAGCTGCTCTGCCTCATTTTCCGCGGGGCCTCGTACGCCCGACTGCTCTTTGGCGAGGTCATCGCGCTTCATGGATCCTTGCTTTTCGACCCACCGTGCGGGTAAACCCCTGCGTATGCCGGTACGGAAAAACTCGGGTCCCGCATCAGCTGTATCACCTGCGGTTCTATACGCAAAGCATGATAATGTCGCTTGGGTCACCCTAAATCGCCCGGATCGTTTGAACGCCTACAATGTTGAAATGCGTGACAGCCTGTTCGAGGCTCTCAGCGCCATTTACGACGACCCGGAGGTGCGAGCGATGGTGCTGGCCGGGGCCGGCAGCTCGTTTTCTACCGGCGGCGACGTGAGCGAATTCGGCCAGGCCCCATCGCCAGCTGCGGCCCGATGGATACGGTTCCGGCGCGACGTTTGGGGCCGCCTACGTCAGATGCCGATACCAACGGTCGCCGCAGTTCATGGTTTTACGGTCGGCGGCGGAATGGAAATGGCGCTCTTGTGTGATATTGCGATCGCAGCGAATGATACGCGGTTCTGTCTGCCGGAAACCGGGCTTGGAATGATTCCCGGCGTCGCCGGTACCCAAACCGCCGCGCGCCGTCTCACCCTGGCATGGGCCCTCGACCTTTGTATCACCGGACGTTGGATTGATGCCCAGCAGGCGTTAATTCTAGGATTGGTGGCTAGCGTGGTCGGGCGCCGTGCGCTCCACCGAACGGCTCATGAATTGGCTTTACGCCTTAGCCATCTTCCACGCGAACATATCGCGCTGGCAAAACTGGCAGTGTGGGAAGGACTGAACAGCTCGCTGGCAGATGGACTCGGCCTCGAACGCCGGCTGGCGAAGAGATTCGCGTTGATGCGCAATTCGCATCCAGGAGGTACCTAGTTTCGTGAATACGGTTAATTTCGTGTCGATACCGGGATCGATACTGCCGGATCAAGAAATTCTGGTGTTTGACGATCAGCGCTTGACATACGCGGCGCTCAACGACTTGATCGCAAGGCTCGCGGCCACGTTCAGGCAACTCGGACTGCAGCAACGTGACGTGATCGCCATCCTCGATACCAACTCTCATATGTATGTGGCCAGTTACTATGCTGCGGCCAAGGCTGGATTGACCTTTCTGCCGTTAAATTACCGGGCCAAGGATCCTGAACTCGAATATATGATCAACACGGCTAAGGCCAAGGTCCTGCTGACTGGCGATCGCTACGTAGATCTGGTCAACCGCATCTCTGGCAAACTCCCCGGTACGCGATTGGCTGCGATTGGCCAAGGCGACGGGCGCATGCCGCGTCTGACCGACTTGCTGGCCAGCGTGGAACCTGACGAGACTGAGGCCGAGGTTGAGGACGAAGATGTTTCAGTATTGATGTATACCAGCGGCACTACTTCGCTGCCTAAGGGCGTAATGTTGAGCTTCCGCGATTTCACCGCCTATGTAACAGCCAATGTGGAGATGGCGGATGGCACCGAGCGCGGGACCTTCCTGGTATGCGCACCTTTCTACCACATTGCGGGAACTACCGCGATGATGACCAATGTCTGGACCGGACGGAGGATGATAGTGATGCCTCAATTCGAGCCCAGGTCATGGTTGGAACTGGTGCAGGGCGAAAAGGTTACCCACGCATTCATCGTCCCAACCATGATGAAGCAAGTGCTCGACGACCCCGCCTTCGCCACTACGGATTTTTCATCCTTAACCAACCTGGCCTATGGCGGCGCACCGATGCCGGTCGCCGTCATTCGCCGGGCGATTGAGGCTTTTCCGAAGAGTGTCGGATTTGTCAATGCCTATGGCCAGACCGAAACTACATCTTCGTTGACGGTGCTCGGTCCTGACGATCATCGCATACAGGGTTCACCCTCAGAGATTGAGTTGAAGCTCAAGCGCCTCAACTCCATCGGCAAGCCCCTGCCTGACGTCGAAATCAGAGTGCGTGGAGATGACAATAATTTCCTGCCGCCGGGCCAAGTGGGTGAAATCATTATCCGCACGCCGCGCATTATGAAAGGCTATGCCGGCCGCGAAGACGACGCCGCGCTGGCGGAGGGATGGCGGGCCACTGGAGACCTGGGCTGGGTCGACGACGACGGGTACGTGTTCTTCGCCGGCCGCAAGGACGACATGATAATCCGCGGCGGCGAAAACATTGCTCCAGCCGAGATTGAAACCGTTCTTATGAGTCACCCTGCGGTCGATGAAGCCGCTGTCATCGGCATACCGTCGGTTGAATGGGGTCAGACCGTCAAGGCCTTTATCGTGCTGCGGCCGGGTCAAAAGGCGAGCACAGCGGACTTGCAGGAGTTCTGCCGCACTCGGTTGGCAAGCTTCAAACGCCCTGAGGAAATTGCGTTCATCGAGGCTCTCCCCAAGAACCCGTTGGGCAAAATTCTTCGCAAAGAACTGCACGCGCGTGAGCAGGAGCAGGCGCAGGCCCAGCATTGAACCCTGAGTTTCGGTGAAGCGCACCTCCCGCCAAATTCTCTCGCCGAGGCTTGCCGACTTACGTGGGTCTCGCCGCGCGAGCCCGCGTGGCACTCGCACCGAAGCGGGATCCGTGGAGGTCCATCGCGAGGCCGGCTGCGTGCTCGCGACACTGACACGCCCCGCCGAGCGCA
>JAMXLL010000235.1 GCA_024281015.1 Candidatus Binataceae bacterium
GGCCCTATCATCAGAACGTTGTGCCCGCCTGCGGCAGCAATCTCCAGGGCTCGTTTCGCCTGTTCTTGTCCCTTAACCTCGCTGAAATCGACCTCGTAGCGGCTCGCGCCCTGGAAAATCTGCTGCAGGTCTATAGAAGTCGGCGCAACGTCGCGGGTGCCGTCGAAAAAATCGACGACCTCGCGCAAGGTTTCAACTCCCACGACCGCGATACCATCGCCCGAAACGGCAGCCTCGGAAGCATTTTCGCGCGGCAGTACGATACCGGACAGATGGCGGGACCTGGCCAGCAAAGCACTCGGGAGCGCGCCTTTGACCCCCTTCACGCGCCCATCGAGCGCCAATTCACCCAGCACCAGGTACTGTGAAATGCGCTCGCGATTTTCAAGAATTCCGTCGTTGGCGGCGGCTATAATCCCAAGCGCCATCGGCAGGTCGAACGCCGAACCCTCCTTGCGCGTGTCGGCGGGCGCAAGATTGACTGTCATGCGCCCCCCTGGAAACGAATAGCCGGAATTACGAATTGCCGATTTTATGCGGTCAAACGCCTCGCGGACGGCACCCTCCGGCAGCCCCACCATCCGAAAGCTGGGAGTGCCCCCGCCGGAATCAACCTCTATTTCGACCGGAAATGCATCGACTCCCGAAAGGGCGCTGGAAATGACACTAGCGAGCAATTCCCTACCTTTGTTGGTCCTCGACGGCTATCTGTAGTGGAAGCTGGCTTCCTTGCCTTCTCTACCCCGGATCCTAGCCGAACACCACATCCTCATCGAGCCCATACGCCTGACCGGCCATGCCTGACGCGGGAGAACTGAGCAAGAGCCGAGGAAGGCGCGGGAAAATCAGAATTTACCTCGCGCCCCTGGCACCGTTGGCGCCGACTGTTTGCACTCCACAGCAACGATTCAGTGGAATGTGCGGATCAACTTCGCGTATCTCTCGAGCGCCGGCCATTGCTTATCCGGAGCCGCCGTCGGCACCATCAACACTACTCGATGAAAGCCGAGTTTGAGCAGCGCGCCGACCCGGGCTTCGAGGCCACCCGCCGGGCGAAATTCTTCGCCAGTCAGCACGCTGAAATCGAACTCGTCACTCGACCTGCCGCGCCGCCTTCCTTCTGACCGAATTGCTTCGATGCCGCCGCCCAGGTCAATTCCGGCGTCCACGGGGATCCAGCCATCGCAATATTCCGCGACTCGCTTCGGAACAAATTTCGACCATGCCCCCATCAGGACTGGCGGTCCGCCGGCTTGCACCGGCTTCGGCCAGCACCAGATAGGTTCAAAATTGACGAAGGTCCCGTGAAATTCGGCTACATCTTTGGTCCAGATTTGCTTTATCGCAAGGATACGCTCTCGTGTGACCTTCCAGCGGTCCTTTAGTTCAACACCATGATCGGCCATCTCCTCCGCATTCCATCCAGCACCGATTCCAAACAGGAACCTGCCATTTGCCACACGGTCGAGACAGGCGACCATCTTGGCCAGGTTCATTGTATTGTGTTCCGGAACCAGGCAAACCGAGGTACCGAGCTTGAGCTTGTCTGTCGCGCCGGCGACGGCGCTCAACCCGACGAACGGATCGAAAAACTCTTTGTAGTATTGAGGCAGCTCGCCGCCCATCGGAAAGGGAGTCTTGCGGCTGGTTGGGATGTGTGAATGCTCACCGAACCACAGCGACTCGAAGCCATTAGCTTCGGCCCATCGCCCCAGCTCGACTGGTTGAACTGTATAATGGGTAGGAATTGCAATTAGCCCAAAATCCGCCATTGTTTACCCTCCAGATGGCACTATAAGGTTGCAGAATTAGACCGGTTTCAAGCTTGACGGTGCCAGTCAGCTTCGAGCTCCTGTTTCAGACGCGCCCGTTCCAGGATTGTGTGTGCGCGCTTGAGATTGGGCACATCGACCATCTGGCCCTTGAAGCGAAACGCCCATTTGCCTAGCTTGCGATGCTCCTCGAAGGCTGCCACCAGTTCACGGGTTTCATTGATTTCTTCGTCGGTTGGAAAGCAAGACTCATGGACAACATCGATTTGACTAGGATGAATCGTGATCCAGCCCGTGTATCCCATCTCGGCGCTTTCGCGGCATTCACGCTGCATCCGCTCAAGGTCTCCCAGCAGCAGCACCGAGTCGATGGGCTGCACCCCGGCTGCGGTCGCTGCCAGCAGGCAGATCATTCCCGTCAAGCGGAAGATCTCAAGCAGGTCCCCATTGTCGTTGCGCACTCGCCATGCTCCCAGTGCGGCCGCCATGTCGAGGCCGCCGCGTCCACCGCAGATGGCGCTGACGCGCGGACATAGCGCAACGTCGTTGACATGCAGGACGCCTTTCGGGGTTTCGATAATCGGCAACAACTCGACCCCGCGTTCCGGATATCCATGCAGCTTTTCAAGCTCGCTGATGAACGAATCGAGCTCCCGGAGCGCTGACAGATCGCCTGCTTTAGGCACCAGGAAGCCGTCAGGCCGCCCTGCCATTGCACTCTCCACGTCGGCCCGGCCCCACTCCGAATCGAGTGCATTGATCCTTACTAAACGCTTCTGGCGAGGGAAATCGACCCGCCGCAGCCACTCAGTTATTGTCTTTCGCGCTGATTGCTTGTTGTCCGGGGTGACAGAATCTTCCAGATCCAGGACCAGGGCGTCCGCCTTAAGAGCCAGCGCCTTGTGCAACATTTCATCGCTGGCATAGGGTACGAAGTGCAGAACAATGGGCCTACGAGCCATGAGGACCTCCTGCAGGAACGAGACGCGGGAGAGCAACAGCAAGCCCGCGGCATAAACGTGTGAGCTATCGCGGGGCTGACGAGGTGGTGGAATCTTCCTCGCGCACGCGCTCAACTGCGCGTTCAACCACAGTGCCTTTGAAGAAGTCGGGATTGAGGCTGCTCCAAAGCTTAACCGCATTTCCGAACGTGAAGGCGTAAAAGTCCTCTTCAGACATCCCTCGCTCTTCCACCAACTCCCAGGCTTCTTCCAGCACCTGAGTCATGTCCGGCACGTCGAAATGGCTGATGTCGGAACTGAGCACCGCGCCAAGTTTCGCCTGGAACGGATTTGCCTTGGCGAAGGCATAGGTGACCGTCGGGTCATCGGATTCGCAGCCGAAGAAGAAGTTGGGCACGAACAAGTCGCGGATATCCTCTTTTTTAGTGATTTCGGCTGCGGCAAAATCGTCGAGGTTTTCGGGTACCGCATGGCCCATACCGCGCCGGTACCAAAGTTCGAATTCAGCGAAGCGGCTGAAAAGCTTTTCACCGCCATACTCGCGGAAGAGGGTGGCGAGCGCCTCGCGATCAAGGTTCGCCGGGTTCAATTCCTGGATCGCCACTGAGTTGCGCTTTTCCCAATGCGATATCAGGTCAGCGAGGAGGCTGCATGCCCACGCCACGCCCCCTTCCAGGAAGGCGAACCGCATCCGTGGGAAGCGGCGCGTGACCCCACCCAACAACAGTGCTTTGCAGACCGCATTGCCGGCCTCGCCGAAATGGCCGATGTGATTGTAGACGAAATTGCTGATGGAATTTCGCAGGCCGTAGTTTTCGGCCGCCGAATGGAAAGTGACGGGATAACCCAGTTGCTCGCATTTTTGCCACACCGGGTCGTAATCATAGTCACTGTCGAGACCGAGAACGTCGAGCCAGCATGCGTAACGGCGGCTGACACCCATCCTTTCGGCGGCCGGAATCGACCGTCGTACCAGGCTGCCCAGAGCAACTGCCTTGATGCCGAGCGATTTGCAATGTTGGAGTTCAGCAATCGCCTCATCCGGGGTATGCATCGGGATTACCCCGATCGGGGTGCATCGGTCTGAATACTCAGCCCAAGTCTCAGCAGCGTATTGGTTGAAGGCGTGACAACCGCCTTTGCGCAGTTCTTCGTCTCCGACGTATGGTGCAAATAGCTGACAATGAGTCGGGTACAGTACGGCGAAATCCAGGCCCATGTCGGGAAGCCGCTCGTGCAATAACCCCGGCACAAACGACGTCGCCATATCAAGAGTGTTCTTCACTGGTAGGGCCCACCACGGCGGCTGCCCGGCACGGCGGTCACACCGTTCCTGTTTGCTCATCTTGACGAAGTCGCCCTCGCCAAGCGCCCTGAGGCGCGAGTTCCAACGCTCCACCACTTTCGGCCCGGCCGACGCCTTGAGGTAATCCATCGCGATCGGTTCGAACTCCCGCCAATGGCCGTCCGAGTCGATCACCGGGTGACCAAGCCGTTTATGAATCTCAGTTGATTTGGATTTGCCGTTCGATGACATCGAGGACCTCGACTGTGAAGCTAGCCCGACGAATTTTGCCGCTTAGCTTAGATCAGAGTGGGTTGGCAGACATAACGGTGGACATGCTCATGGTGATCCGTATTGCTCCCAAGCTGGCAATCAGCCGGTAAAGTGCTACCCTTCGTTGCTGCCTATCATCCGACTTGAGCAAAAGGGAATTTGGCGGATGAAAACTGTTCCAGTGTCTTTGCCCACCACAGTCGTTGGCAGCTACCCCCAGCCCGACTGGCTGATCGATCGCCAAAAGTTGACTGACGCGGGAGTCCCGCGCGTGCGGGCACGCGAGGTGTGGCGGGTTTCGGCCGAATTTCTGGGGAACGCGCAGGATGATGCGACTGTACTGGCAATCCGCGCGATGGAACGGGCGGGGATCGATATCCTGACTGACGGGGAGATCCGCCGCGAAAGCTATTCAAACCATTTCACCACAGCGCTCGAAGGAATCGATGCTGAAAACCCGGCGGTCCTGGTACGGGCCGGAAGATCTATTCCGGTTCCGCGCGTATCAGGCAGGATACGTCGCGTTCGCGCCGTTGAAGCGCGCGACGTGCAATTTTTGCGCGCCAACACTGATCGGGTCATCAAAGCAACGCTGCCCGGACCGTTCACCATGGCCCAGCAGGCGCTGAACGAATCTTATCCCGATACGGCGGAACTGCTGATGGATTTGGCGGCAGCGGTGAACCAGGAGGCTCATGACCTCAAGGCCGCGGGCGCTGACGTGATCCAACTCGATGAACCCTGGTTGCGAATGGATCCCGAGGGCGCGAAACGTTATGCCGTCTCAGCGATAGATCGTGCATTGGAAGGAATACCGGGGCCGACTGTTGTGCACTTGTGCTTCGGTTACGCCCAACTAGTGAAGAACAAGCCGGGCCGATACTCGTTTTTGCCTGAACTGGCGGACAGCCGCGTCGAACAAATCTCGATAGAGGCCGCTCAGCCAAACCTCGATTTAACAGTATTGAAGGAATTGTCAGGTAAAAAGATCATTCTCGGTGTCGTCAGCATCGAAGATCAGGTGTGCGAGACGGCAGAGCAGGTAGCCAGCCGCATCCGTCACGCGCTCGAATATGTCGCACCAGAGAATCTGCTTCCGGCCCCCGACTGCGGGATGAAGTACATGCCGCGCGAAGTCGCCTTCAGGAAACTCCAGGCGCTGAGCCTTGGGGCGGCGATCGTTCGTTCGGAATTGCAGTGATCGGAGGGGAGCTGTATCGACTTCGACAACCGTCCGAAAGTCCTGCTCCTCACCGCCCGAATTTCGAGGCACCCAGAGTTTAAATTTAAACAAGCCGAGCTCGCGCATTGCTTGGTACACGGGCGGTGCCAATTGGTTGCTGCTTCTCGCTCTTATCACGGTAGTTGCTCGATGATAGGGGCTATGCAGCCAGAGAGTGCTTTGCCCTTACGCTGTCACTTCGGCACTCTCCCGCAGCCGGGACCTTAGGGAGATCACCGCTCGTCGCAAAGTTTGCTAACTGAGTAGTTATTAATAGTCCGGAACTACTGCTCGAGACAGGTTTATTCGACCAAACGTCGGTTAAGAGAAACCGCGTAAGCTTCTCAAGGATCGATAGCATCACCGGATCGACCATTTTACGTTCTGGTCCGGCCTTCGGATTTTCTCCACCATGCAGCGGCACGCAACAAGTTCAGGGGAACGTTCTCGTCCTGCACGCTTGCAGCCGCTTCCGCGCCGGTCACCGGGTACTGAGTAGAGTCCAGCAACCCAGCCTGTACCAACAGAGACGCCTGGTCCCAGTAAAGGCGTTCTGCACAAAGTTTATCTCCGAGGAACTGCACGATGGCGACCATCGGGAGCTCAATATACCTGCCGGTCGGCTCAATTCCGGGAAGTAGCGTGTCGTTCGGAGTGTCATGCCGAAAACAAGCCACGAATTCATCGACTACGCGATCGACACCGACCGTACGCGACACCGGTAGCATTCTCCCGCCTCTCGCCTGAGGAATAAAATGATGCTTGTAGTAGCGGTGCAATTGTTCCCGGCCGAGGCCGCCGATCATCGTGGGAACGTGATTTACATAGGGACGAGCGACCATCGTGCTAATAGTCGCATCGGCATCGCAGGTGACGAATTCTCCCTCCAGATGCTGTTCCCAAAGCGCCTCAAGATCGTATCGCGGTCCGATAGCACGCCGGAGAAGGCTCATGGTTCGCGAATGGGCGAGGGAAGCCGCGCCTCGTCTGAAGCCATTGCCGCGTCCATCGCTAAAGTCACGTTCGACTCCCGCATACACGTACACTTCCGCATCGTCTTTGGTCGCGAGCGCCTGCTTCACTGATGCGCGTACGTCGGCGGGAACTAGAGCGTCTTCAGCCGCGAAATGGAAAACCACCGGGCATGTTATTGATCTAAGTATATCGAGATGCCGATCGAGCGCGGACGGACAGTAGGCGACCGCGGCATCGAGCTGCGTACGGGCCGCTGCGGAGCATGCGACGGTAGCGCCGAGACCCCATCCAATCGCCGCAACCTTGCCATTGCATGCCGGGTTGGCGCAGCGCGCTGACCGCCTTGGCGGCGTCCGCAATCGCCTGATTTATGTCCGGTTGCTTGCCACGACCGGATGGGGCCTGCGTACTACCGCCTGCCTCTCGCAACAGGTCCGGGATAAGCACCAGGTAGCCTTCCTCCGCGTACAGGTCGGCAACCTGTTGGGCGTGCGGGTTGAGACCGAGGGTTTCCGGCACAAGGAGCAGGCCGGGCCTGCTGGCTGAATCGGCCGCCGTCAGCAGCGCATCGAAGCCATCGCTCGCGGTCGGGATTGAAATAGTCGTTCGATCCATAAACTGCTCCAGTCCGATGGATCATCGCAAGGTTGTCTGCTTGCGCGATGGGCGGGTCAAATCAAAAAGGTCAAGTTATCGATGGGCTCGTTGTTGTTGACCAACAGCACCTTCTTGGAAACTATTTTGAAGCCGCCATCGGTGGGTCTCAGGCGATGGATCGAGCGTCCGGCGAAGACATCCTGTTTGCCCCGTCGCAGTTCGATGAGTATGAAGTTCGAAGCGGCGAGGATCTCACCCTGGGCGGCTTCTTCGATCTCGATATTGGAAAGAAGCCGGCGCATGCGGGACCGCGGCTCCTGGGCGTGGGCAAAGCCGCTTTTAAGCCGCGCGATGCGAAGCTCGAGGCGGATCCGGTCGTCGTAGATCAGTGAGATCTCGCGGTCAGGATTGACATCGTCGCGTCCGGTGGGAACCCAGTACAGGACGTCATCGTCCCATAGCGCCAGCCATTCGTCGAAGCGGTGCTCATCCATGAGCTGCGCTTCATGGAAGAGAAACCGCTCGACCTCCCGGTAATCGATCGCCATCGCCGCGCGCCTATCCTTGTGGGCCCGCGACGGCGCGCCCGTTGCCGCTGCGCTTGCGGGCGTGATCGAGGGGACCGCGCTGCATCATCACCTTCTTCCACTGGCGCCAGATGCCGCGCTGTGTCACCTCGTCCGAAAGGTCGCCCAAGATGACGCCATCTTCCTGGCGCTCTCGATGAAGCCCGCGCGACAGCTGTTGCCACGGCTCCAGTTCGACCGCGCATCCATCTTGGACCCGCTCGAAAATCTCGGAATCATCGGGCCCGCCAAAGCTGGCGGAGCCGAAGAAGGCCTCATGCGAGCGCAGCCGGATGCGATTGACTTCCGGCGACAGCCATTTCAGCAGGGTCGGATAGAGGCAAACCTCAGTACGATCGGCGCTGATCGGCTGTAATACCCGCATCTGGATCCCGATCAGAATCAGGTTCGGAAAGATAAAGGTGTGGGTTCCCCCTTCTCGCAACATGTTGTGGGCGCGACCCTCGCCGAAGCTCTCGACCAGGGCTTGCAGCCGCGCCTGCCCCTCAGCCGTGGTAGCGCGGACGGTCGGAGTCGGATCACCGTTGAGGGAATCGTATATCCGAAGCTTGTAATCCAGCATCACGTGACCGTTTCCAAGGTCCTTGGTGTTGCCGCGAAATGAGGCGATGTCACGATTGGAGCGTTCCTCTGCGCCGCCCTCGGTCATTCTTATCTTGTCCATCAGGGCCTGCCCGAAGGAGGCGTGGACGATCGCCGCATGATAGCCGTCCATCGAATTCTCCGCCGCGAGCTTCCAGTTGCCCTGGTATGAGTATTTGTGAATTCCGGAAACGACCTCGACCTCGTCCGCATCCGAGCCACCCACGAACATGTCGATCTCGTGACGGGTGCGGCCCAGATGCTCCTCCAGGGAAACGCCGGCGGGACTCAGGCTCGCGAAGATAAACCCACGATATTCTTCGACGCGCGGTACCCTGAGCAGACTTAGTTGCGAGCGATCAAAGCCCTCGCCATAGCCATCCGCACCCGGCACCCCGCTCAGTTCTCCGCTAAGTTGATAAGTCCAGCCGTGGTACATGCAGCGAAACGACCGCGTATTGCCCTGAGCCTCCTGGCAGACGGTCGCGCCGCGATGACGGCAGCGATTGAGAAGCAACTGCACGACGCCATTCTGGTCGCGCACCATGATCACTGGCTGCAGCCCGATCCGCTTCAGCCGGAAATCGCCGCGGTTCGGCACCTCGCCACGGTGGCCGACGTAGACCCAGCCGCGATGAAAGATCCGCTCCATCTCATCCCTGAAGATCGCGGAAGAGGTATAGACGCTGGTATGGATTCGGTCTTCTTTGACCAACTGGAAATAGTCGATATCCCGTTCCGCCATGATGCCTTCTCCTGCCGTGCTCAGTAAGAATTAATCGATACTAGCAGGTCCTGATCCCACATAAGTCCAACAGTGCTCTCTTCGGGTTGTTCGCGAACTCGAAAGAATGCGCGTTGGTCGGCTATACGTCGCATTATTTGAGTAAATCAGATACTTCGTAACTTACACGATGAAAACTATCACCGCGACTGAACTGGCCCGCAATCTGAGCGAAATCCTTAGCCGCTTGGCAATCGATCGCGAGGAGATCGTGATAGAACGAAACCATCGCCAGGTTGCGCGTCTGATTCCGGGGCCGGGGCAACTCACGGCGCTTGAAGCCCTGGCCGATGTGTACCGAGCTTTGCCCGAGGATGCCGCTGCCAGCTGGGAAACTGACGCCCGAGCGAGCAGCCTCCGGGGCGAACGGTTGCCTAAGGGGGTACGCGATCCGTGGGCTTCCATGGATACTTGCGTCTGGATCGACGTGGAACGGGGGCTCCTGGGACCGGCCGACGTCGCGGCTTTCACCGGCGAGGAACCGGTCTATCTCTCTCCGGTGGCGATCGCGGAGACTCAAATACGGCGCCGAAGTTGCGCCTGATCCGCGCATCAGGCAAAAGCGTCTGAGTGCACTAGCACGTCTACGGCGAAAGCCGCTCCTGCCGATTGACGATGACACCGGCGAAGTGTTCGGGCGCCTAGCCGCGCTGCTGAAAAATGCGCTACGCAAGCCACGCCACCGGGTTCAGGACCTCTGGCTTGCCAGTCAGGCGATTCAATACTCCTATCGCCTTCTTACGTCGAAATCGCCCTCGTTCCTGACGATATCCCCGGGTTAGATTTGGTTATCTACGCCCTGACGCGCTGAGTCAGCGGTAAAGGGTGAGAGTTGTGCGGCAGACTACCTGGCCGGACTTGAGGCGCCCCGGAACACACTTGCCCTGTCGCCAAGAAATTTGACGAGCGGCAAGAGCTAAAGCCGAGATTCGCAAACTTTTCGTTGAGCGCCGGCACATCGAGAACCACGGCCGGGAGCATCGGATCCTCGAGTTCGTGTCAGCTTGATAGCTAGTGCTACGTTTGTGCCGACAAGCCCCAGCGAAGTAACCTCGCAACCAGGTCGTACGGTTAGGATGGTTAGCCCTGCCACCCAGTTATTCGCGAACGCGAGTCTCTTTGTCGGTAGGATTCCAGCGAGACCAGGGTGGCCTAGCCATTCCTTTATTTCAAAAACGGATGCGGGCGCCAGGAATGGATGCAACCAGCAGCAAGCTACCATTTTTGCAGCCGTGAGCCCTTCGCCCTAGCGCCTATGCAACGGACAGTCGAACCGGATGCGAATCTCGGGTAAGCCGATTCGCGCCGCCGGGATCGGAGCGAGTATTCTTTCGAATGAAGGAGTAGGCTCCTTCCAACTACTTATGAACAACTTCAACCTGGAGGGCTTACGACAGGATGGCCTCGGCACCCGACTAGCCTTCAGCGCAGAAGAGCTGAAACTTATCGCTCGCCGCAACAGTCTCATCCTCGCGATTGTTCTCGGTTTAGCTTGGGCGGGCCGCCAATTGCTCCCGACATTTGGGGGGATAATCGCCGTCCGGTTGACGGGCGCGCGGGGCCTGGGCGGGGCCATGTTCGCGCTCCTGATGTTGAGCACAGCGACAGGGGCCTGGCAGGCGGGAAAGTGGATGGACCGGGCCGGCCGTCGCCCGGCGCTTGAGACCGCATTCGTCGTGGGCGCGATAGGCGCGCTCCTGGTCGGGACGGCTCTCGTCGTCCGCTCCTTCGCCTTGGCACTCATCGGGTCAGCCGTGATGGGGTACGGCACGGGGGTGGGTCAACTTGCCCGCGTAGCGGCCGCTGACATGTACCCCGTCCATCAGCGCGCCAAGGCCGTCAGCTACGTTCTGATGGGAGCGGCGGTGGGGACCATCATCGGCCCGATGGGAACTGCAGCTCTTGAGAAATGGGCAACCGCCAACGGTTTCAATCCGATTGCGGTGCCATGGTTCGTGTTCCCAATCGCCTACCTGCTCGGCGTCGGGGTAATCATGATGCTGCGGCCAGACCCCCGCACCATCGCGATGCACGTCGCTGAACTCGATATCGATACGCGCCGGATGATGCGAACGCCCCGGTTGCGCACCCGCCAGGAACTGTTACGGATGCGTCCGGTCTGGGCCGCCATAGTCGCCATCGCGGCACTCGAAACGACAATGGTCATGATCATGGCGATCGTGCCCCTGGGAATGTCGGATCTGGGCTACTCGCTGCCGCTCATCTCCACCCTAGTCGCGGTTCATTTTATTGGGATGTTCGCTCTGGTGATCCCGGCCGGATGGCTGGCCGATCGGGTAGGCCGGAAACCCATACTCCTGGCGGGGTGCATGATCTCGGCGGCAGGCTGCCTGATGATGCGCACGAGTTCAGCCGTTTGGCTCGTGGGGGGTGGCTTCTACTGCGTTGGCCTGGGTTGGAGCTTAACGTATTTAACGGCAACGACCATCCTCGCCGACGTAACTCATCCGCTCGAACGCGCTGGACTCATCGGTATCATGGATTTTGCGGTGGCGATTACCGCCGCAACGGCTTCCCTGGCCGGCGGCGAGATCTATGCGCTCGGCGGTCTGGGAGTCCTCGGCTTGGCCGGGACGGCTCTGACCCTGCCGCCATTCCTGGCGGGCCTCGGATTACGCGAGACTCGAGCTGGCGTGTACGAGTCAGCTAGTCCGGAAAAATCAGCTGCATCATGCAAATCTGATGGTGCAGGTCCGCGGTCGGGGCTAGCTTCATCCGCAGTTCTGCCCGGGGAATCAGCCGATAGAGCGCTCAGCGGCAAAGCTGGTGGGTCTGAGTAGCGCGCGCGTCCTCCAATTATCATTACAATTGCTCAGTGCTTCGCGACAAGAAAAGACCCGGTACCGGCCGCCTCGCCAGGCTTCGCGGCTGTCCGAGATCCCTTCGTTGCGTTGCTTTCGCTGCGGCAATCGGGATGACAAAAAAGATGCGTGCGTGGTCCTAGTTAGTGACCCCGAGCGACCGAAGCAGAGCCTGCCCCGAGTCTTCCCGAGAGGAGAGTCACGCGGTGTCTGGGCCCGGAATCGGGGCTGAAGTACGATTCGCGCGTATTCAGTTGTGCTGGCCGCCGCGAACCACTTTGCCCGGCATGGCGCCAGTCGGTTCCCCGTCGCGGAACACCACCTCACCGCTAACGATAGTGTACTTATAGCCTTGGGCGCGTTGCACGAAACGGCGTCCTCCAGCCGGCAAATCATAGACCGTCTCGGGTGCGCGCAGTTGCAGATTTTCGAAATCAATCAGGTTGATGTCGGCCTTTTTCCCGGGCGCCAGTATCCCACGATCGGCCAGTCCGTAAAGCTGGGCGGTTTCACTGGTCTGCCGTTTAACCACGAACTCGAGCGGCAGCCTTTCGCCGCGGCGGCGGCTACGCGCCCAATGCGACAAAATGTAAGTCGGCATGCTGGCGTCGCAGATAGTTCCGCAATGAGCGCCGCCATCGCTGAGACTCAGGATGCTGTTCCCACTGGTTAGCATCTCGCGATAAGCATCGAGATTGTATCCCGGGTAGGCGAGCGGTCCATACAAAACTCTGCGGCCGCCTTTCTCGAGCATTGTGTCGTACGCCAACTCCTGCGGAGTCATCCCGATGGCGCGGGCCCGCGCGCCGATACTGGACTCGGCTGGTGGTTCGTAGTCGGGGGGATCGCCGAGCGGGAAAATCGTATCGAACATGGTAACCATCCGCAGAGTCTCGCGATCGCGCACGGCCGGGCTGTCCGCCAGGATTCCCGCGCGGACCTGCGGATCATGCATGCGCGCCACTTTCTCGCTGAGGCTGAGCTTGGTCAGCGCTTTGAACGCGCGATGCGTCGCAAACGGATGCAGCGTGCTCTCGAGGCTCATCAGGATACCGGTGGGACGCGCGGGCACCTGGTTGAAAATATGCGCTCCCTGCTCGTTGCGTGCTTTCACGAATTGCCAGAGCTCGCGAGCGTGCATCCCGGAGCGATTGGTGATGCGTGCGGCGAGCGAGACCGGCCTGCCGGTTTCCTGTGACATCCTGGCGAGCCATTCGAGGTCCGCATCTTCGCCGATCACGTCGCTGATAATTTCGAACACGCCATGACCGACGTCGCCGAGTGCGCGCGCCATAGTCCCAATTTCGGCGACGGCGGCAAAAGTGCCGGGCACGTATCCTTTATCCTTGGTGCGATGGACCAGGGTGCGCGAGGTGCTGAAGCCCAGCGCGCCGGCACGCAATGACTCACGTACTACTTCTGCCATTTGTGCGATTTCTTCCGGGGTCGCCGCCTCGTTCTCGGCACCGCGTTCGCCCATCACGTAGGGCCGGATAGCACAATGCGGCACGTGGGCGCCGATGTCGATGGTCCGCTTCAATCGCGACAGGGCGTCGAGGTATTCGCCGAAGGTTTCCCATTCGAAGCGGATTCCTGCGGTGAGCGTTTCGCTCGGGATATCCTCGACGGCGTCCATCAAACTAATCAGGTAGCCTTCTTTGCCCGGGCGAACGGGTGCGAACCCCACACCGCAGTTGCCCATTACCACGGTCGTGACTCCATTCCAGCTCGACGGCGTGAGATACGGATCCCATGCCACCTGGCCGTCGTAATGCGTATGAATATCGACCCATCCCGGCGCCGCTATCAGGCCGTCGGCGTCGATCTCACGCGAGCCGGCGCCGGCCCGGCCTTCAACGCTGACGATTTTGCCGGCGTCGACTGCGATGTCGCCGAGGCGCGCAGGCGCGCCGGTGCCGTCCACGATAGTTGCGCCGCGAATGACCAGGTCATGCATTAGGATCGACCTCCTCCAGGATGTGCCGACAAAACCGCTGTTAGCATAGCCCATAGACTCGGGAAATCTGAAGCTTGAAATTCGGCCCGTTCAATTGGGACTCCGGCACGAGCCGATAAGCTAATAAAGGGTTGACCTCGAAGAACCCGCCGTTGCGGTCGGCCCATTCTCATAGTTGTCTTGCCCGAATCAGTGAAGAAACGCGTCATAGCTTTGCTGTAAAAATCAGAGCCAGCGGTTCACGTGCCGCGTGTAAGACCTGTATTCGTCGCCGAACCGCGCTTCGAGATATTTTTCTTCTGGAAGGATGACCCCAAACTGAAGCAACACAAATACTATTGGTGTTAGGAGCAGCGCCCAAGGCAAGCGAAAGATCAGGAGTCCTCCGATATATAGCGGGAGCAGACTCAGATACATCGGATTGCGGGTGTATGCGAATGGGCCAGACGTCACGATCCGGCTAGCACTTCCTCGGGGATTGACCGTGGTCTGCTGACGGCGGAAGGTAACATGCGCCCAGATACCCAACCCGTGCGGAAGGATCAATAAGACCCAGCCGAGCCAGAAACTCCACGCCGGCCACTGCATATGAGTTGGCCAGAATCTCCCCAACACCCAAGCTATAACTAACGCGGCGATAGGGATCAAAGGCGGAAGGGGAACCTTCGAGGGTCATGAATCGCCATAGTTGATGTACTCATGGCCATGCCAGGCCAACGCCGTCGGCCTTCCCGTATCGAATTTGTAACGGTCAACCGAAGACTCGATAGCCACCCAGATAAGGCATCTCGATCAGCTCGACTCCTGGAGCTCGACGTCCTAGTTCGTGCCTGATGGGCTCGACGTCAGTCACGGTCGTCAGAGGCGGCATCCAGTTATCGTGATGGCATAGCGCGACCTTGCATGGCCGCAACATCTCGACCTCGCGGGCAATGAAACCTGCGAGCGATCCCTGTACCGGCTCACCATTGATGTTGCCGCGACCCGCCGCGGCGAGCAGAGCGAGATCCGGATGGAGGTCGTGCATTATACCCGACCAATGCCCTGACGTATCTTTCCATAGGATCGAACCCTCGGGTGTCTCGATCAGATACGCGAGAGCGCCGCCATCGCTACGCGGGTGTCGATCGCTCTCTTTCAGATGAGCGGCCACCTCTTTCCCCATCTCGCCGCCTTGAACCGCCTCCATCAGCCGCGATTCGCGCCTCCGTCGCGTTTGACACGATAGCCCAAGGTCGCCCAGACAAGCCTCGCCAGGGGCGCCGGTCATCTTCGCCCAGATACAGGAGTGCAGACTCGGAAAGACCCGCACCCGCACATTCGGCGAGACCTCGACCGGCTCGCCGCCCCCCACTGCGATAAGCTGCGCTTCGGGCACCAAATCCGAATCGTGCAACAATCTGACTGTCTCGTATGATCCAACTACGGTAGCCCCGGTCCGCAGGGCGATCCGCTCGGCGCCCCACAGATGATCGAAATGCGAGTGTCCGATTAAAACGTAGTCGGCGCGGGCAATGTCAGCCGTCGTGATACCCACTGGCGGTGCTGCCGGGACTCGATCTACATAAGCGTCGAGAAAAATTACTATGTCATCGATCATCAGACGGTAAGTCGCAACGCCGAGCCAATCGAGCGTGATTCGCATGGCCACCTCCTGGCTTAGCTATTCCGGGTAGTCCGTTTGTAAGGTTGATGACGTGATAGACTTCCGCGCTGGCCCCTTTCAAACAAAGCCGCAATGCTCCTCCAGCGGCCATAGCACAGGTGCTTGCCTCCAACCTGAACAGGACAAATGCATATAGCACGACCTCTGCGGCTTCCCCACATACCAAGCGACACTGACGCCTCTTTTACCAATTCCTACGCCCCCGCAGAAGATTGACTATAACAAAAAGGTCCCTGCTCATTGCCATATCCAGAACTCGGCGAAGTGATAGCAGACGCGCAGACAAAAGCGAATCTCACCCAGGCCAACCCGTAGCCCAGGGTCAAGAAATGAGGAAGGCAAAGGGATTTAAGGACCCGTCCTCAGCGATATCGGAGCATAACTTCCGCCATCCGCCGCGCGCCGGATATCCCGCCTAATCGACGATGTAGTCGGCCGCTATCCCGCCTAAAATCCCCTTCCCAATCGCCGCTCTTTGGCAGAGGAGCGGCGTGCGCCTGACATCAATCGATAGTCAGCATAATGGTCAGCCGGATAATTGCTGCTAACCATTAGCTACGATAGTAAACAAGAGTCACCAATCTCGAAAGTAAGCGTGATGCATGAGAAACCCCGACACTAGACTGTCTTGTTCCATTAGACACCTCGGACCGCGATATCCTCATGGCTGTCACCGCCCGTTCTTACGCTAACGGCCACTCCTAGTAACGCCCGGGCTCTACCGCCAGGCGCGCTAGTGTTCGCAATTTATGAAACAGCCGACGATACGGTGATATTGACAGCTGCTCTACACGAGTATATTTGAAGACTTCCTTGCAAGCACGCTGGCTATTTTTCCAGATGTGGGGGCGGGCATGGACGAAGAAAGAGACAGCCGTTGGGGGGAGCGCCTTTGCCTGTTGCTTATCCAGCCTTGGTGTTCACAAGCGTCGGTTAGGATCAATACGATTCATCAATTCGGCGGTCGTGGTTCTCCCATCATCTGACGATCAATCCATTGACAATTTGAAGTAGGGCCAGGCGAGAGTCTTGACCATGCGAGATGGTGCGCTAGTGCGACCATCTTCGCCAGAGCAAACGATCTCGTTGAAGCACAGGAATGTGCGGAGCGCCGCATTTTAACTATTCACTCTACAGTGAATTGACGGCGGTTTTTTGTACTTCGAATGTGCTCCTAGCGAAGTTCGGTTAGTTCCTCTCTGCGCTCTAACTTCAACAACTTAATCGGCAAGCGTATGCGATGTTCGGCTACGCACTCTATCCGTGCGCCGGGACAGTCCAGTGCGCCTGGATTCTGATCAATGGGGGAAATGATGCCGTCATTCCGAAGAGCGCTATCTAAGCTCGTCACACTTAGCTGCATGGTTATATTTACTGCAATCGCTTACGCGGGCCCATCGAATCGCGCTCCGATACCATCACACTTAAACGGGCCTACTGTTGGTTTAGGTTCGCCGTTGCCGGCGGTAGAGGGGAACAGTTCGGATTTGCAAATCTTCATCACGGGTCAAACCAATTTCCAGGAGGTGGACACCATTCCCCAGCTCGGTCCGGTGTTCAATGGACATACTTCATGCGCCGGATGTCATCTCCAGGGCGCGCTCGGCGGTGGCGCTTCGATCAATGAAATTCGAGTGCGTGACAATCAGCAACCAGGTCCGGTGCATACGTTTGCGGTGGATAGCGCCGGCTTCAACGAACCGACTTCCGCAGGTTGTGCGGTCACCGATCCTGAATGTATGCTGTCTCACTGTCAGGTACACGAAGTCAGAGTCACTGGCTACAGTACCAACCTCGCGGCGTGCGATCCCTCCAGTGCTCAGTTTATCGGCGGCAGCAATTGTCTTACCGGGCGTCAGACGCTGCCAGTGTTTGGCGATGGTCTGGTGGAAGCGGTGGACGATCAGACCCTGGTGGCTCTGTCGCAAACCGAGCCCGAGGCAACACGCGGGACCGCCAAGTTTGTCACCGAAGTTGGATCGTCACAGTCGAGAGTTGGCCGGTTCGGATGGAAAGATGACCACGCGACTCTGCGCGGTTTCGCCGGTGACGCTTATCTGAATGAGATGGGCATTACCAATCCTGACCACGCGAGTGAGGTTAGCGAGTGCGCAAAGAACGACCCCGGTCTCGAGACACCGCCGAACGCTGAACCGGAGGATCCGACCGATCCTGATGGCCGCGCCGATATCGACAGGTTTGCCGACTTTATGCGTGCCCTGAATCCGCCTCCGTCCACCGCTTCGAGCAATTCACCGGGTGCGCTCTTATTCGCGCAAGTCCACTGTGCCGATTGCCATACGCCGGTTCTCCACACTTCGTCGAATCCGGCGGCAATTATTCCAGCCAGTACCGGGGGCGTAGCGATCAGCGCTTCGCTGAATCAGGCCCTTTCGAACCAGACATTTCATCCATTTTCGGATTTCCTGCTTCATGACATGGGTTCACTCGGCGATGGAATCACATCCGGCGCCGCCGGCCCGACCATGATGCGAACTGTACCGTTATGGGGCATCGGCGTTCGAACGACCTTTCTTCATGATGGCCGCGCTAACAGCGTAGCCAATGCGATCGCTGGGCATGACGGACAGGGCAAAGCCGCATCGTTAGCATTTGGACAACTATCGCCGGCCGATCAGCAGACTCTGCTGAACTTCATAAATTCCCTATGACCTTTCAGCACTGAAGGCGGAGGCTTTGAACTCGTACAATTGGACACGAGTTATGCAGCAGAATTATTGAATTCACGGCGTTGTTGGTAAGGCTCCCGCTTCGACGATTAGAAGGATTTGCAATCCTCGTCGGA
>JAMXLL010000236.1 GCA_024281015.1 Candidatus Binataceae bacterium
GCTTCACCTGTGTGTGTATCCTGGAAGGGAGACAGTGAAGCTAAACCACCTTCAACCAGTTTCGGGCGGGTTTGAACAAACGACCCGGGGCAGTCGCAAGATCTGACAGTGCGGCGCCATCGCCTGCGGGGTCTGTGAACCCGGGAGTGTTAAGGTCGGTGTGTTTCAGGGGCATCACAGGCTAAAGGAGTCTGCGCCACGATCCAAAAAAGCGCGCTTTGCAGACACTACGACTCTATGCAACTCAACACAGCACTCCAATGACGAAGCCCGAATCGCGGTTTTCTCATCCGTGGCGCAGACTCCTACCCAAAGGTCGCCTTCGCGCGAGCTTCTGAGCTGTTTCAGCCGAATCGCGCCCTCTCATCCTGCGAGCATCCCAGAAGCCCCCGGCCGACGAAAGAGCCATCTGTCCAACGCTTCAGCCGAGCGGATGAGGTTTGCTAAACTTACCTTTCGAAAGGCTTGCAGAATGGGAATGAGCCAAGATAAACGGAGGAGTTACTCTGGGGTATAAAGAAACGCGGTCAGTGCTAGAGACCGAACGAGCGGTCCTGGTTGGTGTCGAGACCCGTCTCAGTCATGGTATTGCTACTGCCGATTCGCTCGCTGAACTCGGCGCGCTGGCAAAATCGGCCGGCGTTGCGGTAACCGGGCAAGTTCAGCAAAAGATGAAAGCGGCCGATCCGCGTACATTTATCGGGCGCGGCAAAGCGGGCTATGTGCGCGACATGGCCCATCAACACGGCGCCACCCTCGCAATCTTCGACGACGCGCTTAGTCCAGTCCAGGCGCGTAACCTCGAAGAGGAATTGCAAATGAGGGTGATCGACCGCTCCCAGCTAATACTCGACATCTTCGCCCAGCGAGCGCGGTCGTTGGAAGGTAAGCTGCAGGTTGAGATCGCACAATTAAGTTATCTCCAGCCGCGCTTGACTCGGCAGTGGGCCCACTTATCGCGCCAGGCCGGCGGGGGAGGTGCTGCAGGTGGCCGAATCGGCATTCGTGGTCCCGGCGAAACCCAACTCGAAGTGGATCGGCGCAGGTTGCGCGAACGGTTAACGCGGCTACGAACGCGTCTGCATCAAGTGGAGCGCACGCGCTCGATCCAGAGGCAGCGCCGGCTTGAAGTTCCATGGCCCACTGTGGCGCTCGTCGGGTATACCAATTCCGGTAAATCAACTCTGATGAACGCGCTGACCGAAGCGCGTGTCGAGGCTGCGGACCGGCCCTTTTCGACGCTCGATCCCACAATCCGTCGCCTTAAATTGCCGGGTAAGGCCGAGGCGATGCTCGCCGATACTGTCGGCTTTATCCATCGATTGCCGCATATGCTGGTTGAGGCTTTCAAGGCGACACTGGAAGAGGTTCGGGTCGCCGACCTGCTATTGCATGTCGTAGATGCCAGCTCGCCACTCGCCGATGAACGAATCGAGGTGGTCGACCGTGTGCTCGAAGAAATTGGCGCCGGCGGTAAGCCGCGTTTGATGGTCTTTAATAAGGCGGACCTGATTGAGCATGCTCCCCACGCGGCTCATGCCTTCAATGCTGTCGAGATTTCTGCGCTAAAGCGCGAAGGTCTCGAACGCCTGCTTGCCACGATCGCTCGCACCTTCAGCGGCCTGCGCCAGGAGATTGCTGTGACATTGTCGGTGACGCGCGGTGACTTGATTGCGATGGTCCGGCGCGACGGGGAAATCCTCACTGAGGAATATGCGGACGGGGTGGTTTCAATGCGCGCTTTGGTGAGTGCCGCAGTGGCTGGACGGCTGCGCAAGGCAGCGCTAAGCCCGGCCTGACCAACCACATTTTTCGCCGGGTGAGAAATGAACTCAGCCTCAGTGAAGCCCATAATGCCGACCCGCTATCCGCGCCGGTTGGTTCTCTGGCATTTGCTGAACATCCCCAACCTGTTGACGCTAACCAGGCTCTTTCTGGTTCCGGTCTTTCTGGCTTTGCTTAGTCAACATCGTTTTCGCTATGCACTTTACGTGTTCTGCGCAGCCGGACTGACCGACTCGCTGGACGGTACGATCGCGCGATGGTTCGATTTGCGAACCGAGATCGGGGCGCTACTGGACCCTTTCGCGGACAAACTTCTGTTGCTGAGCGCCTTCGTCGGCCTCACGGTGGAAAATGTCATACCGGGTTGGCTGTTAGGCGTGGTAATCACGCGTGATGTCGTGATCGTGTTTGGCTACCTCTTGCTTCTTTTCTATACCGCTGAGCGCGTCCCGGTACATCCGAGTTACCTGGGTAAGGCAGCGACCTGCCTACAGCTCGCCTCGGTGGTGGGCGCGCTCGCGAGCCTCAGCCGAGACTCGGCGGTCCTATGGTACTTGCTGCTGTACGCTACAGTGGTGATTACCGCCTTGTCCGGAATGCATTATGCCTATCAGGGACTAGTGTGGCTCAGCTCGAGCGAGCCGCAGATGTTCGAGTAAACAATGCCGGCTACCGGGCGTGCCAATGAGAACCATTCAGCAGCGGGCGCTTTTCGGTGGGTTCGGCGCCCTGTGATTTTTCTGGTTTTTTCGCCGCCATCAAATCATCGAGAATTTTTGGATCAATCGGTTTTGTCAGGACTCCATCAACCGAATCGCGCCGTGGATCGTCGGCTCGAATTTCTGCCGCCCAGCCAGTGAGCAGAAAAAACCGGGGCGGCTCGTTAAGCGATTTCACCTGGCGCGCCAGTTCCCAGCCATTGAGCTCCCGCATCCCGAGGTCACAAAGAACCACGTCGACTCGCGAGTGGGTCAGCTCCTCCAATGCCTCGACGCTGGAGCGGGTCCTCATCACGGCATGACCTCTGGATTCCAAAAGGGCGCTCAGTGCCTGCAGATTATCAGGATCGTCCTCCACCACCATAACCCGCCGTGGTTCAATGTTGGACGAATCATCCTGCGGCTCGTGTAGTGACCTCGCGAAGGCAATCGGGAACTCCAGCGTGAAGACAGCCCCTCCTGCCGCGCGATTTGCGGCGCGAATTGTACCACCAATCCGCGTCATTGCCGCCGCTGCAATGGATAGTCCTAGTCCCGTTCCGTTTTCTCCCTTCGTGCTAAAGAATGGGTCGAATATACGACCCAGATTCGCTTCAGGAATTCCATGTCCTTCGTCTTCTACCGTGACCACGATGGTTCTGTTCTGGACAGTGGCTGTGATGCGGATGGTGCCACCGGCTGGCATTGCGTCCTGAGCATTCAGCAGGAGATTCAGGAACACTTGACGCAATTCAGCCGGCTCACCGGCGGTGAGCGGCAAACCAGGCAGATTCAGTTCAACTCGTATCGACCTGCCGAGCAGGGAATTCCGCTCTTCCAAAGTGCTTTTCGCAATCTCCACGGATTGCCGGATAATAGCGTTCAGATCCAGATTCGCTATCTGGCGATCATCGCCGCGGCGGGCGAAATCCTGGACCCGGCCGATAGTCGATGCCGCATCACGAACGATTCGCGAAATCAACTGGAGGGAATCGTTATGGCGGGATATGAGGACCGGATCGCTACACAACAGTTCCACCCGCAGCCGCAGTGCATTAAGGCTGTTGTTGAGATCGTGAGCAATACCCGAAGCCAGTTCGCCCACGGTTTTGAGTCTTTCCTGGTTCACTAGCACCGCGCGATTGAGCCGTAAGGCTTCTTCCGCTTCGATGCGCGCCGTGATGTCCTGGCCCTCGATAAAAACGCAATCGCGGCCATTGAGCTCGATCGTTGCCCAGGAGTAAACGCAATGGACCGGGTTGCCGTAGCGTGCCCGGAGCACGACCGGAATTCGCTCCGCGCCCGCGTCGCCAATTTTCAGTTTGCTGCTCCATTGGACAAAACCGACCGGGTCGGGCGTTAACCCAAAATCGCCGGGCACTTTGCCCAACACTTCTTCGCGGCTGTAACCGAAGGTCCTTTCCCACGCCGGATTGACATCCACTAGGCGACCATCTGGCAAAGTGTGAATGGCTATAAGCAAACTACTGGTTTCGAATATTTTGCGGAATTTCTCCTCGCTATGGGTGAGCGCCTGAAGATAGTTGTTTATGCTTCGTCGCTGCCGGGTTAGCGCGACAGTCACCAGATGCGCTCCAAGGATAGAAGCTACCATTGCGGACAGGCCGGAGATGACTAAATGGTTGCGCCAATCGAACTGACTGGAAAACGAAAGCCCAAACACAACGCATAAGCAACTCATCCCGGCCTGCCATTCGGGCTCCCACGGCAGGATCGTGCCACCCGCAGGTAATAGCACCAGGAGGAACATGAACGGCGCCAACGACGCACCTTTGACTGATAAGACCCCGGCGCTGAGGATTAGTCCGGCAGCAAAGAGCAGGACCGTAGGCTTCCAGAATCGACCAAAACGCGGGTGCCACGTCGCGGTCCATAGAGCAAGGGTCAATGCAAACCAGATGCTCTGAATTTCGATGGCTAACCAATCAGGATGCGAAAAGAAAATCGCTTCGACGGTGGGGAGGATCAGTTCCGCCACGACGCTCACTGCTGCCGCCAAGCGCAACCGGGTAGTGGCTTCTGCTTCGACTGACCTAAGCTGTAGTGCACTAACCAACGCCGGGCTCATGACCGTCCCCACGCTAGAAGAGAGGGGCGGCGCCGAATGATGATGAAGGAACCTCCGGCAGGCCCGCTTGAAATGGCGCCCCGCTTTACCCCCTCTTGGTTGCATACCGGCTCTCAAGCAGCCACTTGAAGCCTCAGCATCTAGGCGGGACTTTAGCAGTCCTGACTTTCAGCTAGCAACTCCAAGCCACCCGCCGCTCGCATCTTCAACTATCCGGGATGCTGTTCGAACGGGGGCGCGTTTGTATCGGACTTTCAGTTGGGAGGTTCTCCCGACAGGCTTGTCCATGCACCGCATCCGGGTTCGATGCGCCAATCTGCTCAAGGCGCAAGCTACGCGCGTGGCTGCGGCGACGGCCACGCCGCCTTCGACCCCGCCAACTCCGGGTGCCGTGTCCCATCGGCCCGGACGAAGGATTGCCTCCGGTATTCCTGTTGTGATTCGCGGGTACGGACAGGAAACGCTCGAGATCACGCGTGTCAATCGAGCACACTGGTGCGATCAGATCCAACAGGTCGCGCACCAGAGAAAAATAAGGCCTGCGAACCAGCCGGCGGGTGATGCGCGACGGCTTCAGCATATGGCCCAGCGCATCCAGCAGCAAACGGAGATGCTCGGTGTCGGCCCGCGAAAACCCCCGTGCGCGCAGTGCGTCACAGAGCCCGGCCGCATGGGAGGATCCGGGCATAGCGGACGCTAAGTGCATATCCGCCAGCAGGCAGGCAAGCAAAAACCCGCGCGGCGGCTCGAATCCCCTCCTTATCGCCTCACCCAGTGCACCCATTACCCGTATCGTTGGCGCAGCTTCTAGCCCATGATGCTGCTGCTTTAGATGCTGCGACAGCATCGGAAGCAAGTAGTCAAGCAGCCCTAGCCGCTCCATCAAAAGCAGCGCACGGGCTGAATCTGCCAGTAGCAGGGTTCGGTAGATCTCCTCGACGAGGCGCGGCGCCGAGGCTTTGATCAGCTCCCCGGCACAACGCTCAATAGCACACGCGGTCGCCGGCTCAATCTCAAAGTCTAGTTTGGCTGCCAACCGCACGGCGCGAATCATCCGAACAGGATCTTCGCGCATCCGCAATTGAGGTTCGCCAATCGTCCGTATCATCCGTTCACCGAGGTCGCGAATGCCGCCTACGTAATCGATGACCCGAAAGCTGGCCGGGTCATAGAACAGGGCATTGACCGTAAAATCGCGCCGGAAGGCGTCTTCCTCGGCTGTGCCAAAGGTGTTGTCCTGCCGAATCAGGGGCTCGTTGAGATCATCGTGCTCACCGCGGCGGCGAAACGTCGCGACTTCGATATTGGTCGGGCCGAAAAAGACGTGGGCAAGCCGGAAACGGCGTCCAACCAGGCGGGAATTGCGGAACAGTGCGCGGACCTCGTGCGGATGGGCGGAGGTGGCTATATCGAAGTCCTTCGGCCGACGGCCCAGCATCAAATCCCTTACGCCGCCACCGACCAGGTAGGCGACATGGTTGGCATTAATCAACCTATACAGGACCTTGAGCACGTCGCGGTCGATATCACGACGCGATATTGAATGCTCAGGCCGTTCCAGTACGAAGGGTTCCAATATAGATTTCCAAAAGAGAAGCCTTAGCGGCTGCTAATTTCCGTCTCCTCATTGCCCGACTATAAATGTAATATCCCAGTT
>JAMXLL010000237.1 GCA_024281015.1 Candidatus Binataceae bacterium
CGCCTCCAATGCCCAGGCGTAAATCAGACAGGCCAGTTCGATATGACCTGCGCGGGCCCGCTGAACGGAAAGCCTGGCCTGGAATTGCTCACGGCCTGAGGCGGAAGACATTCGCAAGAGATCTCCAAATGATAACGCGTTGTTTACCGTGGTGCGGCCGAGCCAGGCAGCTTCCCGTGTAATGGTCGCTGATGCGAGGACGGCAGCTTCGCCAACCGATGGTGGATGTATCAACCGCACAACGGAGTTGCCGCCGTTGGACGCTGATCCGATCTCACCGCGGTAGACCGCGATAGAACCCGCTGAGAGCAAGGTTGCCAACAGCGAATCGTTCGGAGCGAGCGGGATGATGTAGGTCTTCTCGGCGGCAGGAATATCGGCGGCCGGATCCACGCGCGGCTGTACCTCGACCCAGGCTCCCTTTTCACAGCTGATATCGGCGTACACCGCCATTGCCGGACAGAGTGTAGGGCTATAATCCGCGACCAGCGTGCGCGAGAAACCAGCCCTGACGATGATACGGGCCAGGCTCTGCATGTTCTTCCAGTCAACCTGAAGTGGGTAGTGATTACCTGCGGCCCATGCCAACTCCGGGGCGACACTCGGCAGCCCGAACGGCGCAAGCGTCGCCAGTCCGGCGATACCAATCGCGTAGCGGATGCGCCGTCGCATCTCTGTAATCCGTGTTAGTTTGTTCCCCAACAGCAGGCCGGCCGCAACACTTCCGCCCAGAGGCCATTGTAAGAAGAATCGCCCGGGGTCCTGAAACAACCACGCAAGCGGCGCCAGCAACCACGCTGTCATGAAAGGATTTTTGCGCGGACTGCGCAGAAGACGGATTGCACCGGCAATCGCAAGTAGATCCAGCATCGGTTCAAATAGCAGAGCGGAATGGCTTTTTACGCCGCTCAGCCATCCGGCGTAGCGGATGAGGCGCATACTAAATGGCAATGTAAGGCCGGCTGTGACCGCTCCGCAGACCAACAATTGCCGCCAGCGCCGGGCCGATAAAGCCGCAACTGCGATCCCGAGTGGAGTAGTCAGGTAACCGCCGATATGCGAATAGATGGCCATCGCGGCGGCCATGGAGGCGGGCACCAGGCGTTCCTCCAGGAAAAACCAGACAGCCCATGGCGTAAAAATAAACAGCCAGCCGGAGGGAAGGCCGACGGCAAACGAGGTGGCCGCAAACGCGGCGCCACTGAGCAGGGCGACCGCGAGCAACATTGCGATCTCTCCGCCCAGCCACAACGCGAAGAACGCCGCAGTGCCCATTGCGGCGGCCCATTGCGCAATCGCCAGGATCGCGTTGGCAAGTACATAGTCGTCCCCATCCCCACCCAGCAGCCGCCCCAGCCAACCGATAGCAGCATGTAAGAACGGTCCCTGCAAATTGGGACGACCACGCGGGCCGAAGTTGATTCGATCCCACAACGCGAAACCATTCTCGCCATAAGCTCGTCCCATCGAGACGTGATAGGCGGAATCGATGGTTACGCGATAGTCGCGAACGGAGGCGAGGAGCAGCGCACCGTGCAGCGCCAGCAGGCAGGCTGTGACAAGAATCGGTGTTCGCGCGGGTGCGATCATCTGGATGCGCATGGTTGCAATCATCTGGATGCGCATGGTTGCAATTCCTTCACCTTCGCACCCCGGACTAACGGCAGGATGAAGGGATCCCGCTTCCTATCAGAGCATTCTCAAGCTCAATTGGCTTGCTTCAGAAGAGGGTGCCCCCGGCTGATCATGCCTGCGGTGCCGCTCGGGACCATCGTCAGGCTCCCTGGAAGCGCTGAAGCCGTACTTCTTCTTCAAGCGGTCAAACACTGGCTGCAGGCTAGCGTCATAGGTAGGGGGAGGGTATGCCGACTTTGAATACCACTCAACATAGCGCTTATGTTCTGATGGAAAATTTGCGTTTATGAATGGCAAAAACCGGCGTGCAGCCGCTGGCTTCAGGAACAGCGTCCGCCACCACAGTTCCGATGCTCCCGCATGGCTCGCGGCCCGAATTACCGCTTCAATAGCAGCCGGCGCGTCGGTGATTCCGGGGATCATCGGCATCATCAGGACGTTGCATCGGATTCCGTCGGTGCGCAGCCTCTCCAAGGCAGCCAACCTCAGACCCGGACGCGGGGCTCGCGGTTCAAGCACGCGTTGCAGGCGTCGGTTCAAGGTGATCAGTGAAAAATTCACGCTCAGGCGCGAGCGGCGATTGATCTCGCGCAGCAAATCAAGGTCGCGGACGATCAATGACGATTTGGTCGTAATAGAAAGATTCAGCCCGCCCACTTGCGCGAAAACTTCCAGGATAGAGCGGGTCAGTCCGAATTTGCGCTCCGCGGGTTGATAGGGATCGGTCGCCGTGCCGAGCGCAACCTGGTCGGCGCCAATCGGCGTGCGGGAGAGCGTTCGCTTCAGCACCTCACCGGCCATCCGTTTGACGAAAATCCGCCGCTCGAAATCCATCGGGTCTCGTAGCTCGAGGAACTCGTGCGTATAACGCGCATAGCAATAGACGCATCCGAATTCACATCCACGATACGGGTTAATCGTCCAGCGGAAAGGCATGCGGGGGCTGCTGCAGCGGTTCAGAATCTGCTTAATCGGCATGTCGACAAATTCGACATCTCGCAGTTGAGTGGCCGACCTTTCAGTGGGCGTAATCAGAGGCAACAGAGGCGCTGCATCCATGGGAAAGTATCTTCGCTGAACTTTCGCTTTTGTCAAGGTGCTAACTCCTAGATCCGGAAAGCACCTGCTGAACACAAAAGCTCGGCTCCTGAAGCTTCACTCCGAAGCCAAAAAAAACATCACGGTCCTCGCCTTTGTGGCAGGGACCGTGATGGTGCTCCGAAGTTATAAGTTAGAGGCGGGCCGACGCTCAGGCGTGGCCGTTACGCAGCAGCTTGCCTGGAGTTGCCCCAGTGCATTCGCCATCGCGGAACGTCTCGACTCCGTTAACGATAATCGAATGGTAACCCTTTGCGCGCTGGACGCGCCGCCATTCGCCACCCGGAAAATCGTGGGCGATTTCGCCGGCCCAGTCGGGTTCAATGTTAAGCCCGTTAAGGTCGTAAACCACGATATCCGCCGCGTACCCTTCGCGCAGCATTCCACGGTCCCGGAATCCGGCAGCATGAGCCGGTAGCGCTGACATCCTGTAATGCGCCTCTTCGAGCGTCAGCCTTTGCTCGTCGCGCACCAACCAGCGCAGGAAATCGGTAGTGAAGGCGCCGCCCGTAAAGAACTTGGTGTGTGCGCCGCCATCCGACACGCCGGGGAAGGTGAAGGGCGAAGCGCTGAAGATCTCGCCCATGAATTCGGCATTGAAGCCGCGATTGGGGCCAAGGAACTCGGCCTTGAGGCTAGTTTCGATAGAAAGGTCGAGCATGACCTCTACCGGATGCTTGCCTTGTTCCATCCCAATCTGGCCGAGCGATTTACCGACGTACTTTTCCAATTCTTCGTGGTTGTCTACCCACTGGACGATGAGATGTTTGGGATGCCCGCCCACGCCGGCCAGGATCGCCTTAAACATAGGATCGGCTTCTTCGATCGCGCGAACAGCCGCGGCGCGCAGCTCGGGCCGCTTCATCTTAGCCATGCGCTCTTCGACCGTTCCAGTCGTAATCTCGCGCCATTCCGGGCTCGCATCGTAGAGGTTCCAGTTATCGAGCGAGAACGCGAAACCCGAACGTACAGTTGCTGCCTGGCCGAAGATGGGCAGACCTTTTTCGCGGTTGCGCGCGATCCATCTAAGGCTGCGGCGGTGAATTTCAGGATTGCTGCGGGTTGGTACTACCGCTTGCCAGAGAATCGGCCGCCGCGCTTCCGCCGCCAGCCGCTCGACAAAATTCAAGTCGTCGCGGGCATGGCCGGTCGCCTGCGTAATTTCCATGAAACCGTCATCGCGCCTACGCAAAACCCGCGCAAGGTTGAGAATGTCCTCGTCGCACATGGTATCGGTCACCATCGGCGAGCCATCAAAATCGGCTTGCGTCGAATTCGGACCGAGCCGTTGAATGGAAAATCCGCACAATCCAGCATCCATGCCTTCGTCAAGGAGCCGGGCCATTTCTTCGCGTTCCTTATCGGTAGCCGGCCGTGTCTTGGCGGCTTCGAGTCCCATCACGTAGGTCATCAGGGAGGCCGTAGGCATGTATTGGATGACGTTGACGCCTTTGGGAGCGCGGTCGAGCGAATCCATATACTGCGGAATCGTCTCCCAATCCCACTTCATACCGACCTTCATCGATTCGTAGGGAATCGCTTCAGTCCGCGTCATGGTGAGCATCGAACGCTCGCGGAATTCCGGTTTGCACGGGGCAAACCCGAAACCGCAGTTGCCCAGCACCAGCGAGGTCACGCCGTGCCAGCCCGAGATAGTGCAATAGGGATCCCAACGGATTTGGGCGTCGTAATGGGTATGCAGGTCGACAAAACCGGGCGCGACAATAAGCCCGTCGGCGAAGATGACCTTCTTGGCAAAGCCCGGTGCGCGACCGCCTATTTGCGCGATCTTGCCGTCTTTTATCCAAATATCCGCCTGATAGCGCGGGACGCGGGTGCCATCGACCACGGTTCCGCCGGTAATTTGCAGATCGAATTCAGCCATGCGCGGTAGCCTCCTTAGCTTAGTAACGACCGTCGATTCCGGTTCATTCAAGCAATGCTGTTTCGTCTATATCACCTCTTTAAGATGCCGCCAAGCATAAGGGGAGATTGCCGCTGTGCACAGCTCACGGACTCTCTCGTTAGACTTCGCTCAAAAACTTGCGCCTTCACCGTGCCCCCCGTTTACGGCGCTGCGGCGGGTGATCCGGCGCTTTCTTGCGCCGCAAAACGCCCTCGCACCGCGAGCGCGCTTCTTGAGCATCGGCAACCAACACCTCGAATTCCGGAAGGTTGTCGTCCCATTCGATTAACGTTGCGAGCGGCCCGAAACGTGCGACAGCGTGCTCGTATAGTGTCCAAACCTCCGCGCTAATCTGATGATCGTGAGTATCGAGCAGGTACGTGCCGTGAGTGCTATGGCCGGCGAGATGAAACTGCAGCACCCGATTGAGAGGTACCGAATCGATATAATGAACTGGGTCGAAGCCGTGGTTAAATGCGTTAACGAAGACATTGTTGATGTCGAGCAGGATGCCGCAGTCGGCTTCATCTGCAACTGCGTGGAGAAAATCCCATTCTGATAAACGAGAGCAGGTGAACTCCAGGTATGAGGACACGTTTTCGATGAGGATGCGGCGCTCGAGATTTTCCTGCACTTGCCGGATGCGGCTGGTGACGTGGCGGACGGCCTCCTCAGTATAGGGAAGCGGCAACAAGTCGTGTACATTGCGGCCGCCGACCCCCGTCCAGCATAGATGGTCGGAAATCCAGGCAGGCTCGAAGCGTCGCGCCAAAGAACTGAGCTGTTTCAAGTACCCGATATTGAGCGGGTCCACGGAACCGACCGAGAGCGACACCCCGTGCATCGCGATCGGATAACGGGAGCGCACGCTGTCAAGCACCTGCAGTGGCCGGCCACCTTCGACCATGAAGTTCTCTGTGATCACCTCAAACCAATCCATCGGCGGATGTTGGTCGACAACCTGTGCATAGTGGCGAGAGCGTAACCCTACACCGAAACCCAATGACGGAAAATCTGAGTCGCTAAGCATCGCTTTGCCGTCTGTCATTGCCCGCACTTAGGCCTTATTCGGTGCCGTGACCCGAAACCGCATGGTAGTTCCGAGCCGCCGATCGGCCTGATATTAACTATGTCACAAGGGGCGGCATCATGGCATTTCTCGAAACTTCTCCACTAGCGACCGGCGGGCCTGGGATAGCTCCGCGCTGGACCCATAGTGCAAAGGATGTAATCGGCACGGCCTATTCGACCTCGAGTCGCGTGTGGTTCACCATCTCGGACGGTGTCATCAGCGAGGTTTATTATTCCACATTAGACCGCCCGCAGATTCGTGACCTGCAACTACTTGTTAGTGATGGCGAAACCTTTTTCCACGACACCCATCGCAATCTGAAAAGCAGTATTGAGTATCTCGGCGAACACGGGCTTGGGGTGCGGATCATCAACGCCGATGCTGAGGGACGCTATCGGCTGGTGATGGAAGTGATTACTGACCCTCATCAACCGTGCCTACTAGTCGATACGAGGGTTGAGGGTGATCCGGCGTGGTTACCCAAACTTCACGTCTACGCACTCCTCGCCCCTCATCTTGAGGTGGGCGGGGCAGGGAACAACGGTAACGTCGCTCGAATCGCGGGGCGGGAATTTCTTACCGCTCACAAGGACGGCACGTGGCTGGCCATGGCGGCGACGGTGCCCTTTGTCCGCAGTTCGTGCGGGTATGTCGGCAGCACCGATGGATGGCAGGACCTTGCCGCACATTTCCGGCTGACCCACGACTTCGCTGCCGTGACCGATGGTAATATTGCGCTGACCGGCGAGATCGATTTGAGTGCCGGCTATCAATTTACCCTGGCGCTGGGTTTCGGCCACACCCTCCATCGTGCCGTCACCACGGTCTTCCAATCGCTCGGCAGCCCCTTTATGGAAAGTCGTGCCCGGTTCCTGGAGCAATGGGAACGGGTATGCGTGCGGCTCCATCCACTGGAGAAGTTCAGCGGTGACAAGGGCCAGCTTTATCGCCGCAGCCGGGAACTTATTCTTGCGCATGAAGACAAGAATTACGCGGGGGCGATGATCGCATCATTGAGTATCCCCTGGGGTGAGGCGCACGGCGACGAAGACCTCGGCGGATATCACCTGGTCTGGACGCGCGACATGGTAAACAGCGCGACTGGTCTGCTTGCTGCCGGCGATATGGTCACCCCCTTGCGCGCCTTGATTTATCTCGCATGTACGCAGCAGAAGGATGGCGGCTTCCCGCAAAACTTCTGGGTGGACGGCCAGCCCTACTGGACCGGCATTCAACTCGACGAAGTTGCCTTCCCGATCATACTGGCCTGGCGGCTACACAAGGCGGGCGCTGTAGCCCAATTCGACCCGTATGCAATGGTGCTGGCGGCAGCCGGCTTTCTGATTCGGCACGGGTGTGTCAGCCAGCAGGAGCGCTGGGAAGAAAACTGCGGCCTGTCGCCTTCTACGCTCGCCAGCAACATCGCCGCGCTGGTATGCGCAGCGGGTTTTGCTGCCGAACGAGGTGACGAAGCCACGGCAAGCTACCTGGCCGAGTACGCTGATTACATCGAATCGCATGTCGAGGACTGGACCGTTACTCAGTCGGGATTTTTGGTGCCTGAAATCCGGCGTCATTACGTAAGAATCAATCCGCAGGACCCTGCCTCTAACATGCCGAACGAAGATCCGGACCATGGCCTGGTCCCAATCCGTAACCGCCCGCCCGGCGCCCCTGCCGAATTCCCGGCCGCAGAAATTGTGGATCCGGGCTTTCTTGAACTGGTGCGCTATGGCATCCGCCGTCCAGGTGACCCACTGGTCGAGGACTCATTGGCAGTTGTTGACGCCACGTTGAAGCATGACTTTCCTGCTGGTCCATGCTGGCGCCGCTATAACCATGACGGTTACGGTCAGTGTGACGACGGTGGCCCGTTTCTCGGTCACGGGCGTGGGCGCCCTTGGCCGCTGCTGACTGGCGAGCGGGGTCACTACGAACTAGCGGCCGGTCGCGCGGTCGAAACTTATCTGCGAGCGATGGAAAAATTTGCCACACCGACCCGGCTGTTGGCAGAACAGTTGTGGGACTTGCCTGATAATCCTAGACAACTGCTCTCCTATGGCAAACCTACCGGGGCCGCAATGCCGCTGATGTGGGCCCATGCTGAATACATCAAGCTGCTTCGTTCCGCCGCAGATGGCCACGTGTTTGATTTAATTCCCGAAGTCGCCGACCGTTATCTCCGGCCGCGTCGCGGACGACCCCTGGAAATCTGGAAGTTTAACCGCCAAGTGCCCTCGGTTCCCGCCGGGGTGACTTTGCGGATCCAGGCGACAGGCGCGTTCGTGCTCCATTGGACGCGTGATCATTGGCTTCATAGCCGCGATACTCATTCAGAAGCGACCTCGCTGGGGATCGACTTCGTCGATATCAGGCTCGGCGATGGCGGGCGTGCCCCGCTCATCTTCACGTTCAGATGGCTCGGCGAGGATCGCTGGGAAGGCAAGGACTACACGGTCGAAATCAGAGGGTAGATCGTCGATAGCCGAGTGCCCACGACCGCAAATCAGAAAGCGCAGTGCGCGACAGCATCGCGGGAGCTGATTATTACCGCCGACGATTTCGGCGTTTCGCGTGAAGTGAATGCTGGAGTGATTAGCACGTTTCGTGGCGGCGTGCTTACCGCCGCCAGCTTGATGGTCGCGGGCCAGGCGCGTGACCAGGCAGTGTCGCTCGCGAACGAGCATCCGGCCCTGGACGTCGGCTTACATTTAGTAGTGTGCCGGGGCTTTAGCGTATTGCCCTCCTGGCAACTGCCGGGAGTTGTCGATGCTCTCGGACGTTTCCGCCAAAATCCAACACTTGCAGGAATGAAGTATTTTTTCGATAAGCATGTGCGGATTTGCCTGCGTGACGAGCTGCGCGCGCAGATCGATACTCATTTCAAGCTGGTCGGCTATCTCAATCATGTCGATGGGCATCTGAATTTCCACGTTCATCCGGTCATCGCCACAATCCTGTTGGAACTGCTTACCGAGTACCAGATTCCATGTATCCGGCTGCCGCGCGAACCACTGATGACAACGCTACGGCTCGCCCCTGATAATCTTCCGCGAAAGGTTATGGAGTCCGTGATTTTCAGGGTGCTCTCGCGGCGGACGTTTAGGCTCATGCGGACGCGCGGCATTCGCACCACTGATCGGCTGTTCGGACTCCATCAGACCGGCCACATGAACGAGGCGTACGTTCTTGAGGTAATCAGGCGACTCCCGTTCGGCACGACGGAACTCTATTTTCATCCGGCGGAGAATGGCACTGACGATCCGCGTCAGGGTCCGGCGCGAATCGAAGCTCAGATCTTAAAGAGCACGCGAGTCCGCGAGATGATCATCGCTTCGGCGGCGCGGCTGACCACCTTTGCCGAAATTGCAAAACGGCCCAACTGACACTTTTGCTGCGCCGCGGCAGCTATTCTTAAAACCGTCGCGAGCAGACGGTCGAGCCCTGTCCCACTCAGGAGGAATTGCGGCTACAATTGCATAAACCCGCTGGTGCGCCTTCACCCGCATTGCTTAGTGCGGATCGGTCGAGTTGGACGCCCTGCGGCTGTTCAACGCGGCACAATAGAGCCGCGACAATTGTGATGAAGGCGCCGGCGCATGCGGAACCGGTTTAGGAGCCGCAGACGACAACGGATCGGTGAAAAAATGTTTGATCAGGAAACCACGCTTGATGCTGACAAGGCACTTGAGTACCGACTCCCCACGAGCGTAACGCCCCAGCGTTACGAGCTTCGGCTGGAGCCCGATCTGAAGGACTTTACCTTCAAGGGTGACGAGACGGTGCTCGTCACGGTCAATCAACCGATCTCCGAGGTCGTGCTTAATGCGCTTGAACTGGAAATCGATGTGGCTACGGCCGAGCAAAAGGGCAGGATCGTAGAAGCCACGCGCATTGAAATGGAACCCGAGCGCGAGCGCGCCCATCTTCATTTTCGCGAAGCGCTGGCGCCTGGGGAGTGGAAGCTCAAAATAGCATTTCGCGGCATCCTGAATGATAAGCTGCACGGTTTCTATCGCAGCCAGTACACGGACGCTGCCGGCAAAGCGCATATGGCTGCGACCACCCAGTTCGAGGCGACCGATGCGCGACGGGCATTCCCTTGCTGGGACGAGCCAGCCCTCAAGGCGGTGTACAAGGTTACGCTCGTCATCGATGGAAATCTCACGGCGGTATCGAACGCCGGTATCGAGCAGGAACGCGGCTTGGGCAATGGCAAGAAGGAGGTGGTGTTCAAAGATACCATTAAAATGTCCACCTATCTGCTTGCATTTATTGTCGGTGAGTTCGAAGCAACCGCTCCGGTGGATGCCGGTACGCCGCTGCGTGTGGTGCACGTGCCCGGCAAGCGCGACCTGACCGGATGGGCGCAGCAGATTGGCGCTTTTTCCTTGAAATTTTTTGCTGATTATTACGGCATCCCATATCCCGGCGACAAACTCGACCTTATTGCGATTCCAGACTTCGCCGCCGGGGCCATGGAAAACCTCGGCGCCATTACGTTCCGCGAAACCGCGCTGCTGGCCGACGAGCGCACCGCGTCGCGGGCCGAGCTGGAGAGAGTTGCAGACGTGGTTGCGCATGAGAACGCGCATATGTGGTTCGGCGACCTCGTCACGATGAAATGGTGGAATGGTATCTGGCTCAATGAGGCCTTCGCGACCTTTATGGAGATGCTGGCCGTCGATGCCTGGAAGCCGAACTGGCAACGCTGGGACAGCTTCGGCGTTTCAAGGGCCGCCGCCATGGCAATCGATGCGCTTAAGAGCACCCGCTCGATTGAGTATACGGTGCTTAGCCCTGAAGACTGCCGCTCGATGTTCGACGTACTGACCTATGAGAAGGGCGCCTCGGTGCTGCGTATGCTCGAACAGTACCTGGGTGGCGAGGAGTTCCGCCGGGGCATCGCCCTCTATCTCAAGAAACATCAGTACGCCAATACTGAAACCGGCGATCTGTGGGATGCGCTGCAGGAGGCGAGTCAGGAGCCCGTCCGCCGCCTCATGGATTCGTGGATTTTCCAGCAGGGCTTTCCGATTATCAGCGTCGCGGCGCTCAACAGCGGCCGTACGCTGAAGCTCTCGCAACAGCGGTTCTTTTATTTGCCGCCGGCACAACCTGAGCCACAACTCTGGCATGTTCCTATTCGGCTGTTGGTGAAAACCGACCGGGGTGAGCAATCCTACCGGGTACTGTTGACCGGAGCTGAAACAACGCTTGATTTGCCCGGCAAAGTTGAATGGGTATTGGTGAATCAGGGTGGCAGTGGTTTCTTTCGGGTGCGCTACTCGGCCGAATTGCTTGAAGCCCTCACGGCGGATCTGAGCCGGCTTAAACCAATCGAGCGTTTCGGCCTGGTAAACGACATGTGGGCGGCGACCGTAGCAGGACTCAACCCGCTGCGGGAGTTCCTGGCGATGGCGCGCTCGTTCCGCGAAGAGCGCGATCTTAACGTCTGGCGAGCACTGGCCGGCAGCTTTCATTATCTCGACATGGTCGCGACCGAGCAGCAACGACCGGCGCTGGCCCGGGCGGTGCGCGAAGTGATTGGGCCGGCGGCAGCCCGGTTGGGATGGAGCGCAGGTCCGGGCGAGGATGAGTTAACCGGCCAACTGCGGGCCCTGCTGATCGGGACGCTGGGCACCCTCGGTGATGACCCCGCAGTACAGGCGCGGGCGCGTGATCTCTACGCGGAATGGAGCCGCGACGTGGAGCGCGCGGATCGCGACTTGATGCCGCAGCTAATTACCATTCTGGCTCACACCGGCGACCGGGCGCGTTACGAAGAATTCAAGCAGAACTTTAAAGCTGCACGAAAACCTCAAGACGAACAACGCTACCTCTTCTCACTGGCCAGCTTCCGCGACCCACAGTTGCTGAGACAAACGATGGAGATGACGCTCAACGGCGAGGTGCGCACCCAGAATGCGCCCTTTCTGATGCATTCGTTGCTCGCCAATCCCGTGTGCCGCTATGAATCTTGGGATTTCGTCCGCGAAAACTGGGACTCGATGGTGCAGAAGTATCCTGATAGTGCGCTGCCCCGGATGTGCGAGGCTGTCTCCGGCTTGCTCGACCGCCAACAGCAGGTGAACGGTTTTTTTGAACAGCACAAGCCCCGCCTGGGCCAAAAAATAGTTGATCAGCATTTGGAAAGATTGGCGGTAGCCGTCGCTTTCCGTGAACGCGAAGGCCGGAGCCTTACTAGCGCGTTGTCCTCATAGCGTAGCCAGCAACCAACTCGCGAGGTGCGTAGATCAAGATAGTGGAGATGACCCGTGACAGTTCGCACTCGTTACGCGCCTAGTCCCACGGGCGCACTTCATATTGGCAACGTCCGTTCGGGGCTATTCGCTTACCTCTTTGCCCGCCACCAGAAAGGCACTTTCGTCTTGCGCATCGACGACACTGATGCCGAGCGATCGACCAAAGAATCGCTGGACGAGATCCTCGAAAGCTTGCGATGGCTCGGCGTCGAATGGGACGAGGGACCACCCGACCCGAAGTATTTCCAGTCGCGCCGTCTGGATCGGTACCGCGAAGGCGCCCTGCGGTTACTGAGGGAAGGCAAGGCTTACCCATGCTACTGCACGGCCGAGCAACTGGAGGCGATGCGCAAGCAGGCAGAACGGGAACATCGCAAGCCAGGTTATGACGGCCGTTGCCGCGATCTCACACCGCTCTCAGACTTGGCTGCCACCGCGTTGCCGGATCGTTCGGCGGGACGCAATTACACTATCCGCTTCCGCGCTCCACGCGCAGGACAGACCGTGGTTGAAGACCTGATCAAGGGTAGGGCCGTGTTCGACAACCGCGAGTTGGATGATCTGATCATCTTCCGCTCCGACGGCATCCCGACGTACAATTTTGCGACCGTGATCGATGATGCCGACTTCGGCATGACTCACGTCGTTCGGGGTGATGACCATCTGCCTAACACCCCCCGCCAAATGCAGATCTTTTACGCTCTCGGATTGGAACCGCCGGCGTACGCTCATGTACCAATGGTGATGGGGGCCGATGGGCAGAAGCTGTCGAAACGCCACGGTGCCACCTCGGTATTCGCTTATCGTGAAGCAGGTTATGTTCCGGAAGCCTTGCTCAACTACCTGGTTCGGCTGGGCTGGTCGCACGGCGACCAGGAGATTTTCTCCAGGCAGGAGATGTTTGAGTATTTCGACTTCGCCAATTGCGGCAAATCCGCGGGGATTTTCAATGCCGAGAAATTGCTGTGGCTTAATTTTCATTACCTGAAGCAACGCAGCGTCGAACAGCTCGCCCGCGAGGTGCGTCCGTTCATCGAAAGGCGCGGATGGAAAATTCCGGGCGATGAAAAATGGTTGCAGAAAATGGTTTCGACCCTGCGGGAACGGGCCAAGACCCTGGTCGAATTAGCCGAGTTTGCCCGCTTCTATATAAATGACGAGATTGCGCTTGATCCCAAGGCGGCGGCTAAATTCCTCAAACCCGAAATCGCAGAACCGCTGAAGCTGCTTGCGCAGGAGCTCCAAGCCCGCGATGGTGACTTCAGCGAAGCAACCATCCAGACAGCCTTTGAACGAGTCCTAGCCAGTTTCAACTTGAAGCTCGGGCAACTCGCCCAGCCGGTGCGCGTCGCCTTGACGGGCGGGTCGGTGAGCCCGGGTATCTACGAGGTGATAGCCGTGCTCGGACGTGAGCGGACCATTACTCGTTTAGGGCACGCTATCGAGTTGATCTCGCGCAAGAATTAAACCATGGTCGAGTCGCGAGCTGGGACAAAGAGTTCGCCGACGGCCGTATGCGCGTCGCAGGTGTAGATCCGGAACGGAATTTCGGCGGCGGCGAGGTTCAGGTGCTCGGTCTGACGCTGCAACTGCTCCGCGCCGGTCACCAGGCCGAGTTGCTCTGTGATCCGCGGGGTGAATTGTGGCGGCGGTCCGCGCAGGCTGGTATTACATGCCGGCCGCTCAGAATTAGAAACTCCATCGATGCGGCGGCGGGCCTGCGGCTTCGCGCGATGCTGAGCCGCAATCCTTATGACATAGTGCATTTTCATACATCCCGCGCTCATGCAATGGCGCCGTATGCTAGCGGACGGGCTGGCGCGCTGGTCGTGACGCGGCGGATGGATTACGTGCCGAACCACTGGTTTGCGCCCTGGCTTTATAATCGTCTCGTCGACGGCGTCGCTGCGATTTCCGAGGGCGTGGCCCGAGCTTTGGTACGGGCGGGTGTTGCCCGTAACCGGATCGTAATTATTCCCAGTGGCGTAGATTGCCGGCGCTTCGCGCCGCCCGCCGCGGCGGTCCGTCAGCAAGCCCGAGCCGCGCTCGGACTGCTGCCGGGCGACATTGCGATTGGTACGACGGGAGCATTGGTGGCGCGCAAGGGCCATACCGTTTTGCTCGAGGCAATGGCGTTGGCAGGCCGCGCGCCTGCACAAGCCGCCTCTGGCCGTCTCCATTGCTTTATTGCCGGCGCCGGCCCGTTGCGAGACCAACTCGCGCAACGCATTCTCGAGTTGGATCTGGCCGCCCAGGTTACCCTGCTGGGACCGCTTGAGGATCCACTCCCGTTGCTGAATGCTCTCGACATTTTCGTTATGCCCTCACTCAGCGAGGGTATGGGCGTTGCGGCGCTTGAGGCCGCCGCTACGGGGTTGCCGGTGGTCGCCAGTGCTGTAGGCGGCTTGCCGGAAGTGGTCGATGATGGTCGCACCGGAGTCTTGGTCACACCGGAGCAGCCGGAAGAACTGGCCACTGCGCTCTGGCGCCTGTCTGTCGATGGTCAGCAGCGGGCGCTGATGGGTGGCGCTGGCCGAAAGCTCGCACTTGACAGGGGGTCGATTGAATTGATGGCAAAGCGCACGTTAAATCTTTATTACACGTGTTTGGGCAGGAACCATCAAAGTATGCAGAGCCGCGCTGGCCAATGAACGGGAAGCAAAAGCCGAATGTCATGTTCATTAACTAATAGTTACGTCAGAATCTGCCAATGCGAAGCATGACCGGCTTTGGGCGCGTCGAGTTGGTGCGCGATGGCATACACATTGTCGCCGAAACCCGCGCCCTCAATCAGCGTTTCTTCGAGCTCAAACTCAACCTGCCGCGCACCTGGGGCCAGTATGAGGCTGAAATCCGCAAAATCGTCCAAGGCGTAGTCTCGCGCGGACGCGTCGAGGTCTTCGTTCGCTGTACGCGGGTCGGCCCCAGCAAGACCAAGTTGGAAGTCAACCATGAATTGGCGCGAATCTACGTCCGGGAACTCAGGCGGCTGGGCCGCAGCCTCAAGCTTGAAGGCAAGTTGGGGCTGGAGGCGATTTTACAGCGTCCCGAGGTTTTCCACGTTACGGAAGAAGAGGACGAACCTCGTCAGGGTGCTGAACTGGGATTGCAGGCAGTTGAGCGCGCTCTAAAAGCGCTGGAGACCGAGCGTGTACGCGAAGGCCGAGCACTCAAGCGTGATTTCGAGCTGCGGCTCAAGACTCTTGGTTCGGCAATCCCGCGAATGGACGAACTTGCGGCGCAAGCTCGTGCAGTGATTCGGGCGAATTTCGAAGCGCGTATCCGCGAACTGCTGGCCGATCTCCCGGTAAACGAGAAGCGCCTCTATGAAGAAGCATCGGCGGCCGCGCAACATGGCGACATCACCGAAGAGATGACGCGCCTGCGGGTCCATCTCGAAGCCATGGGCACACTGCTGAAACGAACCGGTCCGATCGGCAAGTCTATCGAGTTCCTGCTACAGGAAATCAACCGCGAACTGAACACTATGGGCGCCAAGGCTCAGCATGCCAGGATGTCGCAGATCACTGTCGAGATGAAGGGCGAAGTGGAAAAAATGCGCGAGCAGGTGCAAAACGTCGAGTAGTGGTTTGAATCCCAGTCGTTGGATTGCGACAGGCCTCACCTGGTGCTGTCGGGTAGGAAGGCAAAAACATGTGCTCCGATTGGCGGTAGCGCGGGGCTCGATCTCCCTTGCTACAATCGGCATTTCTTGTTCAGCGCTGGTTATTTTGGACGGATAGATCAAATTTGCTTCCGATCAGGGTGAGGGAACACGCAGGTTAATGTCACCCATCTTCTTCATTACGCCAGGGTGCGCCGAGCCATGATGTTACAGCTCGGTGGACAAGGTACATTCAGTACGCGAAAGCGAACAAGCCTGAACCAGGCTGGAATTGTCATCCTCCTGCTGCTGATGGGTGGATGTTCCAAGGGCGAAAACACCGCAATGATGGCTCGCCCGGCGGCGCCGGTCTTGGTTGCAAAGGCCGTGTCGAAAACGGTTCCCAACCAACTCCATGAAATCGGCAACGTGGAAGCCTTCGCGACGGTCAACATCAAATCACGCGTGGAGGGCCAACTGGTTGCGATTCACTTTCACGAGGGTGACCTGGTTGAGCAGGGTCAGCTTCTCTTTACGCTCGATGCGCGTCCATTTGTGGCGGCACTCAGGCTGGCTCAGGCCAACCTCGCCAAGGACCAGGCGCAAATGGTCAAGGCCGATGCCGACGAGAAGCGCTATTCGTATTTGCTCGAGCAGAGCGTTGGGTCACGCGAGCAGTACGACCAGGCGCATG
Organism: Candidatus Binataceae bacterium; assembly: GCA_024281015.1. GTDB lineage: Bacteria > Desulfobacterota > Binatia > Binatales > Binataceae > JAMXLL01. The sequence goes on from JAMXLL010000237.1 coordinate 16,276, forward strand.
CGACGGCTGCAGCGCTGCGGGCCACGGTCATCGCCGATCGGGCGGCCATCGACACTGCGCGGCTCAATCTCGAATATTCGCAGATTCCTTCACCGTTGGACGGCCGCACCGGTAACCTCCAGGCGCATATCGGCGATTTAATCAAAGCTGATGCGGATAACCCGATGGTTACCATCACACAAGTGCAGCCGATCTACGTAGCGTTTTCGGTGCCGGAGAGTGAGTTGCCGGTCGTAAGAATGAACTTGGAGACGCACCGCCTGGAAGTGGATGCGGCAATTCCTAATTCACCGGAAAGCCCCGAGCATGGAGTACTCGCTTTTATTGACAACACGGTCGACAAGACCACTGGCACGATCCTGCTGAAAGGCCTGTTCCAAAACGAGAACCGCCGCTTGTGGCCTGGGGAGTTTGTCAACGCAACGCTTACCCTGAATCAGATCCGTAACGCGACCCTGGTCCCGTCCCAAGCCATCCAGACAGGCCAGAACGGCTCTGTTGTCTTCGTGGTCGATGATCATATGCATGCGCATCTGCGTCCCGTGGTGGCCGGCGCCCAAGTAGGCAGCGATACCATCATCGAACATGGCGTTCAGCCGGGCGAAACTGTTGTCACCGACGGACAGCTCCTGCTTGCTCCCGGCGCCACCGTAAGAATCAAAAGTTCGCTGTAAGACCGTTGCTGCCGGATGATACGGACGCCGCGGTGAGCTTGGAACATCTAAGCTCAGGCGCCAGGGGAAAGGAGCCCAGGCGCCGAAGCAGTCGTTGCGCGATTGCGGACCGGGAATGGTAAGGTTGTAGCTGATTGGAAACAGGCAGCGCATGAATCTCGCTGAACTCTTTATTCGACGGCCGGTGATGACGACGCTGGTATCGCTGGCGTTTGTCATTTTCGGGTTCGCAGCCTATCGGCAATTGCCTGTAAACGATCTGCCGAATGTCGATTACCCGACTATAGTCGCTAGTGCCAGTCTGCCCGGCGCCAGTCCCGAAATGATGGCTTCGGCCGTAGCGACTCCGCTCGAACGGCAATTTTCGACGATTGCCGGCGTTACGCAGATGACCTCGGCCAGTACCCAGGGCGAAACCGACATCACCATCCAATTCGACCTTACTCGCAATCTTGATGCAGCGGCGCAGGATGTGCAGTCGAAGATTTCGGCGGCCGAGTCGCAGTTGCCGATCGGCATGCCAAGCCCGCCTTCGTACCAAAAGGTGAATCCGTCCGACAATCCTATCACCTATATCGGGATGAGTTCCTCGACTCTGCCGCTCTCGACGGTCGACCGTTACGCCGAGACCTACCTGGGCGAGCGGATCTCGATGATCCCCGGCGTTGCCCAGGTGCTCGTTTACGGCTCGCAAAAGTATGCAGTGCGCATTCAACTCGACCCCCTGGCGATGGCGTCGCGGGGAATCGGGATTAACCAGGTCGCGGATGCGGTGCGCAATGCCAATGTTGAGTTGCCGGTCGGCACGCTCTATGGCCCTCATCATGCCTACACGGTTCAGGCCAATGGCCAGTTGACTGACGGGGCCGCCTACCAGCCACTGATCGTCGCTTATCGCAATGGCATGCCCGTTCGGCTGAGCGAAATCGGCCATGCCTTTGATGATGTGCAGAACAACAAAGTGGCCGGCTGGGTGCGAGGCAATCGTGCGATCGTGCTGGCGATCCGGCGTCAGCCCGGCACCAACACCGTCGAAGTGATGGACAACATCAAGCGACTGTTGCCGACGTTCCGGGCTGAACTGCCGGCGTCCATTGAACTCTCGATTCTCTACGATCGCTCGCAGTCGATCCGGGCCTCGGTCTATGACGTCCAGTTCACCCTGCTCTTGAGCATGTTCCTGGTGGTGATGGTGATCTTCCTGTTCCTGCGGAAACTCTCCGCCGCCGCCATCCCGAGCGTAGCCCTGCCGCTGGCCATCATCGGCACGTTCACCGTGATGTGGGCGTTGGATTACACGCTGGACAATCTGTCGCTGCTGGCCATTGTGTTGTCGGTTGGGTTCGTGGTCGACGATGCCATTGTGATGCTGGAAAATATCGTCCGCCACGAGGAGATGGGCAAGAACCGGTTTCAGGCGGCGCTGGACGGGTCGGGTGAGATAGCCTTCACCATAGTATCGATGACCGTGTCGCTGGCCGCAGTGTTTATCCCGGTGCTTTTCCTGGGTGGATTGATCGGGCGGCTGCTGCACGAGTTCGCGGTAACCATCGCCGCCGCGATCCTGGTTTCCGGCTTCGTCTCCCTGACCCTTACCCCGATGCTCTGCAGCCGCTTCTTGCGGGCGCCCTCGTCAGAACGCCATGGGCGGCTCTATGAGGGTATCGAGCGCGGCTTCGACCGCGTGTTCGAATTCTATCGCCGGACCCTTGCCTGGGTGGTGCGCCATCGGCGGCTCACTATCTCGGTGCTGTTCCTCACTATCGGGGGGACCGTCTGGGGCTTCTATGCCATTCCCAAGGGATTCATCGCGAGCGAAGACTCGAGCCAGGTCGTGATATTCACGCGCGCCGCGCAAGGGATTTCCTTCGACGCGATGGTGAAGCATCAACGGGCATTCGCCGACATGGTGATGCGCGACCCCAACGTCATCACTTTTTTTGCCGGTGTGGGTGGCGCGGGACCAAGTGGGACGCTGAATTCCGGTATCTTGTTCGCGCACCTCGTGCCGCCATCGGAGCGCAAGCTCTCCGCCGATCAGTTAATAAACAAATGGCGGGGAGAATTCTCCCAAGTCCCCGGTTTAATGGTTTTCATGCAGAATCCGCCGCCGATACGAATCGATGCGCGCTTCACCCAGAGTCAATACCAATTGACCTTGCAGAGCCCTAACACCGATCAGTTGTACAAGTACGCAACGATCCTCGAGCAAAAGATGCGTCGGATGCCGGATCTACGCGGGGTCAACAGTGATCTCGAAGTCGCCAATCCCCAGGCATCCATTCAAATCGATCGTGACAAGGCGCATTCGCTCGGCCTGACTGCACAGGCAGTCGAGAATGCCCTGGGATTGGCCTATGGCTCTCAGCAAATCTCTACGATCTATACTCCCGAAGACGAATATTGGGTCGAGATGGAACTTCTCCCGCAGTACCAGGCCGACCCGCGGGCGTTACACCTGCTATACGTTGCCGCGGCGAACGGGCAACTGGTCCCACTCGATACAGTTGCGAAAGTCACCCCGACGCTGGGCGCTCTGTCTGTAAATCACTCGGGACAGTTGCCCTCGGTGACAATTTCCTTCGATCTCGGACCCGGCGCTTCGCTCGGCAAAGTACTACAGGAAATTGGAGCGGTGGCCGCCGATACCCTGCCGGCCAGCATCACCCATAGTTTCTCCGGTGCGGCACAAGCGTTTCAATCTTCACTCAGTAATCTGGGAGTCCTGCTGGGGATGGCGATTCTCGTCATTTACCTGGTGCTAGGGATCTTGTACGAGAGCTTCATCCATCCCCTCACCATCCTCTCGGGCCTTCCGGCCGCGGGGTTCGGTGCGCTGGTCAGCCTGATGCTGTTTCATTATGAGCTAGATCTGCTCAGCTTCGTTGGAATAATCATGCTGGTGGGCCTGGTCAAAAAAAACGCAATCATGATGATTGACTTCGCCCTGGACGCCGAACGCACCGAGGGCAAGAGCGCAGCCGATGCGATCTACGAAGGCTGCCTGATTCGCTTCCGGCCGATCATGATGACCACGATGTCGGCACTGATGGGCACGCTGCCCATTGCAGTAGGTCTGGGCGCCGGTGCCGAGTCGCGCCGGCCATTGGGCGTCGCGGTGGTCGGCGGCCTCCTGTTCTCGCAACTGTTGACGCTTTACATCACGCCGGTCGTCTACACCTACATGGACCAGTTGCATCAATGGCTCGGCGGCGGCGGACGCAAACGCGAACCGCAGGAGGTTGCGCCCGCCCGTCGCCCCGAACCGCGCGAGCGCCGTGCGGCCATATCATGAGAATTTTGGAGCTTTAGGCTTCGGCGGGGAACAGGTGTTCGTAGCTATGCTCGGTGCGGAATGTGACCGCCGCGGGAGAGGACGGCTGCTGGTCACGCGGTCCCAGGTCAAGGATCATGCATTTAATAGAGCCGCCGCCTTTGGCCAGGAATTCGCTCACGTTGATCAATACCGGTTCCACAGACCGAGCGCGAACCTGGTCAAGTAGTTGATTGCTGACGCCTTCGGGCATGAACAGATAAAGTCTTTCGCCGTCGTCAATCTGAAACGAATTCGCCGCATATAACCCGGCGTCGTCTTCCGAAAGCTCGATGAGCCGATCACCAAAGGCCTGGTGGATATGCTCACGTGACTGTGCGCCGAGACCGGCCATGTAGACCAGCAGGAACTCGCGCTCGGCTCCAAACGAGCACAGCACCGTATCGCCGTGGTAATGCGCCTCGAGGCACAGCTCCAGATCCAGGACGGGACGATTGCCAACAATCACGCCTAGTTCGTCAAGAGCGGCGGTCTCCGAGCGAAACCCGTAGATCCGCTTCCAGGGAGGCAGCCCGAAACGCGGCACAAAGCGCTGACGTTCTATGGTTCCGTGAGTAAACAACATGAAGGAACCAGCGGGAAAAAAATCGGCTTCGCCTTCGAAACGCGCGCGAATATCGTGTGTCTGATAGCCCATCCCACGGATAAAAGGACGGTAGACGTCGCGCTCTGCGGCTCGCGTCGGCAGCAGGTGCGATAGGTGGAAAATCTTTTCGGAGGATGGAAGCGAACCGTGGCCGAGATCCAGCGGATACAGGAATCCGGCGTTAGCGGGATATACCAATCCCGAAAGTTGTGGGTGCGCCTCAATCACGCACACCTCGGTGCCATGAGCGACAAAGGCTCGAGCAAGCGAATGCCATTGCCGATACGCGACTTTTGGGTTAACTCGCCGCTTGACTCCGAGCACGTTGCGAGTGTGGGGATTCGCGCCGCCATGTACCCCAAAATGCCTGGGGTGCCCCATTACGATGGTTCTCGGCATGCAGCAAGCAGGTTACTCCTCCCCCGTCTCGGAAGAACGGGGGAGGACGTCAGCGGTTTGCCAGCAACCGGGACTACTTGCGGTCGACTTCGGTGAGCATTTCGAGTTGAGGACGGCCGTCGAGCAGGTTGGCGATGCGTCCGCCCATTTCTTTCATGTGTTCGGTTTTGCGATGATTATCAAACGCAGCCTGGTCGCTATAAGTCTCATACCAGACGAATTGCGTGGCATCATCATTGGCCCTGTGCAGGATATAGGCCTGGCAGCCGGGTTCCGCCGCGCGAACCTTTTTGATCATATCGCGGAAAGCTTCTTCGAGCTGACCTTCGCAGCCCTGCTTGGCCTTAATCCTGGCGATAAGAGTGACTGGCATCGGATTCTCCTTGTGTAGATGGGCTCCGCCCCATCGCGTACCCATGGCCGTCATATCTGTCCATCGGGGTTTTTTCAAGCTTCCGGGCGGCCCCTCTGTAGCCCATAGTATGGTAGGCAGAATGGCCGCGGATGCCAGTGGTCAGAATGACAACGGTGCGCCCTGTCGACTGGCTTATCTGCGGCACGACACATCAGAGTTTGACAGCTCACCCTGTGTGCGGGAGGAATATCGCCAATGATCGGCTTTGATCTGACCGAGCAGCAACAACAGTTGAAGGGACTGGCGCGCCGATTCAGTGAACAGGAGATAATCCCGCGGGCGCGAGAGTACGACGAAGAAGAAATCTTCCCGCGTGAAGTCTGCGAGAAAGCCTTTGCGGCAGGACTGATGAACCTTGGCGTGCCCGCCAGCTTGGGCGGAGCCGGGCTCGGCGTGCTCGATTCGAGCCTGATTCTGGAAGAACTGAACTATGGCTGCGCCGGGATCGCCAACTTTGTCGGTGCCAACGAACTGGGGACCTTGCCGATCGCGATAGCCGGCAACCCTCAGCAGCAGCACGCTTATCTATCGCCGATGCTTGAGAAGCTGACCTTCTGCGCGTTCGCTATTACCGAACCCGGCGCCGGTTCTGATGTTGCC
>JAMXLL010000238.1 GCA_024281015.1 Candidatus Binataceae bacterium
CGACGAGCTCTGGGCGAGCATCGCAGGCTCTCCAATCGGGGCCGAGCGTTACGTTGCGGCTCGCAGCACGCTCCATCCCAATCAGCTCGAATTTGATTTCGTGCAGGATGTACTGCAAAAACCAGTATGAAGACCATGACAAGTTGAAAGCGCTCCTGTGCTTCCGCTGCACCGAGCGGCGGCTCGGTCGACGGCTCGTGCAGGAAGACTTGGCCACAGTTCCGTGGAATGCGGGCTGGATCGACATGGATGCGCTGCGTGATGAGCTGCGGGTGCGCGATGCTGGCATGCCCGACGGTTTCAAAGAAATGAAGGAGGAGTGGATGGCACGGCGGGCACGTGGCCGGCGCTTACTGCCACACGAGAGGGTGATCAATGAAACGGACGCAAGAAGAGATGGCGCCGCCAACGTCGCCCGCACATCTTCGCGCGCAACCGAAACGCCGGGCTCCATGATGAAAAACGCCGCCTCCTGCAAAGCTTTGACCACCCGTTAATCCGCTGGCTGGCGCTTACCGATGGTTTGGCCGAGACCAACAGCACGCAATCAGTACGCCGCACGCCTCCGTGACGGCACCTCTAATAGAGTCCACGCTCGGCCATTATCTGCGACTGTCGCTCGTTGTCCTCGTGAGTGAGGCCTTTAACGTGCTCGAGCAGCATCTGAGCGTAGCTGGGCAGGATCGACCGATCGATATGCCGGCTCCCATCCCAGAGCGCTGATCGCACCAATGCCTTAGCGCAGTGAAGCAACGCTTCCTCGACCGTGACGATAATGCCAACCTTCGGCGCGCGATTGTTGATCGCGCTTGGTGACAGCAGCCGCGCATCGTCGGTGATGCGAGCAGTGCCGTTGATGCGGAGCGTCTCGTTCATGCCGGGCACCAGGAACAACAGACCGATCCACGGGTTGACGAGCAGGTTGGTCATAGTGTCGAGCCGGTTGTTGCCCACTCGATCGGGTAGCAGCAGCGTGAGATCGTCTACTACGCGCACGAACCCCGCGGGATCGCCGCGGGGCGAGATGTCGGCGCCGTTGGGTCCCTGAGTTGCAACGACGCAGAATGGCGAGAGCGAGATGATGCGGCGGCAGTACTCGTCGAGTGCCCGAAGCACCTTGCCGGTAGCCCGGAGCATCGGCTGAGGATGCAGAGCCCGAAGGCTCGCCTCATCGGTGATGAACCGTGTATCATTGGGTAGCATGTGTTGCCTCGGGACGTTTCGATTTCCCGCTACCACAATAGCGCATTTCCCAGACCAAGTTAGAACGCATACTCGCGTGGGCTCCACGTGGTGCCAGAGGAGGAGTCGTAGCCTGTCGAAGAATCCGCCGGAAAGTCCTCTGCTCGCGGGCGTATAGCGAGCCGTTACGCCGCCAACTCTTCCAGCAGCGCCTTCGCCTCCTTCAGATCGCGCGTGTCAAAGCCCTCCGTGAACCAGCCGTAAACGGAGCAAGCAGCTCGCCCGCTTGCTGCCCTTGCCCTGGTCGCGCTGTTCATTGTGGCGTGGAGCTCCCACGATTTTCTGCCCAACATGGAATTTGTGGCTCATCCGATTGTGTCCATTCAGGTGCGGAGGCACGGCTTTTGCTTGGTTGGCAGGCCGGGACTCATTCCCCCAGATTGGGAAAATTATGCCGGAAGAAAGTCCGTCGTTTATCGAGGCTGAATCCGCCAACCGCGCCCAGTTCTATCGTGACATCGCCGCTACCCCCTTCGCCACCCCTTCGCATCGGTGCCGATTAAGCCCGGCCTGCCGAAAGAAATGCACCGCCGCAACCTGTGATCATGTAAAGCGCATCGAACGTATCGCTCGGATCGCGCAATTTCGTCCCAGCCGCCAGGGTCCCTAACGTTCCGATCTGGCTAGGGTGGTGCGCCACGTATTACCATCATTTTCTGTAGTTACCTTAGGGAGGCGAAAAAACGACTTGGCGCCCCACAGTACACGGCGAGGGTGACGCTGCTTCGATGCGCACCGTAGTAGCGGCAAGCGCAATCGGCACGACCATCGAGTGGTACGACTTTCTGATTTACGGCACTGCGGCGTCACTTGTTCTCAATAAGCTGTTTTTTCCAACACACGACCCGCTGGTTGGACAGCTCATAGCGATCAGTACCATTGGCGTCGGATTCTTCGCTCGCCCGCTCGGTGCCATTATCTTAAGCCATTTCGGGGATCGGCTAGGCCGGAAATCAATGCTGATACTGACGTTGGTGAGTATGGGTGTCGCAACAACGCTAATTGGCTTGCTTCCCACGTATGCCAGCATTGGTATCGCGGCGCCAGTGTTGTTGGTCGCGTGTCGATTGGTGCAGGGGATTACAGTCGGCGGCGAGTGGGGTGGCGCGGTCTTAATGGCTACCGAACACTCTCCGCCTGACAAACGCGGCTTTTATGGAAGTCTGGTGCAGATCGGCTTCCCGTTGGGAATGGCACTCGGTACGGCATCGTTTTTTGCCTTGGCTTCCCTCAGTGAACAGCAATTCATGTCCTGGGGCTGGAGGGTACCTTTCGTCGCGAGCGCCGCGCTTGTAATGATTGGTATTTTTATTAGGTTGCGGATCGACGAAACTCCGGATTTCAAGCGCGTCCTGAGCGAAGGCAATGTCGCACGCCTGCCCGTTCTGGATACGATACTGCATCACCCCAAGGATCTTCTGATCGGGCTCGGCGCCCGGATCACCGAGATATCGTGGATTTACGTTTTGACTATCTTCGGGCTGAACTACGCAGTCACCGACCTCGGACTTCCTCGTAGCCTGGTGCTTGGAGCCATAGCGCTAGGCGCTGCGGTGGAGCTGATCACTATACCTTTATTCGGAAGTCTCTCTGATCGCATGGGTCGGCGGGTTATATATCTCCTCGGCTGCGTCGCCGCGATTTGTCTTTCGTTTTCCCGTTTTTTGGGCGATCGCAACACGCGAACCTGTCATAGTAGTGTCGGCTTTCGTCATCGGAATGTCCGTCGGACACGGGATC
>JAMXLL010000239.1 GCA_024281015.1 Candidatus Binataceae bacterium
CGAGTTATGGGTGAGTTCACCGCCACGCGAACAACTTACGCCATAACTCTGGGGGCCGTTGTTTTAGTACTCGCACTCAACGCGACGCTGCTGCTGCAGACCACAGGGATCCTGATTGCCTAGACAATCGCTTGATTTTATAACAACAGAGTAACAGCAGAGGGAACCGAGTAATCTACAGCTACTCTATAGTAGGTACACATTTTTTACTCGCCGAAAGAGAGCTAGATGTTCGTGCGACCTTGGCGCAATATCAAATCCAGGCGGCCACGCCAGTAGCCAAAGTAGTTGGCGCATTCGAGCTCGTGATAGACGGTGCGCTCGGCATCACCGCGCACAGCAGCGACGAGCAGACGGACAGCATTACGGACAAGCTTGTCGAAATGATTATGATGGCGGCCGCCGGCCAAAGCGCTGCCGTAGCCGAAGGCGAAACTCTTGCCGCGAAGATATGATCGCTTCATCCGCTCGGGCGGGATTAGGTGATGGACCCGGGCGCGCGGCACAAATCCTATCCTTCCGCCGCCGGCCATGATACGCGCGAACAACTCGGTGTCCTCGCCCGACATGGGATTGCCTCCCACCACCCCTAAATCCACCCGGAACTTGCCGAATCTATCCAGCGCCCGCCGCCGGAATCCAACGTTCGCACTGAAATAGTTGTGAAGCGTGTCGCACTCTGAACGCGAAGCGTTCGCGAGTCTGGCTGGATCATGAACTGCCAGACGAACATACAGGCTCGGCCCAAGCCAGCCGGGCGGCTCCTGGCACCATCGCGGCAACACCATGCCGCAGCCAGCATCGAGCTGACGGCGTTCGATTTCCGCCAGCATCTCGATCGCCCAGCCTGGCTCGGCCAACGCATCGTCATCGATGAACAGAATGAACTCGCCCCGGGCTTCCTCGACGGCGCGATTTCGCGCGCAGCTCGAACCAGGCGCACCCTCATAGACGTATCGTGTAGGCACTCTGGAATGCGAGGCGAAATCCGCGACGACTGCGCTCGTGTCGTCGGTCGAACGATTATCGACAACGATGCATTCAGCCTCGAACCCTGGCAAGTGCAGTGCCTCGATGCTCTGCAGCGTCGCCGCAAGAAGCTGCGATCTGTTGTGGGTGGGGACAGCTATCGTGATCGGAATTGCCAAAACAGCTATGTCGCGGATCGATCAGTACGGCAGGACGATCAATGCTGACCACTCCGCAGGTTAGTGGCCTCCGGGTGGGCGGTGGCGAGGGAACGCTCAACCGATTGAGCGGATGGCGTCGCAGGTGCCGGCGGCTTCGCAGCAGACCGAGGATCAACCGGATCCAGCACGTGCGGCAGTGATGCCGTTTGAAGTCGTGGTAAAGGTGCCGGAATTGCCGTGAAAGCGAGCGACGCGATGGTGACGTATGGCGTCGCGTTCTGTTGAATTTCAGGCGTGGCGCTGAGAATAAAGCCAAAATGCCGCGACTCTCCAGGAAGAAACGGTATTACCTCGCGGCTGAAATCGGTAAACTCGATTGGCGTGACAACGATCGGGTGTTCTTCGCGATCGACAATCTTGAGGCTCTTGCCACGCCCCTCGTACCACGTCACGGCCAACCTTAACTCATCAATAGCCCGGTTGCCCTCATTAGTGACATCGCCGAAGATAGCTGGTACGCGCTCTTCCGCCATTCGCATCGCAACCTTGTCCAGCTTCAGCCTGGAAGTGTAGCCGGTGGCGGCCGAAGTTTCGGCCATGATTTTACTTATGTCCGCCAGTTCGGCCCGCATGCGGGCGGCGAGGCCAGCATTTCCGGTACCAGGCAGGTCTTGAAGCTCAGCAACCACCAAACGTAACTGAGCAGCGGCCTGACCAAACCGGCCCGCATAAAAATCGAGCATCGCCTGACGATGGTGGTTGAGCACACGATCGCGAGCCGCGAAGCCGGCCAAAATCCGCCAATGGTGGTTTTCCTTGACCAGAAAAATCCGGTCGTCGTAGGTCACCGTGGGATAGACTCCGGTAGCCAAAGCACGCTCAGCGAGTTGACTGGGGGAACCATCGCTTCCCGCCTTAGCATCAAGCGTGCGTTCCCATAGCGGCAAATCGGGCAAGGTGATTCGCACTGCCACGGTAGCACTGTTACGGTCGCGCTCGCGGTGCTGTGCGCCCAACTCAAAGTGCATTACGTGCAGAATCGGCCGGAACCATATTGGGCTCACGTCCGGTGCAAGCGGAATCTCAGCGAGGAACTGCTGCAGCGAGCGCTCGGCCCGATCTTGAGTTGATAAGAGGCTATAGCACCGTGTGTAGTTGAACTGCTGCAGATTTTCCACGTAGCGCTCGGCGGTGCCATACGGCGAGCGCCGGAAGCATCCCGAGAGAAGGAATGAAGATACGGAGATGAGGAGCGGAGCCAACCAATATAGCCGCCTCGGCTGTTTTTGCCTTGTCCTCAGTGTTCCCTGCCTGCTCACTGCGCCTCCCGCTCTTCGCCCGGCATTTCTTTGAGCTCGATGACGTTGCCCTCCGGGTCGCGCACATAGATCGAATTTCCCATTCCACGGGCTCCATACCGCGCCCCTGGCTCGCCGAGTACCTCGACGGAATTCGTGCGCAGGTAGTCTATCGTAGCGTGAAGATCGGCGGTCTTTATCCCCAAGCAAAAATGGTCGACATTGCTGCCGGATTCAACGCGTGGCTCCGCGGCAGGAACCAGATCGATCATGCTGGCGCCGGCCCGAAGTTGAATCAGACCGATTTGCGCGATCCGCCGCTCTTCCTTGAGGCCGAGCACGCGCGTGTAAAAATCCAACATGAGGTCCTGCGCGCGGCATCGCAGCACGACATGATCGAGTTCGGCAACCTGCAGGGGAATGTCCATGTTATCCTCCATGCTCTCACTCCCGTTAGAGCGGGAACGAATTGTCGACAATTTCGGTGCTTTTCACCGCGTCGCCGGCTAGCCGCTCGATATCGAGCATTGCTTCGGCCGCAGCTACGTCCTCCAGGCGCGCGTGCGTTTCGGGATGGGCCGGCACGAACAACGAACAGCAGTCCTGGTCAGGCAGGATCGAAGTCTCAAAGGTCCCCAGCCGGCGAGCCTCGTTAACGATCTCGTTCTTGTCGAGTGCGATTAGTGGGCGCAGAACCGGCCGCGACGCCGCACGCTCGATTACCATCATGTTGTCCAGTGTCTGCGAAGCGACCTGGCCAAGGCTCTCGCCTGTGACGAGGACCTGAGAGCCGACGTTGCCAGCGAGCAAGCTCGCAATTCTCATCATGGTCCGGCGATAAAGCACGACTCGCAGCGGACGCGGCGCGCGGGCCACGATTTCCCGTTGCGCGGAGGCAAACGGTACCAGCATCAGGCGGGACCTTCCTTCGTAGCGAGTCAGGTGGGCGGCAAGTTCGTTCGCCTTCTCGCGGCTGGCGCTGGAGACCAGGGGATAGCTGTGGAAATGTACGAAGTCGACCCGCATTCCGCGCCGCATCATTCGGTGGGCGGCTACCGGCGAGTCGATGCCACCCGACAGCAGGACCAGACCCCGACCGCTAATTCCAACGGGGAGGCCCCCGGCTCCCGCAATCTTACCGGCAGAAACGTAGGCCGCATCCGGCAGTATCTCGATTGAGATGGTCAGCCCCGGATTTTCCAAATCAACCTTGAGCCCCAGCGCTAAGCCGACCTCCGCACCGACCAGCCGGTCGATTTCCATCGAGTTCAGGGCAAAGCGTTTTTCAGCGCGCCGCGCCGACACGCGAAAGCTCGCAGCGTGAGCCTTGGCCAGCGCGCCAGCCGCAATCATGACCGCCCGCCGTTTAATTGTTTCAATCTCGAGCGCGACCGCGTGACTGATCGAGAAGTTTTGCAGTCCAAATATCAGGCCTGCACGCTCGGCCGCGACCTCATCGCTGATTTCAGCCGGTAAGGAAACTATTAGACGGGGTCCTTGGCTCCGAATACTACCGAGACGGTAATCAGAGAATGCAGCGCGAAGGTTCTGCTTAAGCTGTTCGATAAAGCGCCAGCGGTTGCGCCCCTTGAGGACGATTTCATGATAACGCCCTATAAGAAATCGCCTCTCCGTAGTCGGCGACCTTTTTGTCAAGCGCACCTCGCCGGAGTCGGCTTCCCCACTTGTTATTGTCTGCTTCACCGGCTCCCACGTGCTCCGCCCAATAATGTGTAGTCGAGAGTCATTATTCCAGCTTTGCCTGAGTACCAGTATCAAATTCTATCATGCCTCAAGAGGTTGCAGCCCCGCCCCTTGCGCAAATTGTCCAACCCAACAATGATCGAGGCGACATGAACGGATCCGGGTTCACTCTGAGCATCGGCGATCAACTGGAACATTTGCGATTGAGGCTGAAGCGTGCGGACAGCGTCGCACGGCCAGCTCCCGGTACTGAGTTGAAGGCTGCGGCTGTGCTGGTCGCATTGTTGTGCCGCGAAGGTCGTTTTCATGTGCTGTACACGCGGCGCTCGGATCGCCTCGCCAGCCATCGCGGCGAGGTCGCCTTTCCCGGCGGACGGTTCGATCGGCGTGACCCGCATTTATTGGCGGCCGCCTTGCGCGAAGCTTACGAAGAGGTCGGACTCGACCCGCAAGCGGTGGAGGTGCTCGGCACTTTCGACGGCCGCCGGACTCATAGCACCGATATCATGGTCACGCCCTTCGTCGGAGTCGTTCGTGGTACCCCTGAATTGAGGCCGGACCCAAAGGAGGTAGCGGAGATCTTCGAAGTGCCACTCGGCGCCCTTACCGATCGGCGTTACCGCGGCTCCTATCGATGGGAGCGCAATGGCAGTGCCGCGCATCGTCCAGCCATCTTATATCAGCAGCAAGTAATTTGGGGATTGACTTACGAACTAACGATGCGGTTTTTGGAACTGCTCTTGCCGCCGGCCTGAGTAGGCTCCCTGGCACTGAAATCGGCCTCGCTAAAGACGATTCGATACGGGCGCACGCGTTTGGAAGTCCTCCGTGAAACTCTCGATCATCATCGCCACCCATGCACGGCCAGGCTCATTGGCGCGATTGCTGCTGAGCCTCAAACCTCAGCTTGACCCTGAAAAACATGAACTGTTTGTGGCAGAAAACGGGACGCAGGCCCCAGTGCAAATCGATAACCCCGGAATCGCGCTGAGCCATCTTCATGACCCCAATCCCGGGAAATGCCGCAGTCAAAATCGTGCGCTAGCGATGGCAGCAGGTGAAATCATCGCGTTTCTGGACGACGACGTCATAGCCGCGCCTGATTATGTAAATGCCGTGGATCGTTTTTTCGATGATTACCCTCAGTTCGCCGCGATGGGGGGCAGAATTCTACCTGCTAAGGACCCGTATGCCGTGGCCGGGCCGGCCGCGTCGTATCTCGATTTGCCGATCGTTGATGAGGGCGAAGCGGTAGTCGAAGTTCGCGGCGTAACAGGTGCCAACATGGCGTTTCGCGCTTCCGCGTTGCGCGCCGTGGGCCCCTTCGACGAGCGGCTGGGTCCGGGAGCAAGCGGTCATGAAGAAGAGACCGAGCTATCTCAGCGGGTGCGACGGGCAGGCATGAAAATCGGCTATGCGCCGCGTGCGCTGGTTTGGCATGAAGTTGATCCGGGACGCGCCGTTCGGACCCGATTCATCCGCATTGCACGGGAACGTGGTTATTGCCGGACCTTGCACGAGCAGCATTCCCGGGGGGAGGTCGTGATCAAAATCGCGGTTGCCGCGGTCCGGCTGATGCTTGCGCGTGCAATCCACGCGCCTACCTTTCGTATTGCCCGGGAAGAACGGCGCCTGGCAACGGCAAAAGGAATGCGCGACGGATTGCTAAAGCAGCGGCAGAGATAGACACGAGGCCAAGCGACTGAGAATCAGTCAGTGTACGTTAGCGATTCAATTCGCCGCAATTGCGCGGCAGAGCAAGTGAGCTCCGCGCCTCTGAAATAGCACGCCGGTCACATCTACTAGCTCGACGCTTGAGGTCCCTGTTGTGCGCCAGCCGTGGCGATAATGCGCAAGAGCTCTGCGCCATGGCGGTCCCAACTATATTGCTCAGCAGCGGCGCGCGCCACTTGCGAAACATCGGGGCCCAAGCGCACCAGCAAATTTATGCGACGAGCCAGTTCCTCCGTATCGGTAGGATCGTCGACCACCAGCTCCCCCAGTTCCGGCGGTATCAGTTCCGCCGCTCCGGTTTGCCGGCTGCAGAGCGCCGGCAAACCGGCCGCCATCGCCTCCACTATTACATTACCGAACGGCTCGAATAATGACGGCAAGGCGAGCGCATCTACCCCGGCAAAAAGACGCTCAATGTAAGACCAGGGTCCAGCGAAAATTACCCGACGGGCGATACCCAGCCGACGCGCACGGCGCCGGTATGCTGCCGCCGCCCGGTCCGAGCCCGCAACGACCAGGTAGGTTCCCGGATCAACCATCGGCCATGCTTGCAGGAGAAAGCCCAGCCCCTTGCGCGCAAAACCATGGCCGATAAACGCGACCGTCCTGCAATCTTCGGCAAGCCCGAGTCCTGCTCTTATTTTCCGCTTAAGTGATTTGTCGCGGTTGGGTGCAAAGCGCTTCAGATCTACACCGTTGTACAAGGTGACCACCTTGGCCGGGGGCAGAACGAAGGTCTTGAACAGGTCATGGCGTACGAGTTCGGATACCGCGATTGCGCATCGGAGATTGCGCGATTTGAAGCTGGTCCGTTCCAGCGCAATTTGTGCACGATGGTAAGGACTGACGCGCATTACCGCAGATCCCATAGGGCCGCGCCAGCGACGAGCCGCCCGAACATAGCTCGCATGCGCGCCACCTCCTGAGCGCATAATGTCGACATTGATTGCGCGAGCGAAACTCACTACCAGTTCAGCGCCGTCGCGCCGCGCTATGGATGGCGCGCGAATAGCAAAGCTGAGCAATCGCAGAGACCGGCCGAGAGGTACGACCGCGACAGGCCTCACTGCAAGCCCAGAGTACTGGCTCCGAACCTCATCGGCGTAGATGGTTACTTCATGGCCGGCTGCCGCCAGAATTCGCGCGGTTATGAGAAGGTCGCGTTCCGTGCCGCCACCGGCGGCATCAAACCGGCGAGCTAGCAGAGCGATATGCATGAGGCCCAATGATTTCGGCGCCCGCAACCAGGCTTGGCCCCGCATCGTCTAGAAGCTTGGCGGCGTAGACGAAGCTGTTTCAACCCGCCTGGTATGTTAACGTTTAAAACAGGGCGGGAGGAGTGCGGATGATCGAAGTTCAATGTACCAGCTGCCATACCCGTTACCGTATCGATGAACAGGTATTGCCGGAAGGCGTGCCGACGTTCAAATGCTCACGATGCGGTCACGTTTTCACGTTTGAGCCGCGCAAATCGCGACTCGACACGCAGGGCGAGACTGCTGCATCAAAGCGGACCCCGGTAGCGGGGCCATCTACCGAGCCATCAGCGGCCGGGACCGCCGAACCCGAAGCGACAGAACCTGCCGGCTCCGTAGGCGTTCGGGAGTCACGTTTCCATGAGGAGTCGGTCGCTACCTCGGCCCAAGATGTTGCCGATCCAGGGCGTATTAATAAATCCGCTCGCTTCCAATCTGAGCCAACCAAGAGCGAGGCGCCGGCCAGAAAGCCGCAACCGGAAGCACCCGGCTTGGCGTCGCCGGGTCCGCGGGACGAGCCTCAAGCTCCGCAAGGCAGTGGCACCTCACAGCCGTCCTCGTCGCCGCAACTCGCAGCGGAGCAGGCCCGAGAATTCTACTCTCGACTATTTACCGGCAAAGATCCTAATGCCAGCCCGGGCGAGAATCTGTCGTTCGATTTTCCAGAAGCAGAAGAGGAGCCGGTGCCCGATCCGCCAAGATTGACGCGCCGCGCCCGAGGACAGGAATCAACACCAAGGCTGGCTCCGGCTGAAGCTCCGCAATGGCAGGTAGGTGACGAAGAATTGCTGCCAAAGGTGACGCCATCCATTGCGAGTGGCCCTTTCAGCGAGAAGCATATAACGCGGCCGTCGCGGCGTCGGACTCGCAAGGAGGAGAACGAGCCGGCGTTCAGTGATGACGACGAATTTACCGACGAGGAAGCGCCGGTCTATAACCGCCGAATAACTCACTCAGCGCGTTTTTTCGTGCTGCTGATGTTTTTAATCGGCGCGGGATTTGCGGGCCTGACGCTGGCCATCCATAACTCTCCCGGTACATCGTCGGCGGTGCTCGGTTATCTACCGCTGATTGGTGATCGGTTTGTCCTGGCTGCGACACCGGCCAAACTGGTCGCCTTGCGGGATGTGAACGCGGCTTATCAGGAAAACAAGGAAGGGCACAAAGCGGTAGTAATCAGTGGCACTGCCGAGAATGTTGGCACGGCATCATTGCGCATCGTGCAATTGACTGCCGCGCTGCGGGATTCACAACGCCGATCCCTGGCTGCCCAGGCGGTATACTGCGGTAACAACGTATCGCCCGGGATGATTAGCCAGATGACTCCGCACGAGATTGATTTTTTTCAGAAGCTTGAACCGGCCAAGACCTTTGCACTTGAGCCGGCGGGAAGTTGTCGATTTGTCGCCGTCTTCACCAATCCGCCAGCGGCTGCCAAGGCCTACGACGTTTCCGTTTCGCAGGCCGTACCTGGCACGGGATCGAATGCCGAGGACCCGCGGTCATGAAAATCCCCTTCGCGCCGGTCATCCTTCCGCTAATGGCTGACCAACCGCCGGAACTCCTGAATCAGCCGCAAGAATGCGGCGAGCCGCGGCCCGATATCTGTCCGTAAACGTCGGCGCGCAAGCGCTTGGAGCGCGATCATTCGTCCTTATCCCGAGCGATCATTCGTTCGTATTCCTCATTGTCCATCAAATCATCAAGGTCGGCAGGATCGCTAACCTTCACCTTGATCAGCCAGCCGTCGCCATAGGGGTCTTCGTTGACGACCTCGGGGCTTTCCGCCAGGTCTTCATTGACCTCAAGCACCGTGCCGCTGACGGGGGCGTAGATATCGGAGACGGCCTTAACCGACTCCACCACGCCAAAGGGATCGTCCTTGCTAACCTTTTCGCCAATTGATGGTAACTCTATGTAAACAATCTCTCCCAGCTGTTCCTGGGCATGATCGCTAATACCGATCGTGGCCACGGCCTCCTCAGTCGCTACCCATTCGTGTTCTTTCGAGTATCTGAGTCCCGGCGGAGCCTCCATCTTCTCCTCCCAAAGGGCTGGCGGCTGGCCCGCCTCGAGCGGCCGGGCGCAGCGGGCATTGAACGAGCTTCAGTGTCCATCAAGCGCGGCACCATCGCAGTTGTCAAGCGCCAGCGATGACTCTTCCCACATGGGGCGGTGCGCCACCGCAGAGAATTATTCGGACCGGGCTTTTCCTGCCCATTGTTCATGGCTTCTTTACGTTGAAAAAAAGATGATTGGAGTGCCGAAAGAGATTAAACCTGACGAACGCAGGGTGAGCGATGACTGCGGCGGACGCTGCCGCATTTACATTAGGTCACCAGGTCTTCATCGAGCGCGGCGCCGGCCTGCTCGAATATCTCGCGAAGGTCCCGCTGCCTCTTCTCGACAATAACTCGCTGATATGTGAAGACCTACACGTCCAATATCGCAACCTGGGGGTGGATTGATGAGAACTGGATTGTTTCTAGCACTGGGCTTGGCAATGTCTGTTAGTCCCGCAGTCTTGTTCGCTCAACAGGACACTCCGGCGGCTCCGCCCAAGGCGCCCGTTGAAATAAAGCAGCTCCCGCTCGTTGGCGGAGGCGGACGATTTGAATGCAAAGGACGAAGCTTCGCCTCACCGGTTAGCCCGGAGCATGCGACCCGCATGATTGTTACTAGCAGTCTGGAACTCGATGGCTTTTGGTACGTTGTGCAGGGCGCGGAGACAAAGACTGCTGTAAACGCGACTCCGGCTAAATTCAGAGGCGCTTTCGGTTACGACGGTACCAGCAAAAAATATGTCGCCCTCTTTATCGATAATTTTGGCGGTCACGCCGTCGAGACGGCCGATACCGTGTCTACCACTAAGGCGGTATTCACCGGCACGAACACGCTGAACGGAACCGATTACAGGGTGCGTGATACATATACGCCGACGGGCCACGTCGGCGAGGTTCAGGTCAGCGGCGCCTGGAAGAAGACCGACGAAGAGACTTGCACAAAGAAATAGCCGAGATCGCTGAACCGTTGCCGTTCGTGGCCCGCATCACCTATCGCGTCCCAGCCATCGACCGTATCACGAGGTACGGCGCCCTCGAGCCATCTAACGCCTCTTAATGAACCGGGCATTGCTATGCGCCCAGCCTTGCGCAAATGGGCGAGGGTTCGACTCACGACGCCAGCGTCTTAGTGGCAAGTATTGGTCGCCGCAACGCGAACCGCGGCTCACCTCAATCCGGCTATTCGAAGGTCTGAAAGATAGCGTCGCGCCAATATCGGCCTTTTCGGAAAAAATCCTCGGGGCAGGCAACCTGTACTGCGGGTTGCGCCGCATAATCTCTGACGCCTCATTGCGGGCGTCCGCGCCTCTGCCGAGCTCACTATAAGCAATAGCCAACATACTGCGAGCGAAGATGTCGTTCGGAATTGCGGCCACGTGCTTTTCGATGGATGGGACCGCTTGTTGATAGCGCTCGCTAAGGAGATAAGCGATACCAAGGGCGCCGGAGTAAACGCTTTCCGATTCCGGATCGAGCCGGATAGCCTTTTGGAAGCTCGAAATCGCCTCTTCCGGTTTGCCGTGGAGCAGCACAGCGCTGCCCAGGACCCAATAACCGATCGCGTAATTGGGATTGAGCGCGACCGCGCGCTCGCCATCTTCAATTCCCTGATCGGGCCGCCCTTCGAGTTGATCGACCGTGCTGACTAACGCCAGGGCGCGGGAGTTGGAATCGTCAGCAGCAACCGCTTTTTGCGCGAGGCCGGCCGCGCGTTTGATGTCCGCAGGCGGATTCTGACTCCACTGAAACAGCACTGCAACGCAACCAATCGTCGAATGCTTCAAGGTTCTCTTTCGGCTGCACGCCCGCAAACCCGCGCGGAACCTTCAGGTTGTCGAGCTTGAATAGCAGAGCTAGGGTCGTCACGATCTTGCGCAGGATGTCGTTTTCTACGGTAAAGAGATCCTGTCTCGGCCCGTCAAAGCTCTGCGCCCAACGATTTGTTGCGCTCGCGGCGTCAGCTAACTGGACGTTGATCTCGATCCGATTGCTCGACCGCAGTACGCTTCCTTCCAGCACCAACCCTACGCCCAGCTCTCGTCCGACCTGTTGCGCGGACACGGCCTTCCTTTTGTAAACAAACGATGAACTGCGCGCGATAACAAAAAGCCCGGGGATCCTGGAGAGATGCGTAATCAGGTAGTCGCTAAGGCCGTCGCTGAAGTATTCCTGCTCGTGATCGCCGCTCATATTGACGAACGGCAACACGGCAATCGAGGGTCTGTCGGGCAAGGCGAGCTCCGGCTTTTGCGCAGGCGGAATTGAGGCCGAGGTGCGCGGCGGCTTGAACGAGACGTGGTGCACCAGCACGATTGTCGCAAGGATAGTAGCGAGCCCCGCCGACGAGAGCACACCGCCACGCCAATACCGCCTCGCTATTTTCCGTGTCTCCGGACGGGTGGCGCGGTCGCCAACCGCACTCGCCACACTCGCACTGGACGGGTGATATTCTTTACAGCCTGCTCGCCCGCATCGTCATAAGCGAGTGGGAGCTTGTCGCGCACGTGGTCGTGAACTGTGCCCGAAATACAGATGCCACCAGGATCAGCGAGGC
>JAMXLL010000240.1 GCA_024281015.1 Candidatus Binataceae bacterium
GCCGAAAAATGCGGGCTGGATCCCATCGACTTCCGGTTGAAGAATGCTGTCAAGGAGGGCACCGTTCAGGTGATCGGCCTGCCGTTCAAGCGCATCGGGTTCGTCGAGGTTTGTCAGGCCCTTAAGAACAGTCCGCATTACAAAACGAAACTCAGCGGCAAGAATCGCGGCCGAGGTGTCGCCTTCGGTTTCTGGTTCAACGCCGGACTGCAATCCTCCGCAACCGTCAATATTGATGCTGATGGGACCGCGGCTGTGGTCACCGGCTCGGTCGACATTGGCGGTACGCGCGCCGCCTGTGCGATGGTCGCGGCGGAAGTGCTGGGGCTCTCTGCCGAAGAGGTGAGGCCGTCCAATACTGATACCGACTCGATCGGCCGCACCGACGTAACAGGCGGGAGCCGTACCGCGTTTGCCACCGGATGGGCAGTGCACGACGCAGCCCAGGACGCGCTGCGCCAGCTCAAGGAACGCGCCGCCAAGGTGTGGCAGGTAGAGCCAGACAAGGTGGCCTTTACCGATGGGCGCTTCATTAATAATGCCGACAGCGGCGCGACCATGACCATAAAGGAATTGGGTCCGCGCCTGGGCCAGACTGGCGGGCCCATAATCGGGCGCGGAACGGTTCATGCCGGGCCGATGGGGGCGCCCGCCTTTGCCGGCTGTATAGTCGATCTCGAGGTGGATCCCGAGACTGGCAAGGTCCAAATCCTGCGCGCCAGCGTTGCGCAAGATGTCGGTCAGGCGCTCCATCCGAGCTACGTGGAAGGGCAGATGCAGGGCGGTACGGCCCAAGGCATCGGATGGGCGCTGAACGAAGAATATTTCTACGACCAGCAAGGCAGCATGCGTAATCCTGGATTTCTTGACTACCGGATTCCGACTTGCCTCGACCTGCCCTTGATCGAGACCCACATCGTCCAGGTACCGCATCCCGACCACCCGCTGGGAGTTCGAGGTGTGGGCGAAGTGTCGATCGTGCCCCCACCGGCTGCCGTAGCCAATGCCATCTTTCGAGCCACGGGGGGCAGAATGACCGAACTGCCGATGTCCCCGCCGAAAGTGCTCAACGCGATTCTGAGCAAATAATTCCCCAACCGGGTGCGCCCTGGCGACGGGCCGGGCGCGCCCGTTGCGGCCATCTCACACCGCAATGCATACCTTGCCGAAGTGCGCCCCGCTCTCCAGATAACGGTAGGCCTCTCGGGCCTGGCTGAACGGAAAGATACGGTCTATCACCGGGCGAACCTGGTTTACCTCCATTGCCCGATTCATCTCTTCGAACATTGCGCGCGAGCCGACGAAGATTCCCCGCAGAGTAACACTCTTGAGCAACATCGGCATCGGGTCGATTTGTCCGCCACCGCCGAGAAGTCCGATCAGGC
Organism: Candidatus Binataceae bacterium; assembly: GCA_024281015.1. GTDB lineage: Bacteria > Desulfobacterota > Binatia > Binatales > Binataceae > JAMXLL01. Next base: position 1,386 of record JAMXLL010000240.1, read on the forward strand.
TGATCGTCCCGCCAATTTTGACGGAGCGAATGGACTTGGCCAGGGTGCCGGCGCCGCCGACTTCGATCACATGATCGACACCTTCGCCCCTGGTCATTTCGAGCACCTGCACGTCCCAATCCGGCGTGGTCTTGTAATTGATTACGCCGGCGGCACCCAATTCACCCAAGCGGGCCAGCTTGGCATCGCTGCTTGAGGTAGCGATTACCCTCGCCCCGTGGATCCGCGCGAATTGCAAGGCAAAAATCGACACGCCACCGGTGCCCAATACCAGTACCGTCTCGCCTGCAGTGATACGGCCCATGGTCACCAGGGCATTCCACGACGTGACCGCGGCGCAAGGCAAAGTGGCCGCTTCTTCGAAACTCATGTAGTCGGGAATGCGTACCAGTCCGTCTTCACTCAGGGCAACGTATTCGGCCAGCGTTCCGTCAATCGCCCCACCCAGCGCTGAGCGGAAACAGGACGGGTGAGGTGAACCCGCCAACCAGTTTTGAAAGAAACTGGCGACCACGCGCTCTCCGGGCTTGAAGCGTGTCACTTCGCGGCCGGCTTCGACCACCTCTCCAGCGCCATCCGAGAGCGGAACCAGCGGGAGACGGATTCCGCGCGTAACGGCACCTCCTTTGACGGTCACCAGGTCGCGATAGTTAAGAGCGGTGGCCCGTACACGTACCAGGACTTCGGTCGCTTTGGGTTGAGGAGTAGCGCGCTCGACCAGGTTGAGACTATCGATCCCTCTGGGTTCCGCTATTTCATACGTTTTCATGGCTTTTTTCTCCTAGATGCGGCGTGCCATTTCAAGCTCGCTGCATACGAATCGATCGGTCCGATTGACAGGATACCGGCAACAGGACTAGCACCGATAAAAAGTTGAGCAGAGAGGGGAACACTATGGCCGAGGTCTCATCACAAATAATCCGCGTCAACGAGATTGAATGGAGTCCGATGGCCCCCAAGGTCACGGCCAAGGTGTTATGGTCGGATCCGGCGACCAAACGCCGTGCACAATTGACCCGCTTCGAACCCGGCGCCGCCCTGCCGATGCATCGCCATGCCGGCGACGAACTGCTTTACGTCCTTGAAGGTGCAATCTCCGACGAACATGGCACCACCACCTCCGGTAATGTTGGTTATCGGCCGGATGGCTGCGTCCATAGCGTCAACTGCAAAAACGGAGCGACCGTGCTTGCGATCATCAGCGGCGGCGTTGAGCCTGCATCTGACCGCGCCGGTGCGCCACCTTCGCAGAATTTTGACCTCAGTGAAATTCCGTGGACCGAGGCGATGGCGGGAGTTCAGCAGAAGGCCATTTGGCAAGACAAGGAAACCAAGCGCCGCGCGGTCTTCGTGCGCTTCGCACCGGGCGCACAATTGCCCCGTCACAAGCATGTCGGCGACGAACTGATCTTCGTGGTCGAGGGCTCGAATGCCGACGAGTCGGGCGAGGTCGTAGCCGGCAATATGAACTACCGGCCGAATGGCTGCCTCCATTCAGTTTCAACCAAGAACGGCGCGACGGTGCTGGCGCTCGTGACTGGCGGTGTCGAAATGGTGAAATAGGTTGCTGCGCCACGCGATTGCAGGTGCAGGGACGCGCGGCTGCTGGCACGCTTGCGGGGACAAGATGCTCGGGTCATCGACTGGCAGATGCCGCGCTCGTCCGATCCCGAGTTCTGCGGGCATGGCGGATGCGCTTAAGTGGGGCCATCATGAGCGAAATTAAATTCGGCGTTTTTGATCACATCGAGCGCAGAACCGACAGTCTCGATCACCTCTACCAGGGACGGCTCGAATTGTTGCGTGATTACGATGCCGCGGGATTTTTCTGCTATCACGTTGCTGAGCATCATGCCACGCCGCTCGGGATGGCGCCGTCGCCGGGAATTTTTCTGGCCGCAGCGGCCCAATGTACCCGGCGCATCCACCTGGGACCGCTGGTCTATCTGCTGCCGCTGTACAATCCGCTGCGCCTGATCAGCGAAATTTGCATGCTCGATAACCTCAGCAACGGCCGGTTGGAAATCGGGGTCGGCCGCGGGGTTTCGCCGTTCGAGCTGGCCTATTACGGAATTTCGTTCATGGACTCGCGCGAGATCTTTGACGAAGCACTTGAGGTGATTGTTGAGGGCTTGCGCGGCGAACGGCTCAGTCATCGCGGGCGGCATTTCCGCTTCGATGATGTGCCGATGGCGTTAGGACCGCAGCAGCGCCCGAATCCGCCATTTTGGTATGGGGTCAGCACACAGGAAAGCTTAATCGCCGCGGCACGCCGCGGGATGAACATGGTGACGCTAGGACCAACCGCGATGGTCAAGGATTTGGGCAACCGCTATCGGGAAGAAGTCGCGCGCCATAAGGGTGGGCCGGGCGACCTCAACCCGCAGATTGCCAAGCCAATCATCGGTGCCATTCGCCATATCTATGTGGCGGGCGACGAGCGCGAGGTCGAACAAATCGCCGCTCCGGCGTACCGCACCTATTACAACAACATCACCAAGTTGTGGCTCGATTTCCGCACGCTTCCGGCGGTCGGATTCACCCCCGACCTCGCGCGCGCCTGCCAGATGGAGGTAGCGCATGCCGGCACCGCCAGCCGTATCTGTGACGAACTTGCCCGCTTTTTCGAGAACAGCGATTGCAACTATCTAGTGCTGTCGTTCGCCTGGGGTGGCCTCGAGCAGGAAGCTGCACGCCGCTCACTGGAGCGATTCGTGACCAAGGTGATGCCGCAGTTCGTGGACTCAGCGGCGCTGGTCCGCGCCGCCGATTAGCCATTTGTGGGTGATTGGCTATAGTCTTATCTAGTGATGTGTCCGATAAGTAGATTTGTAGTAAGATTCTGTACCTGGTCACGCTGTCATTCCCGCGCGCGTGGCCGCCGCGCGTGAGGAATCCCGGATCTCAGCCCTTTGTATCAACTTGGATGCGTTATCGGCGGATTTATTACATGTACAGAGATTCCTCGCACGGCAGACACGCGCGGGAATGACAAAACGGGTCGTTGCCAGACTCTATAGTAGCTCGGCTAAGCCTCGGAATTCGCGAGCGTAAGCGGACCGGCCAGGCGAATGAATCCAAAGAACCTGCGAATGTATAACAGGAGGTACTTTTCGCATGCGACTCTTCCGTCTTTATAGTGGTAATGACGGTCAGTCTCATCTGGAGGAAATCTCACTCTCTTTCAATCCTGGTCATTTCGCGGAGCAGTCACCGACCCAACCTGCGACAAGCGTTTCCTTTAGCCGCATGGCCCCAGGCACCTTTATCGATTGGCACAATGCACCGCGCCGTCAGTACGTAATCACTCTCGCCGGGGCCGTTGAAATCGGGCTCGGCGATGGTTCGGCTCATCGGTTCGGGCCGGGGGAAGGCATCCTGGCTGAAGACCTGACTGGCAAAGGGCACACCACTCGCGCAGTGGGAAGCGAACCTCGTATCACAGTCACAATCCCACTGGCCGGCTGAAGCCTCTCCGCGCCTCGTCTAAGTCGCTTCCTTCAAGGAGAGGAGGGGGGTGGGCTGGCAGAATGGCGGACTCAGAGGTGATGAGTCTTCGCGAATCGAAAGGTCGGGGCTGTTTGAATGGGAATCCGCACTGGCGCTGAATTCGTCGAAAGCTTGCGTGACGGCCGTACCGTATATGCAGGGGGCGAACGGATTAGAGACGTCACAGCGTATACGCCGTTTCGCGGCGCCGTCGAGACGTTAGCCTCATTGTATGACCTTCAGCACGAGCGGCGGGACGAGCTGAGTTTCTCGTCGCCATCAAGCGGTGCGCCGGTGGCTGCCAGCTTTCTTATGGCTGACAGCGTCGAACAGGTGCGATGGCGAATCGCCGCCGAGCAGATACGCGCCGATTACACCTACGGCCTGATGGGGAGAATGCCAGACTTTTGTAACGCGCTGGTGACCGACGTTGCTACCGGACTCGCCGATCTTGGCCGGCGGGAGCCTCGCTTCGCCGACAACATGAAGGCTTACTACCTCGAATGCCGTGAGCGAGATTGGTGTCTTACCCACACGCTGGTCGACCCTCAGGTGGATCGTTCGCGGGGGCCGAGCGAGCAGCCTGATCCTTTTCTGGTGCTGCGCACAGTGCGCGAGACAGACCGCGGAGTTATCGTGCGCGGGGCAAAAATGCTCGCGACCCTGGCGCCACTCAGCAACGAACTGTGGGTGGGGCCGTTTCTACCGCGCCGTCCGGGCGAGGAGGACTACACGCTCTGCTTCGTGATTCCGTGTGATACGGCTGGCTTGACGTTTATATGCCGCGAACCTTATAGCAGCGGGCGCGGCGATTTCGACCGGCCATTGTCCTCCCATTACGACGAGCAGGATTCGCTGGCGGTGTTTGATGACGTGCTGGTTCCGTGGGAACGGATGTTCATCTACCGCGATATCGAGATCTTTAACCGCATTCTCATCAACCGTCCGGGTTACACCCAACTCCAGGCGGTGATTCGGGGACTGGCCAAACTCAAACTGCTGACCGGCTTGGCATTGCATATCGCAGAGACAATTGGCCGCGCCGACGCCCTTCACGTCCAGGCTCAGATCGGAGAACTTGTCGCGAACGTCGAACTGGTTGCCGGTCTGGTACGCGCGGGTGCCGATGAAGTAGTCGCGGCCAGGCTCGGACGGGTGGCGCACCGATCAATCTCGGCAGCGCTGTGGGTCCTAGTGCCGCAATGCCAGCTACGCGCAGTCCAGGTCATCCGCGAACTGAGCGGCAGCGGGCTGATCATGACGCCGACACAAAAGGACTTCGAGAATCCGGAGATCGCCGGCTACCTGCAAAAGTACTTGCGCGGGAAAGGCGTTTCCGCAGTTGACCGCGTGCAACTGTTCAAACTCGCCTGGGATTTGATAGGCGAGCAATTCGGCGCACGTCAGCTTCAATACGAATGGTTTTACGCCGGCGATCCTTATTACACGCGTCAGCGTTTTTTCCAATCACCAGCGGCAGCCGAATACAAGGAAATAGTCACTCGCCTGCTGCACGGCCGCAAAGAATAAAGCCGCTCAAACCGGGCGCCAGTGATCGCTTTTGACCTCGGCCAGCCGGCGGGCGTAATCTCGCGATAAATGGGTGTGCCGAACCTATTCGGCGCGATCAACCCACGGAGAAAAATGATGAGCGCTGCGGAAAACAAGGAACTTATTCGCAACATGTTCGCGGAACTGTCCAAGGGTAATGCCCAGGCTTTTCTCGACACCATGGCTGACAACGTCCGCTTTACGATTATCGGCAGTACGAAATTTTCCGGCACCTTCAACGGTAAACAGGAATTCGTCAATAAAGTTCTGATGCCGCTCGGGGCGCAACTCGAAGGCGGACTCACCATCGCTCCCGAAAATTTCATCGCCGAGGGTGATTACGTCGCGATGCAAGCGCGTGGCAACTCGCGCACAAAATCCGGCGGCACTTACAACAATTCGTATTGTCAGATCTTCCGTATTACCAGCGGGAAAGTTCAAGAGGTCGTCGAATACCTCGACACCGAACTCGTGACCAACGCCTTCGGTAAATAATGTGAGTATATAAGGAGCCTGCCCCGCCGGAGTGGAAAGCGGATGTCCATTGTTGCTGACGACCCTGCTCGCCCTGAATCGATGAAAGCTTTGCCGCTCGACGATATTCGTGTCGTCGAATGCGGCGACGGAATCGCCGCTGCTTTCGCCACGAAGCTAATGGCGCTCCTGGGAGCCCGAGTCATCAAGGTTGAACCGCCCGAAGGCGATCGTACGCGTTTTCGCGGCCCGTTCTTCGATGATCGCATCGACCCCGGCGCGAGCGGGCTATTCCTGTATCTCAATGCAGATAAAAGCGGCGTCAGACTGGACCTCAGGGCGGCTCCCGATCGGACTGAACTCGACACACTGCTGGATCACGCTGACATCCTGATCCACAACATCCCGCCGTCTGAGCGCGCGCCGCTTCGGATGGAGAGCACAGCAATTCATGCTGCTCATCCCGATTTAATTGTCACCGGCATCTCAGCTTATGGTGATTGCGGACCACGTTCAGGCTGGCGGGCTTACGAATTGAACGTGATTCATGCTGGAGGGGTGGCGGCGCTGGCACCGCTATGCTCCAAGCGCCCCGACCTTCCCCCACTCAAGCTTTACGGGCATCAGGCGGAATTCCAGGCCGCCAACCATGCCGCTTTTGCAAGCATGGCCGCGTGGTTTCATCGCATGCGCGGTGGACCGGGTCAGGTCATTGAAGTGTCCGCGCAGGAATGCCTGGTCGCCATGCTTGAGCTCAGCCTGCTCTTCTACACCTACATGGGCCTGCGGACCTCGCGGCTCGGTGGGCGGTTGCTGGGACCGTGGCGGATGTTTGATTGCCGCAACGGAAAACTGCTGCTGGCGTGCGTCGAGGAGCATCAATGGCAATCGCTGGTGAAGCTGATGGGTGAACCCGAATGGGCGCGCGAGGAGATCTTCAAAGATCGTCTCTCTCGTGGGCGTCATTCCGATGCGTTGGCGCTGCTGATGCAGGACTGGTTCAGCCAATGGGACGTGACCGAATTGTTTCACGTCTGCCAGCAGCGGCGGATTCCAGCGGCGCCGGTCAATCGCATGGCTGATATTTTTACCGATCAGCATTTACGCGAACGAAACTTTTTTTCCTCTCTGCCGGCGCCCGATGGGATGCGTCGTGTCGAACCCGCCTCTATGCCGTTCAAGTCGTCGGCCATGGGATGGCGGATGGCGCGCCCGGCGCCCCGTTTGGGCCAAGACAACGCCGAGCTATTACTACACACGCCATCATCGAGACGAGAGACCCGCTTCAGCCTCTCATCTTCAGACCCAGCGTCTAGCCGACAGGTCCAATCCGAGTCGTCAAGGGGACCATTAGCGGGGATTCGCGTGCTGGATTTCTCCTGGATTTGGCAAGGGCCTTTCTGCACCCTTCAACTGGCCCATCTCGGAGCTGAAGTCATTCGGATCGAAAGCGCAAAGAAGCCTGAGATTAATCGGCTCATTCCGCCGTTTGCCGACGGCAAAGCCGGCGTTAACCGGGCCGGGAGCTTCAATCAATGGAACCAGGGCAAACGCAGCATTCTCCTCGATTTTAGTCAGCCTGCTGCCGTCGAGGTTGCGCTGGCTCTGGTCCAGCATTGTGACCTGGTGGTGGAGAATTTTGCCCCGGGCGTGATCAGCCGAATGGGACTCGGCTACGAAAAACTGCGGCAAGTGAAGCCCGATACCATCATGCTCTCGCTTTCAGGCTACGGGCAGTCGGGTCCCTATTCCCGCTACGTCAGCTACGGCGGCTTACTGGGTGCACAGTCAGGACTGTTTTCGGTAAGCGGATATCGCACAGGCGAGGCCGGCGAAACAGGTATCACTTACGGTGATCCGAACTCCGGCGCACTAGCGGTATTCGCCGCGATTGCCGGCTTGATTCATCGCGCACGAACCGGCCGTGGGCAGTACATCGACGTATCACTATGGGAAGCACTCGAAATGGTGATGCCTGAGGCATGGCTCCAATACACCATGAACCGGCGCGAGCCTGACGTCACCGCCAATCGCGACCGCTGGATGGCGCCGCATAATTGCTACAAGAGCAAGGGTGACTCAGAGGAATGGGTTACTATTGCGGTCGGCAATGAAGCGGAGTGGTCGAGCTTGTGTTCAGCTATCGGCCAACCTGCACTCGCGCGTGATCAACGTTTTGCTTCTCCAGCGCTACGAAAGCAGCACGAGGACGAACTTGATGAGATAATCACGCGTTGGACTGTCGAGCGTGACCGCTGGGAGGCTGCGGAGTTGCTGCAGAGCGCGGGGGTCGCGGCGATGCCTACGCTCACCAACAAGGATCTCGCCCTCGACCCTCATCTGCGCCAACGTGGCTTCCTAGTTGAATTGGAGCATCCGGAAGTAGGCAAGCGAACCCATGCCGGAGTCCCGTGGACGATGAGTGCCACGCCATGCAAAGTGCGTGGTCCCGCTCCCGTTCTAGGCGCAGATACGGATCAGGTTTTAAGCTCGTTGCTAGGGTTTTCCGGCGAGAAAATCGCAGCCCTCCGTCGCGACGGTGTTGTGGCCTGAGTCGGGCCGGATCTTAGCAGTCCGTGCTAAGCACTCTTAGCATCCGCTGCCAGTC
>JAMXLL010000241.1 GCA_024281015.1 Candidatus Binataceae bacterium
ATATTTTTCGGCGCTGGTGATGAAGCGGCTCTGAGCGATTTGCAAATCGAAGCAAAGCTATATACGGCTCCCACCGTTCCGATAGCCATAAGTATTGGCAGAAACATTGGTAGATTGAAAAATTCGGCGCTGACCACCCTCAGCAAGACCGAATTCAAGTTGGAACCGAGGTGGTCTAAATCGAACTCGACTGGAGTATGACCGACGAAAGGGTAGGCGCGGTGATAGAAGCCTCGTATCGCAAATTCTACTATAATTGGCAGCGCTATGATTGCGCTCAATCGTAGCCACAATTGCAAGAGGTTCGGCCATTGCGATGCGCCGATAGCTTTTCCCGCAACCTCGATTGCGCTTATTCCTAGTAGGAGTGGGCCGGAAATCGGAGAGGTCCATACCGCGACAGAACTGAACAAAATTAGCAGCGAGATAGCGGCAGCCGAGTTAACCGTACCTGAACTCCCGCTCTGAGCGTCTACGTTGAGTCGGATGCTCCACCAGCTAAAGAGCAGCGATGAAGCCTGCCAAGGTGCCCACTGAGCTACGTCACTAAGCAACGCGGTTAAATACGGGAACGCAAAGATCAGCCAAAGGTACAACCCCATTGCGGCCAACTTGAATTGTTTTGCAAGTCCTCCTATCGCAAATACGCCACTTACTACCCAAAGACATTGGAACAATTGCAGTAATGATTCCGTTGCCTCGCGCTGACCGAGAGTTCTCTGCACCAATCTCACTATAAGAAATGGCCATGCCCCAAAACGGTCCTGGCCCCAGTAGTAGAATTGAAACAGATTCCAGTCGGTCGTGCGCGACATCAGGACAGGAATAGCCTCGTCTGATGTAAACAGCGTAATGCCATAACGCATACCCGAGCCGAACGTCTGCGCCATACGGCACGAGAGAAATCCAGCTACCGTGAGCGCCAGCCCTAGCAAAAGAATCCGTTTGGCCCAGTTAGACGGATGCCTGCCAAGGGCTAGCGCTGAACCCGTATCCAACGTGCTGGAGGCTCGCGCGAAAACGTACTCAGCGTGTATGACACGCGTGAGTTGACCAAAGTAGCGCAACAACGATGTCTTCCCTGAGGGTCGAGATCCGCGATGAATCGCACCGACGCATACATCCTTCCCGATCAGCCGAGGGGTAGGCTAGCACCATTTCGAGTTTCGGGAAGCGCTTTGGATGGCGCGGATCGGCGTACGCGCACTATCTGACAACGGAATTATCGGCGCGGCAACTGATGTGGAGTGTGTAACTCCCCGCTGACCACCTTTGGGCTCATGCCCGCCTACAGCACTTCCCTCCAGCACCGCTCCTCCATTGACTCGCGTCATCGTACATATCGCGGAGGGTCCCCCACCCTCCGGTTTGGAACTCCTCTGGGGCTGACCAAACAGTGGGTCCCATCCGGTGTACACCGATTTCCACCCGAACATTTGAGCGCCGCATTTAAGACGCTTCGGATGTTTTTCCAAATTGTAAAAAATTTTGTGGGCGATGAACTTGCGCTCCAGTTGACTCGCCGTCGGTGACAATGAGTTTCGTCGCGCGACTGATCCATCCCCATGCGCGATTGTGAAATTGTCATACTGCGTCGGCGTAGGCGGATAACTGCGACCCCTCCCTGGACCATCGCGCCGGTCCCATCAGGTGTACACCGACTTCCACCCGAACATGCAGGGTCGCATTGAAGCCGCTTCGTTCCAACCTCAGGCCGGATCGCAGGGCTGAGTCCCCATTTCTGCCGGGACTGAGACCTCAACGAGCTCGAGATCGTCGGAGGTGGCGATCTCCTGGTGTGGCAGGCCACCGGGAATCATCACGCTGTCGCCGACGCCAAACCGTTCTTTGCGGCCACCCGCAAATTCGAGATCGACCCAGCCCTTGAGGATGTAGACGAACTGCATATCGCAGGTGTGGTAGTGCCAGCCAGTTGCCCGATCCATGGCGGATTTCGCCGACGTCACCTGCGCCCTCATCTTGCCGCTCGTTGCGTCAGTGACCCCTAAATCGCGATATTGAAAGAAGTGGCGTCGACCCGGCACATAGTGCGCGTCCTTAGCGGACGAAATGGCAAGCTTCATGCCCTCTGCCGGCCGCGCAAGCGTGCTCACATAACTCATCAGGACCTCCTCCAGGTTGACGTACTCGGCACAGATGACGTACTCGGCACAGATAAAGCCCGGTCTCTTTCGAGACCGGGCCCTCCTTGGATGGATCAGGTTTCGAGACCCGATTTCTCCTCCGAGCGGGCATGCTGCAATGAAGATCGATAGGCTGACAAGCCTCTAATCGTGCACTGCACGCTGGCGCTGTGGGCGAGTTCGCATCCGGAGCGCAAGTTCCTTTACGGCGGTTAGAAGTTCTGCCCAGATAGCTTTAACGTCAGCGCGCTTACCGGGCGACACGCTTTGCGGAGTTGATTAAGCGTTTGGGAAATCTGTTGTAATCACGAAAAGCGGAGAAAGCTATGAAACGGCGCGCGTTCCTGCAAACTGCAGCATTTGGCACCGGTTTGGTCTTGTCGGCAGGAGGGCGAGCGTTCGCAGACTCCTTTCCTTCGCGAGGTGTTCGCATCGTCGTTCCAGCATCGGCCAGCACACCACCTGATATTCTCGCGCGCATTATCGCGAATGCCATTTCGGATCGGGAAGGGTGGAAAATGATAGTCGAGAACAAGCCGGGAGCCGTAATGACGATCGGCATTGCTGACGTGCTTAAGCAAGAACCCGACGGCCACAATTTACTTTCTGTGACGTCCCCAGTCGCCGCAGTCCCGGTGTTAATGCCGAACGCCCCTTTCAACATGGAAAGCGATTTCAAGCCAGTCCACCAGGTGGGCACTGGTTACAACGTGCTCGTGGTCAACCCGAAACTGCCAGCTCGTTCCGTTTCAGAGCTGATCACGTATCTCAAGCAGGATCAGGATCAGCATACATTCTCGTCAGGCGGCTTTGGGACGCCTGCGCATCTACTCGGCGAGTTGTTCAAACTTGAAACCGGGATTCAGGCTACGCATGTGCCTTATGCTCAGTTTCCGCAAGCAATCGCGGACCTCCT
>JAMXLL010000242.1 GCA_024281015.1 Candidatus Binataceae bacterium
TTGGATGACGCTCTTCCCAGGCCTGCGTCAACTCGACCGCCTATCGGATCTGCATCCCGAGGGTACGAGCATGACAAATTTAGCCGATGCCGATTAATTCCGGACCAACAGATTCCAGCGCCCGTTAGGTTAGATTTTCATATCTATATGCCCGGCAGCTCCGATTGATTGTGGGCATCTCAAGGAATTGCCTCTGAACTCTAGTCGGACGGGTGCCGTCTCAACATAATGAGAGGGTTCGAATGCCAAATTGTAGCGAGGAAAACCCATGGCCGCATCACCAAAATCGCCTCGTGAACGAATTCGCGGGGTAGTACCCAAGCTTATAGATCTTACGGAAAACGTTCTTTTCGGCGATGTCTGGGAACGTCCGCAGCTCTCCAAGCGCGATCGCAGCCTTATCACATGTACCGCCCTGGTTGCTTTGCAACGTCCCGATCAACTCCGCGTCCATTTGGAGCGTGCTTTGGATAACGGCGTGACCAAGGATGAGCTGAGCGAACTGATCACGCACCTGGCCTTCTATTCAGGATGGCCAACTGCAGTGACGGCCGCAGGTATTGCCAAGGAGATCTTTGACAAGCGGCAATAGTCGAAGAAATAGCCAGGATCAGGAGCGTCCGCGTGGACACTACTATGCAAGTAGGCTTCATAGGATTAGGTACGATGGGCGCCAAAATGGCCGCCAGCCTGCAACGAGCTGGTTATCGACTAATCGTCAATGATGTTCGCCGCGAAGCTGCGGCGCCCCATCTTGACTCTGGCGCGCAGTGGGCCGACACACCGCGCCAAGTGGCCGGGGCCGCGCAAGTGGTATTCACCTCATTGCCCGCGCCGGCGGATGTGGAGACAGTCGCATTAGGCAGTCATGGAATTCTGAGCGGCATTGCGGCCGGCGGAGTCTACTTCGATCTGTCAACCAATTCACCAGCGCTGGTCCGCCGCTTGTGCGCCAACTTTGCCGAACAAGGAGCCCATATGCTGGACGCTCCGGTTAGCGGCGGGCCGCGGGGTGCCGCGAGCGGCAGACTGGCTATCTGGGTCGGTGGCGATCGTAGTTGCTTCGAGCGTTACAAAACCGTGCTGGATGCGATCGGCGATCAGGCACACTACGTCGGGCCGATTGGTTCTGCGACGGTGGCAAAATTGGTGCACAACTGCGCCGGCTACATGTTGCAGCGAGCGCTGTCGGAAGTTTTTACGATGGGCGTGAAGGCAGGCGTCGAACCGGTGGCTTTGTGGGAAGCCGTGCGTCAAGGCGCGCTGGGACGCTCGCGAACTTTTGATGGGCTTGCGGCGCATTTTCTGCCAGGGAGCTACGATCCGGCGGATTTCGCCTTGCGCCTTGCCCATAAGGACGTTTCGCTCGCGACTGAAATGGGGCATCAGCTCAATGTGCCGATGCCCATGGCCGAGCTGGCGCTCGCGGAGTTGACCGAGGCGCTTAATCGGGGATGGGGTGAACGCGATTCCCGCGCCGCGATGTTATTGCAGGAGCAACGCGCCGGCGTGCAAATCGCGGCTGACCCGGCGCGGATTCGCGAGGTATTGGAGCAGGAGCGAGCGCGGCGCAAGCCTAAAGCTGAATAGAGTTGCGCGGTGAACAACGAATTACCTGAATACCAGCTTTTTGCCATTCGTTATGCGACCCGGGAGGCGCGCCGCTCAGACCATTTTATTGGCGGCGATCCGCATGACGGTCCGATGCCGATGGATTATTTCGTTTGGGCAGTGGTCGGAAGCAGCCGCGTGTTCCTGGTCGATACCGGTTTTACAGCGGAGACTGCCGCTCGCCGCAAGCGCCAGTTCCTGCGTTGCCCTATCGAAAGTTTGCGTGAGATCGGGCTGGAACCAGATTCAATTACGGATGTGGTCCTGACTCATCTGCATTATGATCATGTTGGCAATTTTCACAAATTGCCGAATGCGCGCTTTCATTTGCAGGAGCGCGAAATGGCCTTCGCTACGGGCCGTCATATGCGTTATCCATTCTTCCGCCACGGTTTCGAACTTGAAGACGTGCTGGGGCTGGTGCGCTTGAACTTCAGCCGCCGGGTCGAATTTTATGACGGTGACGGCGAGCTTGCCCCTGGATTAAGCTTGCATCTCGCACCCGGCCATACTGCCGGCCTCCAGGTCGTCCGGGTCCATACCAGGCGCGGCAATGTGGTATTGGCCTCTGATTCGAGCCACTTTTACGAGAACCTCCAAAGCAACCGCCCATTTGTTGCTGCGGTGGACCTCGGCGCAGTGCTCGATTCGTTTCGCAAGGTCGAGCGCCTAGCCGAGTCGCGCGGTCATATCGTGCCGGGTCACGATCCTTTAGTGATGCGCCGTTACTCGTCCCCTTCATCGGCCCTTGAAGATATCGTGGTCCGCCTCGACCTCGACCCGACTGAGTGATGACTTCCAGTCTAATGGGTCCGTGCCCGAGGTGCGGTGCTGAGAATCCGCCGGGCAAACGCTTCTGCGGCGATTGCGGGACCACCCTAATCGCTGACAATGCAATCGCTGCATCGCTGTCGCCTTTGAGGAAACCCGAGAAGGCGATGTTAGTAGAGCAGCGCGCCCCGGTTGCGGCGGAAGGTGAGCGCAAGACGGTGACCGCGCTTTTTGCCGACATTAAAGGCTCGATGGAGTTGATCCAGGACCTCGACCCCGAAGAGGCCCGCAAGATTATCGATCCAGCGCTGAAGTTAATGATCGATGCCGTTCATCAGTACAGTGGCTATGTCGTGCAGTCTACCGGAGATGGTATTTTCGCGCTTTTCGGCGCGCCACTCGCCCATGAGGATCATCCCCAACGAGCACTGTACGCAGCGCTTCGCCTGCAAGAGGAGATGCGGCGGTATACGACCAAGCTGCGCCAGGCGGGCAAGCTACCGATCGAGGCGCGCGTGGGGGTGAACACGGGTGAGGTCGTCGTGCGTTCGATTGAGACCGAGGGCGGTCACGCAGAGTACAGCTCAATCGGGCACTCGACCAGCTTGGCAGCAAGAATGCAGGCACTCGCACCGACAGGATCGGTCGCGGTCACCGACGCCACGCGGAAGCTGTGCGAAGGGTACCTAACGTTCAAGTCGCTTGGCGCGACCGTCGTGAAGGGGGCCGCTGAGCCAGTCAGCGTCTATGAAGTTACTGGAGTTGGGCCGCTTCGTACACGCCTCCAACAGGCGGCTGCCCGGGGATTTACCAAATTCGTCGGGCGCCTGCACGCGATGGAGGTGATCAGACGCGCGGCCGAAAAAGCCCGGTCGGCCCGCGGCCAGATCGTTGCTGTCCTGGCGGAAGCTGGCATCGGCAAGTCGAGGCTGTTCGTCGAGTTCAAAGGGATCATGGAATCGGGTTGGATGGTCTTGGAAGCTTCGCCGGTCTCCCACGGCAAGGCTTCAGCGTATTTGCCGGTGATTGATCTCCTGCGTGGATACTTCGGGATCACGGCCGAGGATGACGTCCGAAGGCGGCGAGAGAAAGTCGCAGGCAAGCTCCTCATGCTCGATCGTACGCTCGAAAACGCACTCCCGTACGTGTTTTCGTTGCTGGGTATACCAGATACACCAGATGCGCTAGCCCAAATGGATAGTGAGGTAAAGAAGCGGCGCACGCTTGAAGCAATTAAACGGATCGTGCTGCGTGAAAGTCTAAACCAGCCGTTGATGTTGATCTTCGAAGACCTTCATTGGATTGATGACGAGACTCGAGATCTGTTGAACCTGCTCGCTGACGCGATTGCCCATGCACGTATCCTGCTGATGGTGAATTATCGACCTCAATATCACCACGAATGGGGAAACCGCACTTATTATACCCAGCTCACGCTTGACCCGCTGGCCCGTGAAGACGCGGACGAGATGTTGTCCACGCTGTTAGGCGATGCTCCCGAATTAAATCCCATAAAGCGCAGCATTATCGAACGAACCGAGGGTAACCCGTTCTTCATTGAGGAGTTGGTGCAGGTTTTGTTTGACGAGGGTACGCTCGTGCGTAACGGTACGGTCAAGGTTGTGCGCGCATTATCTCAAGTGCGTCTCCCGCCGACTGTACAAGCGGTGCTCGCTGAGAGAATAGATCGGTTGCCGAGCGAGCAGAAAGAGCTGCTCCATATGCTCGCCGTCACTGGACGACACTTTCCACTAGTATTGATCCGCCGGATCGTACCTCTCTCGGATGACAAACTCGACGTCTTGCTCAAAGAACTACAAATTGCAGAGTTCATTTACGAATCGCCATCATTGGCGTACGTCGAATATTCTTTCAAACATGTATTAACGCAAGAAGTCGCATACAATTCGGTTTTAACCGAGCGGCGCCAGCACATTCATGAGCTCGTGGCTCGAGCGATCGAGGATTTGTTCGCCCGAACGATCGCCGATCATTATGGCACGCTCGTCCACCATTTTAGCCGGAGCGGTAACGGCCTGAAGGCTGCGAAGTACCTGGATCTACAGGCAGAGCAGGCAATGAGGCGCTCTGCTTATGGCGAAGCTCGAGACCAGCTCACCAGCGCTCTTGAGATACTCCGGATGCAACCCGATAACACGGAGTGCAATAGGCTCGAGGTCGGTGTGCGGCACAAACTGGCGATTTGTACGAGGATCGCCACACGCGCGGGATTTGCGGCCATTGCGCCGGTAGAGATCCTCGAGCGGGCGCGCGAATTGTGCGAGAAGATCAGCGACAACGAAAAATTGGTGGAGGTTTTGGAGGCCTTAGCGATCCAATATGGCGCGCGGTCCGAACATCAAAAGGCGCGCGCGCTTCGCGAGGAATTATTAGCAATTGCGGTGCGAATAGGAGACCCGGAGCTGATCGGCCGTGCCCAGTTTTGGCTTGGGCACTCCTCGATGTTCGCGGGAAACTTTTTGGCGGCCGAGGGGGAATTCGAGCGTGCCGAGACTATGTCACAGAATTCCACGATTCGAGTTGCGACGTTTGGCGATTGGCAAAGTGAAACACAGGCTTTGGCATCCTTGACCTTGTGGTGTTTGGGTTTACCGGACCGCGCCGCCGCCAAGAGCCATAAATCTTTCATCAGCGCTCAAGCATCGACCGCCCCGCCTGCTGGTCTGGCCTGGACTTTCTACTGGTCAGCAGTTCTGCACGTGATGTTTAGGGATTGGGCGACGGCCCGCTCACACGCGGATCACGCTATCAGGATGGCGGAAGAGCACGGGTTAGCTTATATGCTGCCCTGGAGCGCCTTTGTTCGCGGTTGGGCCCGCGCCCAATTAGAGAAGCCAGCGGACGGGTTGTCCGAGATGCTGGAATCTCGACACGACATGCAGGTCAGCGGGGCGATTATCCAACCCTGGTTCTTTTGGGGGCTTGCCGATACCTATTTGGCTCTGGATGTCTGGCGAGAAGGACTCGAGGCTACAGCTGAGGGGCTCAAAATGGCCCAACTTACCCATCACGGGTTTGTCGGGGCTGAGCTGCAAAGGCTCAGAGGGGAATGTTTATTGATGGCGGAAGCGCAGCAGACACCCACATCCCGGGACAAGAGCTCGGTCGCAGAGGCGATCAAATGCTTCCGTGAAGCGATCGAAGTCGCGCGCCGCCAAAACGCAAAGAGTTGGGAATTACGCGCAACAGTAAGCCTTACTCGCCTTCTCGATAGGCAGGGCTATCGCGGCGAGGCATGGACTATGCTGAACGAGATCTGCAACTGGTTCACCGAAGGCTTCGAAACGGCCGATCTGAAAGACGCCAAGAGACTTCTGGAACAGCTCCGACCTTAGCGCGATTCATCCGCAAATCTAGTTGCGGTTGCGAGCCCGACGCGGGAATTGGCGTTGTGCAGAACACCGGGCTACTGGAGCCGGAAGAGGATCTGGTTCTCGCGTCTCAGTGCGACCAGCGCTTCTCGCTCGGATCGCTTCAAGGCCGGTCGCATCCACTCTATCTCTACCTCGGCCTGTTCATCCATTTAGCCCATAGCCATTCCTTATGGCAGGACCGCATCAAAGCCGTGGAATTACTGAGTTCCCAAATGTTCGGATCGCCTCCAACGCTCTTTCGTGCGGTGGACCTCCAGGCTGGCGTATTCGCAAGATCAAGTAATCAGGCCGAATTTCCTCTTTCCACCTAATTAGCTGTTCGAGGCAGTCAGCTGGTGATCCGACCACCAGCCGATCTTTGGCGGCTGTGCGAAACGTCAGATCTTCGGCTCGGTGCACGTCTTTCAGGTAGTCATCGGCAACGTAAGCCCCATAAGTGAAATAGAAGCGGTGAGTTACCATCGTCGGTGCGCTTTGCGCTTCCGCGTGTGCCATACTCTCGGCAATCACGGCGTCACGCATCAAGCAGATGAACGGCTTGCGGCCAAGCTTGGCCGCCTCGCTTCGGTAGCGTTCCGCAAAGCCTTTGATCACCGGCAGGGACTGCACGGGGTCGGTTATCCAGCCGTCAGCAATCCGCGCGGCACGACGCAATCCCGGCGGCGTCCAGGCAGCCATCCAGACCGGCGGTCCGGTACGCTGGTAGGGCCTTGGCGAAACTACTGCGTCTTTCAGATGAAAGTGTGTGCCAGTGAACGAGAAACGTTCTCCCTTCCAGCCTAGCCGCACCACTTCGAGTGCCTCTTCAGTACGGCGAGCCCGTTCTGCGATTGGCACCTCGAACAGGTCAAAGTCCGGCGGCTGATAGCCCACGCCGACGCTCAACACCAGACGGCCTTTGGTGGCGAGGTCGATGACCGCACAATCCTCGGCCACATGCACGGGATGATGCAACGGTAGCAATAATACGCAAGTGCCAACCTTGATGCGTTGGGTCTTCATCCCGACCAGAGAGGCGATCAGTAAAGGATTCGGCAGGTAACCATCTGGCTGCTGGTGATGCTCGGTAATGAAGCAGCCGTCCCATCCGCTCGCCTCTGCAGCCTGGGCTTCAATCATAATCTCTTCGAGCACTCGGGCCATGTTCCGGCCCTCCGGCGGATCTTGTGTGCAGGGTAAATAGCCGACCGGTAACATCTTTCCTCTCCTCTTCGAGGATTTTTCTAAAAACTAAACCGCGGAATCGCCATTCGGTAGCTTCAAATCTCCGCCACGTTCATCGGCTTTCATGTCGTCGCTGAGTGATGCGATAGCCTCGCGACATCGATGAATTATGGCTGCGGGAGATTCAACGATAAACTTCATCGCCCAATGACCCCGAGCTGACACTGAGGTGGAGAAGTTGCCGACTGATCGTCCGCTCGATCTTAATGATATTCAAGACGCGCGGTCCAAGATGAAAATATGGTGACCGCGCTGCTGGCGAGCTTGCCTGCGGTCGAGGGCGTCACGAGCCACGATCAATTTGCCCCCGTGCTCGGGTCGATCCCGACAGTGCGGATCCGCGTCGATAGGCCAGACAATCATTCGAGCAAGCTTCCGGCGCTGTACTGGATTCACGGCGGCGGATATTTAATGGAGAATCGAGCAAAACGACCGACTCCTGAAGCAGCGGGTCAAGAGAATCAGCTGCGCGGGAGTATCGAGTCGAGGAAGGTTTCGCCCGGACACGCAAGAGCTATGAGTGAGTTTCTGTAGACCCGCTGATTAGCGGTCGACGGATTATCTGGCATGGGCTGCTGAAGCTGGCGCGGAGCACTGCCAAGCTCGAATATCGCGTTCGAGGCGCGCGCGCCGTCGGCATCTCGGAGGTCGAATCATGAACAGCCGGGATCGACAAGCATGGATTATTGCTGTTGGGCTATTCGTTTCGCTGTTCTTCCTGTGGGGCAGTGGCTACAATACGTCGCCTGTTTTTTTGAGCGCGCTATTGAAAGCCTTTGGTTGGAGTCATTCCAAGGCTTCATGGCTGCCCAGCGTGTTGGTTCTTGCAGTCGGAATCACAGGTCCGATGACGGGCTGGCTGCTCGACCATTTTGACGCCAGGGTGATAATGGGAATCGGCGGGGTACTCACCGGCGGAAGCTTCATCGCGGCCAGCCGTGCCACGACGTTCGCCGAATTGCTTCTCGCTTACCTGATTCTCGGCGTTGGCCTGGGTGCATCGGCTTGGATGCCGGCGTCGGTCGTGATCGCGAATTGGTTCGGCGAGCGCCGCGGCACGGCACTGGGACTGGTAACCGCTGGAATGGAATCGGGCGGGATGGTCATGGCTCTGGCGGTGGGTTACATCATCTCCCACTATGGCTGGAGGGATGCCTACCTCCT
>JAMXLL010000243.1 GCA_024281015.1 Candidatus Binataceae bacterium
GATTTGAAGGATGCCAAAGCGTTGCTGGATGAATTGAGTCACTAAGGCTCTACTGACGGCAGTGTCGTGTCCCGTCAATAAGTTAATCAACGGCGTCCGGCCGGGTCATTCCGGCCGAAGCGAGCACCGCGAGCGCAGTGGAGGAATCTCGGATAGTTTCACGCGTCAGCGCGAAACCGGTACCGGACTCCTGGGGCCGCGAAGCGCTCATTTCTGTTCAGGTATTTGCTGGATACGGAGTTATTTGCTTGCCGCCGTGGTTCGCACCGACTTCAGTCACAGCATGTTCGATTGGACCCGCCAAAAACATCCGTGTGCTCGCTTACCTGATCCGGCAGCGGTCGATCGTGGCTAATCGCGATCACTCTATAACCGCGATTTTCAAGTTCGTTGCGCACAGCCTTGTCATCGAGAAGGTCGTCAGGCAGCAACCCACCATTGACCGCGATGGTCGGGCGAGTCATTGCTTGCTCCCGGTCCCAGTGGCACAGGCTTCCAGCCTGTGGTCCTTTACATAAGCCAAAGGTGCTGCCAGCAAGAAAGCGAAATATAACGTGTGCACATGCTGGACCCTGTGCTACCAGTTACAAACTAAGTTGCTTCAAAATGCTCGTAGATGCGAGAGATTTCGTTTCTGAAAGCCCATTTTCATCCGCTTTCCACCGGTTCACAGGCTGGAAGCCTGTGCCACTCTATCGCTGATGATCTCGGCCGGTCGTCTTTTTGACCGCAGTCGTCATCGTAAATCATCAACTATTGAGTAAAAGCAATTCATACCACGCGAAAACTACGCAGGAAAGTGACTCCTCGTAACAAATGCTTGTTGCGAAACGGGCTACAAACGCTGGCACGCTATCCTAGCCGAAGACAGGCCGCCCGGACCCAGCGTTTGAGCGGCCATCGGCCGGCTCAGTGACAAGGAAAGGGTCGTCGCGTCCCGTTATTGTGACTTTCGAGACTGTACTCTCTAGAACACCCGAGTAGTTCTTTAACGCGGATCTTAACCTCATCGTCTCGAACAGTTTGAGTAAGCCAACGACCGCGGGGCGGATGACGCGGTCATCCGTTGCGGGCAGCGCCCAGCCCGTCATAGCCTAGCGACGGCGGAGTTAAAATCCCCACCACGAGCATGCCCTCTCGATCAAAAATTGCGATGCTTCCCAAAGAGGTCCGGGATGAATTGGAGCGGCGAATCGCCGAGCGCGCCTTCGCCGGATATGAGGAATTGGCTGGTTGGCTGCAACAGCAAGGTTACGAAATCGGCGAGCATAGCGTACAGCATTACGGAGCCAAGCTGTCTCAGAAAATGGAGTCGTTGAAAACCTCCGCGCTCCATGCTCAGGCGATTGCCCACATCGCGCCCGAAGATCGCGACACCATCATCGAGGCGATGATCGACCTCCTCAATGACCGAGTCTTTGAAGCGTTGATCCAGGCCAAGCAGCTTGAGCACGCGGAAATGGCCCGGCTTACCCATATGGTTGGAGAGTTGACTCGGCTCCGGATGGCGCGCCAGAGCTGGCTACATGAAAATAGCCCGCTTCTCACACGGGAACAGCAAGCCCTTCAGGAGCGTCGGGCCAAAACCAGGAATGCCGAGGCTTTCGCCACAGTTCGCACGGTTCTCGATGCCGTCAAATCATTCAAGACTGAGATGACGAGGACTGAGGCGGATGACCCTGAGGTCTCCCCGGCGGAGTTGACCCACACGAAAAAGTCGTGACGAACTTGTCGACGCCGGGGCTTAAGAGCCAGGGGGCGCAGGAAAGGCCGGCGAGTAAAATTGATTAATTTCTGCCACCCTACCACAGATAGATTCGCATAGACGCACATAGCTGCGCTTCACGGGGGCATTGGAATTCGAGGATCATTCCAATTCGACTATTCTTTGTCAGGTGCCGGCCGTGGAAGCTTTGCCCTATCTAGACGCCCAAGTTTAGAATCGGCCATGAACTTTACCTCCGGGCTCTGGAAATCTATCGAAGCTATTTATGACGGTATTTTGCGCCATCCCTTTGTCCGCGGGCTGGGCGATGGCTCGCTGGACCGCGACTGCTTCAGGTTCTATGTGCTCCAGGACTCCCTGTACCTCCGCGAGTTCGGACGCGCTCTCGCCGTTGCCGCGGCGCGCGCGCCGGAAGATGACTGGATCGTAATGTTCGCGGAACATGCCGCCAATGCGGTTAAGGTCGAGCGGATGCTCCACGAGGGCTTCTTCCGGCAATGGGGTCTGACCCCGCGGGAAGTCTCAGCTACGCCACCCGCGCCCACCAATCTTGCTTACACCAGTTACCTGCTGGCAGTCGCTTACGGCGGCAAGTTTCATGAAGCGATTGCTGCCCTGTTGCCCTGCTATTGGATCTACTGGGAGGTGGGCAAAACGCTTGAGCAAAAAGGTTCGCCGGAGCCGCTCTTTCAACGCTGGATTGCTACCTACGCTTCTGCCGAGTTTGGCACAGTAGTGAGCGGCGTATTGGAGGCCGCCGAAACTACAGCCGCCGGCCTTTCAGACCAGCAACGCGATGCGATGCGGCGTCACTTTGTTACCACCAGCCGCTATGAATGGATGTTCTGGGATATGGCATACAGGCGCGAAAGCTGGCCGGTCTGAGCAAACGCCCGGCCGAGCAATTCAGCATGCCAAAACGGCTTTCAGCGGAGCTGAGCCGGGTCAAGGCGGTCGCGCAGATAATCGCCGATGAAGTTAAACGACATTACGGCGATCGAAATAAAAATTCCTGGAATCAGCACCCAGGGATAATGAAGGATATTCTGCGGATCCATCGCCTGCGAAAGCAGATTGCCCCAGCTTGCGGCCGGTTCCTGGATTCCCAGCCCCAGCAATGACAGTGCGCTTTCACCCAGGATATAACCAGGAATCGACAGGGAAGCATTGATCGCGGCAAAGCCCAGTACTGACGGAATCACGTGACGGCGGAGCTGCCGGCTGCGCGATCCGCCCAGGGCTCGTCCCGCCTCAACGAAGGGGCTGGCGCGCACCGAAGCAGCCATCCCGCGAATTACACGCGCAAAGCCCGCCCATCCGATAAACGCCATAATCGCCACGATCATGAAAAACGTCACGACCGTGCTCAGGCCCGAGGGAATGACCGCCGCCAATGCAAGCAGGAAATAGAATTGCGGCAGCGACATTTCTATCTCACACCAGCGCATTATCAGGTTGTCAACAGTACCGCCGACGTAGCCCGAAAATGCCCCCACTGTAATACCCAGTGAAAAGCTGATCAGGACTCCGACGAGCCCGATAAACATGCTGACCCGCGCGCCATACACGATGCGCGAGAAAAGATCACGGCCCAGCCCTTCGCTGCCGAACAGGAACCAGGGCATGTCGGGGGATTCCGTGGTGAACAGATGGCCGCGGTAGAAGAAGCGGATATAGGTCTTGCGGCCGCGGTCTTCGACGAATTTGCGCGCCAGCGGGTTGACCATCTTCATCGGATAAGCGAACAACCAGCCGTGGTTCCGCTCGGCCCGCCCTGCCAGGTGCAATCGCATCGGGGGACAGTCGGGCTGGCTGCGATACTGCCGGACCGGGTCATAAGGCGCAATGAAGGGCGAGGCCAGCGCGAACAAATAAAAAACCAGCAAAAACAGGCTCGAGACCCGGACGATCCAGGGAGAAGCGCTCCATTGGCGAGCGAGCGCGCTGCCTGGTATTCGGCGCCATCCGCCGCCCGCCACAGCAGGTGATTCCACTTCCAAGGAAGGACGCGGCAAGGCGCTCATTGCGAAGCCATCGTGGCGAAATCGACGCGCGGATCCACCGCCACCAGGGCAATATCGGCGAGCAGATTCCCCACCAGCAGCAGCACCGTCCCCATCAGCACCGAGCCCATGACCAGTGGAATGTCGAGTGACTGGACGGCGTTTAGCAGCAGCAGTCCGAGCCCTTGCAGGTTCATCACTGCTTCGACCAAGGCCGCGCCCGAGAGCAGGTCGGCGAGCGCATAACCAGCCATTGTAACAAATGGATTCAGCGCATTACGCAGCACGTGCTTGCCGATCACTACCGATTCGGGCAGGCCCTTGGCGCGCGCAGTACGGACGAATTCCGTATGCTTGATGTCGAGGATTTGCGCCCGCATCAATCTCATTAATGAGGCCATCCCCGCCAATCCCAGCACTACCACCGGAAGTATCAGATGGTCGGCGCGATCGGCGAGCTTGCTCCACAGTCCCAGGCTCGGGTAGTCGGGAGAAATTGTTCCTCCGACTGGCAGCCAGGGCTTGTCCATCCACAGCGCGAAATCCAGTGCCAGAAAAGCCAGAAAGAAAGCCGGCACTGACATCCCGAGAAACGCCAGGAATGACAGTACCCGGTCTAAGAGCGAGTTCTGTTTGACGGCGACAATTATGCCCAGCGGAATCGCCAGCAACCACGTAAAAAGCATGCTCGCGACCGACAGAATAATCGTGTTCAGCGCGCGCGACCCGATGAGCGCGGTAACCCCAACCCGATATTGCAGGGAAACGCCGAAGTTGAGGTGCAGCACCTCCCATAGCCATCGGAAATAGCGCAGCAGCAGCGGCTGGTTGAGGCCGAATTCCGCTTCCATCTGCTTGATCACCTGCGGCGAGATTTGCGGATTCATCGCCAGCCCGGTGAGGAAATTGCCGGGCACCAGTGACATCGCACAGAAAGAGAGGAAGGTGATACCGATGATCAGCGGAATCATCAGCAACAGGCGCCGGACCAGGAAGCGCAGCATTTACGCTCTCACGCCCAAGCCGGCACTTATTGCCGGAATTCGATCCACTCGGGTTTGTAGAGACCCCACGTCGTCTCATTGAAGTTTCGCAATGAATCGCGGTAAGCCACGTACCCGATTTCGCGCACTGTTTCGATGATCGGCAACTGCTCGTGGAGAATCTCCTGGATTCTCCAGTAGTAGGGGGCACGCCGCTGCGGTTCCATCACGCGCGTCCCCTCCTCCAGCAGGCGATCGATCTCGGCTTCCCAAGGCGTCGCGGGATGGGCCTCGCCCGGATTCCAGATGTGCAAATTCCCTGACGAACGCAGGAAATTCGCAGCGTTGTTGGGCTCGATGGTGCCGGTGAAGCCAATCAGGATGCAATCCCAATCGAAAGTCGAGTCAAGTTTCTTAACCAGGGCGATGAATTCCAGCGGGCGATAATTCACGGTGATGCCAAGCGCCGCGAGGTCCTGTTTGTAGATTGCGCAGATCTGGTCGCTGGTCGGATTCCCGGTCGGAGTGGTCAGCTCAAAGACGATAGGATGGCCTTCGGGGTCGCCGCGCACTCCCGGCCGGAGCATTCGATAACCGGCTTCATCGAGCAGCCGTGCCGCCAGCTTTAAATCGTATTCGTAATCCTTGAGGTCGGGGGCGTGGAAAATTTTGTCGGCCGGCGAAATATCCGCCACGGCCGGCACTGCCAGCCCGCGGTAGCAGAGATTGATAATGCCAGGCTTGTCGAGCGCATGAGCCAACGCCCGCATGAAAGTGATGTCGGTGAACCATTTGTATCTCGGGTCCACCACCCCGTGGTGAATATAATGGCGGGGATTGCGATTAAAGGCGAAGAACCGCGAACCGGTGTCGATCCCGGTCGGTTGCAACGTGATGTGGAGTTCCGCCTGCTTCTGCTGCAACTCCCATACTTCCTCCGCCCGAGGGCGGTAGACATCGAGCAACCCAGACATGAATCGCAGATACATCGCGTTGCGATCAGTGACTATGATCTGCACTTGCGCCAGCAGCTTCGGCAATTGCCCGCCATGTTCGTCACGCATCCAGTAAGTCGGATTGCGTTTGAATGCGAGCAACTGGCCGGGCACGTAACGCTCCATCCGGTATGGCCCCAGGCAGATTAGTTCGGCTGGGGGCGTATCGATACCCCAAGTACGATTGAACTGTCCTGTGTCCCAGGCCTTGGCCAGCACGTGCTCCGGGATAATCGGAACACCGATCGCATAAAGCAGCGGCGCGAATGGCCGCGGCAACCGCATCACAACTGTGTAATCGCCGTGTGCTTCAACCTTGAGCGGCTTACCATCGACCGTAAGCGTGGAGATCATGCTGTTGGGGACGCGCGGATCATAAATCACCCGCATCGTGAACAGCACGTCACGCGCCGTGAACGCCACACCATCGGACCATTTTACGTCGTGGCGGAGATGAAACGTAATCGTCTTTCCGCCGTCGGAGATTTCCCAGGCTTGCGCGAGATCGGGCTCGGGCAGCGTGGTCTTCGGGTTGATCTTCACCAGCCCTTCAAATAAATCGCCGATGGCAGTACCCGACGACGCGTCGGTAACGATTACCGGGTTGAAGGTGCCCGGGTCGCTGCTCATTCCCTGGTACAGTGTTTGGCTAACCGCGTGGTCGTTGCGTGGACGATTGACCTTACACGCGATCAGCGCCACCAGCATCAGGGGCAACAGGTACGCCACAGGTGTGCGCATCGCGGTCACGCAGTTCAACCAGGGCTAAGTCGCGACGGGCCTAAAGGGGCGGCGAATCCAAGCTCGATCAGCTTCGTGGCAGGCCCTGGCGAGAGCACAAAGGTCGAATCAGCAATCTGACGGTCGATTGACGGATTTAGATAATGGATCTTGATGGTTGTCGCAGTGCTAAGAAAGCGCGCCTCCAGGTCGAAGGGAAACTTCATCGCGCCAATATCGCGGTAATCGCTGTAGTGGATCTCGTATTCGGGCTGACCCGCGGCATTGCGCGCACGCACCAGGACCAGTTGGCCCCCGCTAAACCCCAGCTGGTAATTGCCCGCACCAGCTCCCCCGTATGACAGAATCTTCACGTCTCCTTCTGTGCGATAGCCGGCTGAGATAGACGCGGGTACCACGCTGCCCGGCGACAGACCGAGCAGTAGCCGCACAGCGTCCGCCGGCAGCAGGGGAATGCGGGTAAAACGCGCCAAGGTGGCGGCGCTGGCCTGACCGCGGATGAGCGTGTTATCGGAAGGATTGAAGACCGCGATTTGCCTCTCGTCCGCAGCGACTATCAGCGCGAGCCCGAGCGGCGACATCGCGTCTACGCGCAGACTGGCTGGACGGCGGACAGTGAGTTGTTCCCGCGCCTTCACATGGCCCGACGGTCCCGAGTAATCCATTATCGCCGGTGTCTGCAGCGAGTTGAGCAAACGGTCCCGCTCAAGGAGCGAACTCAGGGCAGCGTCTTGCGTAAGCGTCGAGGTTTGATTGGGCACTTGCCGCACAGCGCATCCGGCCGCAATCGTCAATGCGAGCGCCAAGAGCGGCGCACCAAGCGCGGCTCGCATCATGCTAATGGCTGGCCCGTTGCTCGACATCACCCAGGCTTGCAAGTTTGGTTTTGAGGCGGCGGATTTGGTCTGCTTCCTGGGTTTTCTTCAGAGCGTCGTCATACTCCTGGCGGGCGTCGCGATACTTGCCAAGCTTGCTGTACGCATCGCCAAGGTGCTCGGTGATAGTTGGATCACTACTGGTCAAATTGACTGCACGCTCGAGCTGGTCGACGGCTTTCTGGTACTGACCGCGCTGGTAATAGACCCACCCCAGACTATCGATATAAAAGCCGTCTTCCGGTTCAATATCGAGCGCCCGCTTAATCAATTGCTCGGCTTCGTCGAGATGCTGTCCGGCTTCGGCATACGAATAGCCGAGATAATTGAGGGCCGGCGCGTTACTGGGATTGAGCTCAATTGCCTTGCGCATCTCCGCCGCGCTCAGCTCTTTTTGCCGGTTTTCGTCATAAAGAGCGCCGAGCGTGAAGCGGAATTTATCGTCGCGCGGTTGGAGCTGGACCATCTTTTGTGCCAGTTCGATGGCGTTGGCGTAATCCTTCTTCTCCTGGTACACGCCGACCATGAATCCCATGATTTCGGTGTCATTGGGCTTGCGTTTTAGTGCATCGTTCAGGTCAGCCAACGCATTATCGTAATCGGAGCGCTTGTCATACAGATAGGCCATTTGCAAACGTGATTCGACATAATGGTCGTCGGTTTCCGGAATTTGCTCAAACTGCTGGATCGCCTCGTCGTTCTCGTCCAGTTCGGTATAAACGGTGCCGAGATAATAATGCACCCGGTAATTGTCCGGCTGCGAACCAAGCACCAGGTTAAATTCCGTCGCAGCACGCTCGAAGTCGCCACGCTCGAAGTATAGAAGGCCGATTTTAGTCCGAGTATCGGCTGGATTGGTCTCGAGCTGCTCCTGGCGCTGGAGCTGTGCGACTGCTTCCTGAAACTTGCGGTCGCCGCCGTACAGCTCGGCCAGCCGCTTGCGCACCGTTTCGTTATGGGCGTCGGCCTGCAGAATCTTCTGATACAGGCCAATCGCATCCTTGGGACGATCCTGCAGTTCACGCAACACAGCCAGGTCAAGCAGTACCAGTTGCGATTGGGGATTCAGTTCGAGGGCTTTCTGGTAGTAACCATCAGCCGCCGGATAATCCTTCGCCGCCACCATCACGCGTCCGGCGTAGTAGTAACCCAGGAAGGACGTCGGGTCGAGCGCAATTAGCCGTTTGAAGGTCTCCTCGGCGTGCGCGTACTCGCCCTTCTTGGCGTAGAGTGCTCCCAGAAAAAGATAGGCCTCCTGATTCTTGGGGTCGAGTTCGATTACTTTTTCGTACTGCTGTTGGGCAGTTTTATCGTCATCCAGGGCGGAACTGATACCTGCCACCAGCAGCCGGGCATGGACGTAATTGGGGTCGAGTTCCTCGGCCGCGGTCGCTTGTGGCAGTGCCTCCTTGAGCCGTCCGTTACCCACGTAAAGGTCGGCTAATTGCACGCGCAGAGCAGCATTGTGAGGATCAAAGCGCACCGCGCTTTCATAGTCTTTCAACGCCTCGGCGCGCTGCCCGCTCTCAGCCGCCATCTGGGCTTTAAGATAGGCACCCATCGCATACGCCGAATGGGGAATATCAACCGCAGGGGCACCGCCAAATGGGCGCCCGTTGATGCTAACTGATTGAAGCATGCCGGGCTCGCGTAAGTTCAGGCACCCAATCAGCGCGATGGCTATTACGGCAAGCCCAATACGCTCCACAATTTTCATCGAATCAGAACCTCGGGGCGGTCTGCCCACTGAACTTCGGGGGCCTTCGGTCACTCGATAGCACCGATGTATTTATATTTCGCTACCGCTTCGCTGGCAAACAGTGTGGCGTCACTTGCTATTGGTTTGACCTCGGCTTGCTGGTTATTCTCCGCGACGGTTTTCCACGTGACAAGACGCCCCCTCTCAGTGACGCTACAATCGAGCCTCAGAGAATCGACCGCACTTCAGCCCTACGAATGTCAAGTCAACGCCGTCTTACATTTCTGCCACTGATCTGCGTGATGTACCTGGTAGTGAGCGGCGGCCCCTACGGCGTCGAGGATGCTGTCGGTATTGCCGGGCCGCGAATGGCACTCCTGCTATGCCTGCTCGTTCCGATCACCTTGAGTATCCCAACTGCGTTGATGGCTGCGGAGTTGACGGCACTAATGCCGATGGAGGGTGGTTTTTATTTTTGGGTGAAACAAGCGCTCGGACCATTCGCCGGTTTCGTCGAAGCATACCTCACCCTGCTGTATACGGCAGTTGATACTGCGATCTACCCGGTGTTGTTCGGCACGTACATCGCCTCTCTGTTGACGGTGAGCCCGGCCGCTCAGATGTTATTGGCCATCATACTCGTGTGGTTATCCGGTTTGCTCAACGCGGCGGGGGTGCGGCTGGTCGGTAAGACTTCGATGCTATGGGTGGCGGCTCTGGTCGCTCCGTTCGTGGTCCTGGTCGCGCTCGGCCTGCCCAGCCTGTCGCACTGGCACGTGCCCGCCGGAACCCCGAGCGGCCATGGCCTGATGGGCGAACTCGGCGGAGCATTGCCCGTCATCATCTGGAATTTCTGTGGTTGGGAAAACCTGAGTGTGATCGCGGCCGAAATTGAAGACCCGCAGCGCAATTATCTGCGGGCGGTCGCCATCACGGTACCAGCCGTCGCCCTGAGTTACCTGCTGCCGATTGCGGTCTGCAGCCAGGGTGCGGCCGGCGCCTTGGGGTGGCATACGGGATCTTTTGTTGCCGAGAGCGTTCGAATCGGCGGCCACTGGCTGAGCATCGCTGTGGCAATAGGCGGGGCACTCTCTTGCTTTGCGATTTTTGAAGCAGCCCTGCTGTGGTTATCGCGTTTGCCCTTTGTACTCGCGCGAGAAAACTATCTGCCGCCGGGTCTGGCTCGGGTTTGGACTACGCGCGATGTACCCGGCCGCTCAATCATCGCATGCTGTGCGATTTTCACATTGTTGATACCACTCGGATTCATTACCCTTGTCACCTTTGACGTATTCTTCTATATGGCCGCCTTGATGCTCGAAATGCTGGCGCTGATACGGCTGCGGCGGCTATACCCGGATCGCAAGGGCTTGTTTACCATCGGACGCGGACGCCCCACCCTGTACCTGGTCGCCCTGGCGCCACTCATAGTATGGTTCGCAACCTTCAGCTTGGCATTCTCCGGCCCGATTGGTTTGATAATTGCCTCGATACTCGCGGTCTCCGGATGGCCAGTCTACAGCATATTGAGGTGGCGATATGGCGGACCGGAAATATCAGCTGGCCGTGCCTTCACGGCCCCTCTATAACACCTCGCCAGCTCAGCGAGCAGCGGGCGGATTGTAGACATCGAAAAAGGAAAAAGCTGTGATCACCAAGGCATGAGTAATTCTGCCGCTCGCAATCATCGGCCGGATATCTGTCAGTGGCACTAATTCGACTTCCGTTTCTTCGGCCCCGCCCGGATTTGAGTTCGGTTCGCCTACTTTGACCACGTCCGGGGCGAAAAACAGGTAGCAGAGGTTTGGCTGAATCGCCGGATTCGGATGCACCTCGCCAAGTCGAATGATGACTTGGGCATCGTATCCGCATTCTTCCCGCATCTCGCGGCGGGCTGCCTCGGCCGGAGTGGGATCCTCCGGATCGACCATTCCGCCCGGGATCTCGAGAGTGAAGTCACTGATACCATGGCGATATTGGCGCACCATTACTACTTCTCGACGAGCCGTAACCGGGATGATGTTTACCCATCCTGGCGCGGACAGAACGTAAAAATCCCGCTCGCCGCGATGCGGGTGCGCAGACTTTCGCCGATGGAGGTCGAAGATCGGTGTGCTATAGACCCGTTCAGTTGCGAGCGTCTCCCAGCGGCGGGTCCTCACAGTTTCTGCACCCTCAGAACAAACGCCGATATTCGATGGCGGGACAGCGGTCCATTACCACCGTCATGCCGGCCTTTTGTGCCCGCTCGGCGGCCTCCAGGTTGAAGACCCCGAGTTGGCCCCACAAGATTCGAGCACCTTTTCGTGCAGCCTGCTCAGCGATTTCGGGCAAATATTCCGAACGGCGGAAAACATCGACGATATCGACCTGTTCGGGGATCGAATCGAGATCAGGGTAGCAGCGTTCGGCGAATTCTTCGCGCAGGGCATCCGGGGCAAGTTGCGGATTGACCGGGATCACACGGAATCCCTTGGACTTGAGTAACTTCGCGATTTTCAGGCTGTCCCTGTCCGGATCATTGGAGCATCCGACTACCGCAACAGTGGCAGGGCGCGAGAGAATTGCTCGAATCTCATCGTCAGGTGGATTGACAAAGTCCATGCGAGATCCTTTACGTCATGTCATCCAGTATTCTGTCGCGAACCTCTAAAGACCGAAGCACTTCGCGGACCCGGAATCCGGTAGCTGTTTACCCCTCGCGCGACTCATCTGCGCGGCAGCACGCTGTTTATTTCGTGCTGGACGACATCTCGGGGGTGCCGCCGAATTCATCCCGGCCTGATTCCCGGCCGAGCAAACCATCAATGAACCGGGGAACCAGCCTGCTTATTTCTTCCCGGCACTGAGCGAAAACCAGGTCGCCCTTTTCGAAGGGATCGTCGATGTCGCCGGCCTCGCCGACGAACGAGCGCAACGTGTACACCTGGAGGTTATCAGGAACCGCAAACCGCTCGCGCAACTCGCGCGCCTGCTGTTCGGTCATCGCAATCACGAGGTCCGCGTTTTCCAACAGCTCCGGATGACGCTTCAGATCAGTTGAGGTCGCGTCATCGCCGAGATGAATGCCGATGTCTCGCAAGGCCATTCGCGTATCAAGTGAGACCAGGGCACCGTCACGCGCGTAGGGAGCTATACCTGCCGATCTCACTGTGATCTCGCGATGCCACCCGCGGCGCGTCAGTTCACGTGCGATGATGCATTCAGCCATGACGCTGCGTGCGGTATTTGCGGCGCAAATTATCAGGATGGAACGAAAGAGCGGACTAGCGGATGTACCTTTGCCGAATTTGCTCTGTGGCATTCTTGCGCTGTCAGGATCGTCCACGCGACTGGCTTGGTTTAATGGGCCATCATAAACCGCAGCGTTTTTGCTTGGTTGCTTCAATTTCCAGCCAGCACCTCGCCGAGACTTTCCTTCTTGGTAATACCCTTGCTGAGTTCCTGTTTGACTCGCGCGCCCAGTTCGGCTGGATCCCAGAACTTAAGCGGGCCGGACTGCGTGATCTTGGCCGCTGTATGCCAGCCTTTCATTAACCAGAGCATTCCCATCCCCACCCGGAACACCTCGCCATGGACATCTTTGGCGTCGTCGCTGGCCAGCCAGGCTACAAGTGGAGCGACATGAGCCGGACTGAATCGGTCAATCTCGCCAGCTTTGGGCGCCGGCATTGTTGCGGCCGTTTGTGGGGTCGCGTCGATTGTCAGCCGGGTGCGAGCGACCGGCGCAATGGCGTTGATACAAACCCCATAGCGCGACATCTCGCGGTCCATAATGATTGCCATTGTGGCGACTGCCGCCTTGGCGGTCCCGTAATTGCTCTGGCCGGCATTGCCAAGCAGGCCTGAATCGGAGCTGGTGTTAATCAAGCGGCCGTTGAGCAAATTGCCCGCCTTGTGCTGTTCACGCCAGTAATTGCAGGCGTGGCGCGCCATGTTAAACGTGCCGCGCAGATGCACTCCGAGCACCGCGTCGAAATCCTCCTCGCTCATATTAAAGATCATCCGATCGCGGAGGATGCCGGCATTGTTGACCACTGCATTAAGCTTGCCGAAATTGTCGATCGCGCATTCGATAATGCGCTTGGCCGCTTTGAAGTCGGTAACACTCTCGAAGTTAGCGACGGCTTCACCGCCTGCTGCCCGGATCTCTCTCACGACCTCTTCAGCAGGCGAACGGGATTCGCCGGTGCCATCGAAATGGCCGCCCAGGTCGTTGACCACTATTTTGGCTCCCTGCTTAGCCATCAGCAGGGCTTCTTCGCGACCGATACCTCGGCCAGCGCCGGTGATGACCACCACTTTACCGTCCAGTAATGCCATCTTTGGAGCTTCCTCTCTCGTTTTCGATTACGTTCTTTCGTCCTACGGGACGGTGCATTCTTTGTCGGACACGGACTGCCTCGACAGATCGTATCATCGCCTCAACCATTTAGCACGGCACCGCCGTTGCACACACGCCACCGAATCTCATCGGCTGTCTCTTTATAGGCTTGCGAGTGGGTGTGCATTGGATAAACTTCCCGAACAGCCAAAGTCAAGCTGTTCCAAATGGTTGACGCAACCCTGTGCTGGCGCTGACTGGCCTTGGAATCACGTAAAAACAGCTTGACAGTTATGACGGATTAGTGCAGTTGGGCTACTCTGTAGGTGCCAAAAGCTAAATATTCGGGAGTCGAAGGCCGAATGCAGGATCAGTTCACTCTGCTCGCGATGTTCATGAAGGGTTGGTACGCAACCTATCCGCTGGTTGCGATTTCGGTAATCTGCGTCACCATTATCCTTGAGCGGATCTGGGCGCTGTGGGGAATTGGACGGCGTGCAATGCGGTCGGCCGAGCGCATGATCGGCCCGCTGCGCCAGGGCAAATTTGCGGATGCCCTTGCCTTGGTCGGCAGCCGCCGGGGACCGAGCGAGCGGGTGTTCCAGGAGCTGGTAAGCGAAGCCGGTTCAGCGCCTCGCCAGCGCCTGGAGGAAATCGACGAGGAGCGACGCTTTGCGGAACTGCTGCAGCTTCGGGGTTTCATCTGGGTTTTAGCAACCTCCGGCGCGTCAGCGCCGTTCATTGGGCTGTTCGGCACGGTCGTCGGTATCCTGGTGGCGTTTCAATCTATGGCAATCATGGGCACGGGCGGTTTTTCGGTGGTGGCGGCTGGCATTTCCGAGGCGCTCATCTCGACTGCCCTCGGCCTCATCGTCGCCATTATCGCGGTGATCTTCTACAACTACTTCTCGCAGCGAATCGAGCGTATTAACGCCACCATTCACATTTGTGCCGCGCGCCTGATCGATGCTGCTGAGACCGGCAGGAAAGCTAATGGCGATTAGCACACCCACAGGCCACGGCGGGATGTTCTGGGAGATTAATATCACGCCCCTGACTGACATTTTCCTGGTGCTGCTGATCATCTTCATGGTCACCGCCTCGGTAGCAGTCGAATCTGCAACCCACGTCAATCTCCCGGTAGCGGCGAACACCAGCCCCGAGAACAAAGGCGTGCTGGTTACCTACACGGCCAATCATGAGTTGTTCGTTAATTCCAAGGACGTCCCGGAGGGGGATATCGAGAGCGAGCTCCACGACGCGCTCTCGCGGGTCGACGCCAAGGTGGTCATATTTCAAGGAGACCGCACGGTGCTGCTTGGCGATATGGTGCGTATATTGAATCTCGCCAAAGCAGCAGGGGCGCAGCAAATCGCGATAGCGGCCCGGCGCGCTGGGCCCGGAGAGGGCGTTTCAGGCTGAGCCAGGCGGAGTTCTTTCGGCATGGCGATTCCCACGAATAACGGCAGCGGTATTTTTGCCAGCATTAATATCACCCCGCTTACCGACATTTTTTTGGTTTTGCTTATCATCTTTATGGTGGCGACGGCTGTAACGATTGAATCGGCGGCCCATGTCGATCTGCCCAAGCTTCAGGCGCCGACTCACCCCCAGGAATCGCGCAGCGTAACTATCAGCTATACGTCCGACCATCAGATTTTCGTAAATGGCAAGCATGTGACAGAACAGGGATTGCGCTCGGCGGTACGCGACGCGCTCGCCCGTTCGTCGGAGAAGACGGTGGTCTTCGATGGTGATCCTTCAGTCATTCTCGGCGATATGGTGCACATCGTTGACATAGCCAAGTCGTCGGGTGCCGAGCAGGTCGCACTCGCCGTCTCCGGTAATTCCGGCGGCGCATCGGCGACAACGCCGGAACCATCAGGCAGCGAATCAATTCCCGAACCTGAAGCACCAGGCGGAGAGGTCGCGCCGGAGCCGGTCGCTCCGCCACAGTGAGAGTTCGGCCCACATTCACATCTCCGGTCTTCAACACCAAGCGGAGGCACCGATGAAGACCTTTGTCATGAAATCGATCGGACGGGTTGGCTTCGCCGAAAAGCCGGTGCCCAAACCCGGTCCTTTCGACGCCATCGTCAAGACCACCAATGCGCTTATCTGCACATCCGATTCCCATACCGTCCATGGAGCAATCGGGCCTCGTGAGAATCTTACTTTGGGCCACGAGGCCGTCGGCGTGGTGCATGAGGTGGGCGCCGAAGTCCGCGGCTTCAGGCCCGGGGATCGAGTGGTGGTCGGAGCCATTACCCCTGATTGGGGCGACCCGGCCTCGCAAGCGGGTCATTCATCGCAATCTGGCCAGGCACTCGGCGGATGGAAATTCGCCAATATTAAGGACGGTGTGTTCGCCGAATATTTCCATGTCAACGACGCCGACGCCAATCTTGCTCATATTCCGGCAACGGTCGCCGACGAAGCCGCAGTATATTGCGCGGATATGCTCTCGACCGGGTTGATGGCTGCCGAGAATGCCGCGATTCCCATGGGTGGGACGGTTGCGATCTTCGCCCTTGGCCCGGTCGGCTTGATGGCAACAGCGGGCGCAAAGTTGTGCGGCGCCGGACTCATTATTGGCATCGACAATGTACCGCGCCGTCTCGAATTAGCCAGAAAATACGGCGCTGATGTGACGATTGATTTCAGCCGGCAGGATCCAGTGGCCGAGGTAGTGCAACTTGCCGAAGGCGTCGGTGTCGACTCAGCCATCGAAGCACTCGGCGGCGACATTACGTTTCAGAATGCGGTCAAAGTGACAAAGCCGGGGGGCACGATTTCTAATGCCGGTTATCATGGAGGCGGCGAATTCGTCCATATTCCAAGGCTGGACTGGGGCGTTGGCATGGCGGAAAAAACTATCCGCACCGGTTTGTGTCCAGGCGGACGGCTACGAATGGAGCGCCTGCTACGGCTTGTGGAACGAGGCCGCGTTGACCCGACTTTGCTGACCACTCATCGCTTCCGCTTCGATGAAATGGCTGAGGCTTTTGAGATGATGGACGAAAAGCGCGACGGGATAATCAAGCCTCTCATCCTTTTTGGATAGCTCTTTTGAAGCGCCACATTTTGCGGAGTGGTCACGGTGAAGTCGGTGCTTTGGTCACCAAGTTGACCAAATGCCATTAGCTCCGTGAATGGCGGCAACCTATAATCTTGCGGTCTAATCGTGGAGGAAAATCTCGTGGCCGAGGAACTATACAACAAACCCCTGATTTCCGCCGACTCTCACGTTATGGAGCCGCGTCGCCTTTGGCAGGATCGCCTCGATGCCAAATGGCGTGACAAGGCGCCACGTATCGAAGCTCTCGACGAAAGCGGCGATTACATCGTGATCGAGGGAATGCGGCCACGACCGCTGGCGTTCGAGGGACCGATGGCTGACTTGAAAGCACAGGGAATGGACATCCCGGTTCCGAAGGGCTACCGGTACGAACAAAACCGGCCAGGCTCATGGGATCCAAATGAACGCCTCAAGGATCAGGACCTCGATGGCGTTTCGGGTGAAGTAATTTATCCCGGCGTCGGCCTTCATATCGTCCGTGCCCCCGATGGCGACTACATCGCTGCCTGTTGCCGCGCCTATAACGACTGGCTCGCCGAATATTGCGCGGTCTATCCTGCGCGCTTGAAAGGCGCCGCGATGCTGCCGAACCGTGGCTCGATTGACGCCGCGGTCAAAGAGGCTGAACGCGCAGCCAAACTGGGGCTCGCCACCGTGATGCTCCCGGCGTGGGTCGACGACCGGCCATACAATCTGCCGGACTGGGATAAATTATGGGCGGCACTGCAGGACCTCGGCCTGATTGCCAGCATTCACTTATGCGGGCGTGAGCCGTACGGAATCGCCCATGGGCCTGGAGCCGGAGGAATCAATGTCGGGGTAGTCAAGTTCGGCATGTATGACACGCTGATGCGGATAATCTGGGGCGGTGCACCGGAGCGCTTTCCCAACCTGCGCTGGGCGCTGGTCGAGGGTGGCATCGGCTGGATTGCTTCCGTTGTCCAATTCATGGACCACTGGTGGCAGGACCACCGCGGCTGGATGGAACCCAAATTGCCCCAGACGCCCAGTTTTTATTTCCGCCGCCAATTCTGTGCGACCTTCGAGGACGATCGCGCCGGTGTGCTGACGCGGGAAATGATCGGGGTCGACAATCTCATGTGGGGTTCCGACTACCCTCATACTGAGGGCGTCTGGCCGTTTTCGCGCCGTCAAGTGGCGCGCAATTTCGCCGCGATCCCCGAGGCAGACACGCGCAAGATGGTCCACGATAACGTGGCGCGCCTGTTCGGCTTCGCAGTCAATTGAGATGAGCTCGAACAGCCAGCCCGGTAAAGGCCTGAGCAAGATGACACCAGCCGGTGAGGATGCCGCGTAATGGTTGGCTTTACCTGGCCCTTCACTCACCATACTTCCGTTCCGGCCTGACAAATGGGCCGGTAACGGAAACGCAGCTTGTGGGCGCCGGTGAAAAATGAAAAACAGGGTCGCAATTGTTGGGGCGGCTGATACCGAGGTTGGGGTCGTGCCCCAATACAGCGCGACCCAACTATACGTGCGAGCGGCGCGACTGGCTCTTGAAGACGCGGGGATTACCAAGGACCAAATCGATGGGCTGATCACCTGCGTCTCCTGGGCAGAGCCTTACCTTTACCATGCGGAAATGATCGCGGAGTACATGCAGATTTTTCCGCGCTACTGCATGACAGCTCCTGCCGGCGGTGGCACCACGCTCGCGATGATGCACCACGCCGCCTCTGCTATCGCTAGCGGCATGTGTCACACCGTCCTTCTCACGATGGCCGACAGCCAGGTTTCCGGTTTGTCGCGCAATAAGGCCGTCGAGCTGATGTCTACGGCCGGCCATCCACAATTCGAGCGGCCCTATGGCCCGCCTATTCCGGCGTTTTACGCACTATTGGCCCAGGCGCACCAACACGCTTACGGCACCACGGCTGAGCAACGAGCCGCCGTAGCGGTTGCGTGCCGCAAGCATGCTTCGCTGAATCCGGCTGCACAAATGCGCAAGCCGATTACTATTGAGGACGTACTAGCTTCGCGAATGATTGCTGACCCGTTACACTTGCTCGATTGCTCGTTGGTCAGCGATGGCGGTGCAGCTTTTATAATGACCTCGGCTGAGCGGGCGCGTGATTTTAAGCAGAAGCCGGTGTATCTGCTTGGCGTAGGTGAAGGTCATTCGCACGAGCACGTCTCCCAGGCGTTGAGCCTGACCGCTTCGGCCGCGAAAGAAGCCGGTGAGCGCGCTTACACAATGTCCGGCCTCGGTCCAAGCGATATCGATGTTGCCGAACTCTATGATTGCTTTACGCCGGTGGTGATTATCGAATTGGAGGACCTGGGCTTTTGTGCCAAAGGCGAAGGCGGCCGTTTCGTCGAGGGCGGGCGCATTGAACTCGGCGGTGAACTCCCAGTCAATACCCATGGTGGTCTGCTATCGCATTGTCATCCTGGCCATCCGGGGTCGATGTTCTCGATCACTGAGGCGGTGCGCCAACTGAGAGGTTCGTGCGGGCCCCGCCAGGTCGACGGTGCCGAAATCGCTCTTGTACATGGCCAAGGCGGTATCATGTCGACTCATTGCACCGCAATTTTTGGGCGCGAGCGGGTTTAATGCATAGCACGATGGGCCCATCCCGGGCGTTGTCATGCGAATCGAAGGCGGAACAAAGCATCGCAATCCACGGAGTCTGCGGTAATGCGCATCGGAGAAGACAAGCCAATTCCCACCCCGACTTCGGAGACGCTGCCGTATTGGGAAGGATGCCGTCAGCATCAATTGCGCATCCAGCGCTGCTCCGGCTGCCGCCAGTATCAGTTCTTTCCGCGCATTTATTGCTCGAAATGCTTCAGTGAGCGGATCGAGTGGGTCAACGCCAGCGGCCGCGCCAAGGTGCTGTCTTTCACGATAGTGCGCCGTCCCGTTTCGCCGGCCTTCGCCAATGACCTCCCCTATGTCGTCGCGCTGGTCACCCTCGAAGAGGGGCCACAGATGATGACCAATATTATCGAATGCGCCCCTGAAGACGTGATGATCGGGATGCCGGTCGAAGTCACCTTCGAGGATTGGAGCGAAACCATCTCAGTGCCAAAATTTCGTCCGCACCGTGGCTGAGGCTGTAGAATCCCAGATTGTGCAACGATCCTGGTGATACTTTTTCGCCGCACTCGCCGTTATTCGAACATCCACAGGAGTGCAACCAGCAGGGCCACACAGAACATCGCGTGGGCCACGCCAACGAGATTATCAGGATCTGTCAGCTTCATCTCCCAACATCGCCTTTGCCACATTGCCCCCTCCGGGCGAGGCTGAACGCGCGCGAAATCCAATGCAATCTATTTGCCGCGTGATGGTTGCCGGAACGTTGATTGCGGTTATTCGCGGCTATGGCCCCAAGACTGAATCGAGTGTTGCAGCTTGCAACACCCAGGCACTTGGCTCGGCCAACGCCCGGCAGTGCCGCAAGGCGGAATCTGACGACCGCAGGGCTTGAACGCTGGGGGCAGGGCTTTGCTCGCTGACGCTCGTGGCCAGTTGGGGATTTTGTTGCGACTGCCCGGACGGATTGTCTGCGGTGGCGAGGCTCGTCGATAATCGAGAGACGCTAATAGTTTAGCTCTAGCGCGGGCTCACATGCCGAAACGATGGTACACGCGTTCACATTGATGGTGTTGACGGGCGCTGCGGTAGTGACCGCGGGTATTCTCCTCGGCTGGTCGGCGGACCGCATTGCAAATGCAACGGGGCTGGGCGAGCTGTGGACGGGATGGGTGCTGCTTGCCGGGGCGACCTCGGTCCCGGAATTCGTCACCGATACCGCGGCGGTCAGGATACACGCGGCAAATCTCGCCGGCGGCGACTTATTTGGATCAAGTCTGAGTAACATGGCGATTCTGGCTGTTCTCGCCCTTGCATTTGTGTCGGAAGCATCGGGCGGGAGGCGCACCGAGCAGCACGCTACGTCGCACAATTCGCCCCATCTCTACAACGCTGGTCTGGCGATTCTGCTGACAGTAATGGGCGCGACTTTCACCTTGTTCCATTCGGATATCGGCTTTCGGGGTTTGCGTCCTGAATCGTTGAGCCTGGTTGCGATTTGGATCGCAGGTACACGGCTCCTCTATAAGCGGCAACAGTCGGATTTGGGCAGCGCAAGCGCAATTGTGGGTTCGGCGTCGGAGTCAGCAAGGAACCGCACCGGTCTGTCTTGGGCGATAGTCATATTCGCCGGCGGCACTGCGGCCATCTTCCTGGTTGCGCCAACGTTCGCAGAATGCGCGCGTCAGTTTGCAGGAGTGAGCGGTTGGGGCGAATCCTTTGTGGGCACATGGTTACTGGGATTCTCCACCGCCTTGCCGGATTTAGTCACCTCGATAACGGCGTGCCGGCTCGGAGCGTTTGACCTGGGTGTTTCCAGCCTATACGGGTCGTGCGCCTTCAACATGGTGGTTTTTTACGTAATGGATTTAGCCTCACCTCGGCCCATTTTCTCATTGCTAGACCCGGTCCTCGCACTGTCGGGTTTTCTGGCAGTGCTCCTGATGATCTTGGGAGTCGCGGCCGTATCCCTTCGACGACATATCGCTCTGGCATCCACGCTGAGAGGGGGCGTATTACTCGCCTCGTACGGCCTTGCGCTCTGGATCATTTATGCTTGTCGATAATCCATTGGGCAGCTGAGTTTGTTCTTGGCTATTCACGGCTTCAGGAGTTCGCGATGAATCGGGAGGAACGTAAAGCATTCGTGCGCGCGCATCGCACCTGCGTGTTTGGTTATAAGCGCCGGCACGACGGTCCATCCATGTCGATTGTTTACTATATTATGGAGGGCCCGGATAATCTGCTGATTTCGACGATGGCGGAGCGTGGTAAAGCCAAAGCCGTCCGGCGGGACCCCAACGTTTCGATAATGGTGCTCGACGAAAAATGGCCTCCCACTTACGTCCAGCTCTACTGCGAGGCCACTATCGCTGCGACGATGGAATCCGATGCGGAGCGGGTAGTTGATTCGATGATGGGCCTCTATGAGCTAATGGCTGGCAAGCCGATGCCTGAATCGGTGCGGGCCCACGCTGCGGAAACCGCGTGCCGCGAACAACGCATTATTCTGCGGCTCAAGCCCTACGCGACATTTGAGACACCGCCTCGACACGTCTACCAAGAGCAGGATACCGTCGGTTTAAGCCATTCGCTCGGGCAACTGCTCCCGTGGTGACAGCGCTCAGCCGAAGCTGGCTGGTACTGCTATCCAATCAGCGCTCGATTAGGTAGCATCTCTCCCCGCTCGGGTATCAGATTAAAGCGGAGCGACCTCGTCAATGGATTTCAACTATACGCCGGAGCAGGAACAGTATCGGATGGCGGTACGGAGCTGGCTGGAGGAGAATCAGCCGCCGCCGTTGACCGCTGAGGAACGAGAGCGCATCAGCGAAGACTTGCTCTGGGAGCGCAACAAGAGGTGGCACAAACGTCTCTATGACGGTGGTTGGATTGGACTGAGTTGGCCGCGCGAATACGGCGGACGTGGCGCGAGCTTCGTCGAGCAGCTCATCTTTCAGCAGGAACTGGCCCGGCTCAATCTGCCGATCGGCATTAATGTCCTCGGCATCATCATGACTGGTCCGGCGCTGATGCAATGGGGCACCGAGGCCCAGAAGGCGCGATACCTAATGCCGATCCTGGCCGCCGATGAGATCTGGTGTGAAGGCATGTCGGAACCGGGGGCGGGTTCGGACTTAGCCGCGATTCAGACCCGAGCTGAATTGCAGGGTGACTATTTTGTCGTCGAGGGGCAGAAAGTCTGGACCACCGTGGCACATCGCTCCGATTTTTGTCAGCTCTTCGTCCGGACTGACCCTGATGTGCCCAAACATCGCGGGCTCAGCGCTTTGCTCGTGGACATGCACAGTCCCGGCGTGAGCGTAAAGCCACTCCGTCAAATGAGCGGCGACGCTGAATTCAACGAAATTTTCTTCGATGACGTGCGCGTCCCGAAGGAAAACCTGTTAGGACCCTTGAACCAGGGTTGGCAGGTGTTGGTCTCGACCCTGATGCATGAACGCTTCGGCATCAGCGAAACAATCGGCGGGAGCGAAGTAATTCTCAGCCAATTGATCGAGCTCGCCAAGGAAGTTGAGATGGACGGCGCCAGTGCTGCTCTAGACGATGATATCCGCCAGCAGCTTGCCCAATTTGCTATCGAAGTCACCGCCAAAAAATATAATGGACTGCGCGCATTGACCAAACGTCTGAAGGGACAGCAGCCCGGAGCCGAATCTTCTATCGGCAAGCTGGTTTCAACTGAACTTTCCCAGCGAATGACCAAATTCGCTTCGCGTTTATTAGGTAATTTCGCGACTCTCGAGCGGCATTCCGCATTTGCTCCCGACGGTGATTGGATGCGCCGGACGCTTCAGGTCGAAGCCCTGACTATCGCCGGTGGAACCTCTGCCGTACAAAAGAACATGATCGGCGAGCGCATGTTGCAACTGCCAAAAGGATGAAAGTATGGATAGGCTCTATCCATCCCGCTTACTAGGAGGTATTACCCGAAAAGCTTCTCACTTGGCGCGCCTATGGTGAGGCTTTTCGGGCGCTTGGCTTGGCGCAAAATTCCGTACAAGTGATCGGTGCCGGTCTCGCCGGCAGCGAAGCTGCATGGCAGCTGGCGCGGCGGGGTATCCGCGTACGACTATTCGAGATGCGGCCCGTGCAGATGACCCAAGCTCATCAAACCGGGCTATTTGGCGAGTTGGTGTGCTCGAACTCTTTGCGGAACGCCTCGCTGGAAACTGCGGTAGGAGTCCTCAAAGAAGAGA
The DNA here is from genome assembly GCA_024281015.1 of Candidatus Binataceae bacterium. Classification (GTDB taxonomy): domain Bacteria; phylum Desulfobacterota; class Binatia; order Binatales; family Binataceae; genus JAMXLL01. The sequence continues at coordinate 23,206 of JAMXLL010000243.1, forward strand.
TGCATCGCTTGGGCTCCCTTATAATGTTTGCCGCCGATCGGGCGCGCGTTCCGGCTGGTGCGGCTCTGGCGGTGGATCGCAATCATTTCGCCGGCATCATCACCCGGACCATTCAGTCGACTCCGCTTATCGAGGTGGTGCGAGCAGAGGTGGCCGAAATTCCCACAAGCGCCGCGATTATCGCCACCGGCCCGCTTACCAGTCATGCGTTGAGTGATGCGCTCAGTCAGCTTATCGGACCGCGCAATCTGTACTTTTACGATGCCATCGCGCCGATTATCACCGCCGAATCCATCGACACGGCCGTTGCTTTCAAAGCATCGCGCTATGGCAAGGGTGGTGATGACTACATCAATTGTCCGATGGACTAAGCGCAATATGACGCATTCGTCGCCGCGATAATCGCGGCTGAGAAGGTCGAGTTGCATCCTTTCGAGCGACCGGTGTACTTCGAAGGCTGTATGCCTATTGAAGAGATGGCAAGGCGTGGCCCTCAAACGCTAGCGTTCGGACCAATGCGACCGGTGGGGTTAGTGGATCCGCGCAACGGGCAGCGGCCGTTTGCAGTAGTACAGTTGCGGCAGGACGACCATCTGGGTCATTTGTTTAACATGGTCGGCTTCCAGACCAAAATGACTTATCCCGAGCAACGCCGCGTTTTTCACATGATACCAGGGCTCGAACAAGCGCAATTCGTCCGGCTGGGTTCGCTCCATCGCAACACGTTTGTTGATTCTCCAAGGCTATTGAGGCCCACGCTGCAGCTAAAGGCACGCAACGACCTGTTCCTCGCAGGTCAGATGATCGGTGTGGAGGGGTATGTCGAATCAGCAGCCTCTGGATTGCTCGCTGGCATCAACGCCGCGCGGTTGATGAGCGGAGGCGATCCACTGGTACCGCCGCGCGAAACCTCGCTTGGTTCGTTGCTCGCCTACATCACAGATTCCCGCCGGCGCGAGTTTCAGCCGGTCAACGCCAATTACGGTCTGATGCCTGGGGCGCAGAACTTGCGGGGCCGTCAAAAGAGGATCGCCATTGGCGAGCGCGCACTCCGGTGCGTCGATGATTGGATTCGGCACAATTCTATCGAGGCGGCCGCGTCCCTATTAGCGGGTTCGGCCCAACAATGGCCGACCGAACTAGAGACTTCCTGATCATTGCTCTGCCATTTCCGTGCGCTCTGTTGCGTAGATAGATATGAAAATCGCGGCGCTTGATGTCGGATCCAATACGGTTCTGATGCTGGTCGTTGAGTGCGGCGCTGACGAGCAAGTTCGTGTGCTGGCCGACATGGCGCGAATCACACGGCTCGGCCGTGGCGTCGATGCGACCGGGCATCTTGATCCGCAATCGGCCGCTCGGACGCTCGATACCATTGCTGAGTTTATGGACAGGGCGCGGTCCCTCGGCGCCGAACACATCGCTGGCGTCGCCACCGCCGGGTTGCGCGATGCTTCGGATGGCCCGGATTTCCTCGCCAATGTGCAGCAACGTACCGGGTTGTCTCTGGAGATCATAAGTGGCCAAACCGAAGCGCAGCTCTCATATCTTTCGACTCAAAAGGGACTCGGCATAAACCCTGCCGAGAGATTGCTAATTGTCGATATTGGCGGCGGTTCGACCGAGCTTATTAGGGCCGCATCCGGCCAGGCACAGGAAGTCGTCAGCCTTCAGCTCGGCTCTGTGCGGCTGACCGAGCGAATCATCCATCACGATCCGCCATCTCCGAGCGAACGCGAAACGTTGCAAGCACTCGTCGACACATCGGTGCGCGACCTGGGCTGGAGCTATCGTCCCGACAAGGTCGTGGGAATCGCGGGGACCGTCACGACACTATGCGCCATTTCCTTAGGCATTGAGCAATATTCTCCCGAGAGAGTACATGGCTTCCGGCTAATGGCGACGGAAGTTCTGCGTCTAATCGAACTGCTCGGCTCAATTCCCCTGGAGCGGCGCAAGCAGTTGCCCGGTATGGAACCGGCCCGCGCCGATGTACTCTTTGCCGGAGCAATTATACTCGAGCGTGTCATGAACCATTTCGAAAGCGGCGAACTTGTCGTTAGTGATCAGGGAGTGCGCTGGGGACTGATGTGGCGCGAACTCGAAAGCAGACGAGCCGGAAAAACGCGTGAATGACCACGCCAGCCCCTACGTTGTATTGCATGGGCCAACGCACCTCACCAGGGTTTTTCGGGGGGACCGCTCGGCAGGCACCGGGCGGCGCGAGTACGCGATGACCAAGTCCGAGCTAATCGAAAAGGTGGCGGCGACGGTGCGGCAGCCGAAGAAACTGGTGGGCGAGACTATCGAATTGACCTTCGAACAAATCGCCCAGGCGATTCACGAGGATGAGCGGTTCTGCATGCCGGGATTCGGCACTTTTTCCATCAGAAAGCGCCAGGCGCGTAACGGGTTTAATCCGCGCACCAACCGAAAAATGAAGATTCCAGCAGCGCGCACCGTGGGTTTTCGCGCCGCGCCGGAATTGAAGAAGGGATTATGACGCGGGGGCAGTCGAGCGCCGCAGGGCCACACGCGGTCCGTCCTCTCCTGGGTCGATGAATGCCAGCTCCCGTTTGAGCGCCGAAAGATCGATCAACGCAGGTTTTCACCCAGCACCAGCTCGTGCGCGGCATAACAAGGGGCCGGCGGCGCTCGCCCTTTTAGCACTGGCAGTTGGACTTGGGGGGATCCTCCGCTGTGTTGATCTACGGGCC
>JAMXLL010000244.1 GCA_024281015.1 Candidatus Binataceae bacterium
AGCGCACCAAGGTTGAGCAGGCGCTACCAGGCACCATAACCACTTCGCCCCTCCTGGAATTCGATACAGCGCGCGTGGCGATTATCGAGCCCTCCAGAGTTATCGAGCCGATCGATATCGCTGAGCATTGCGTGATCTGTTTCTTCCAGGAGGTAATCGCCGAACTCGTGCGCGAGGGTGCACGGGCGCGCCATCTCCATACCGGTCAGAGCGAGGTGGGCGATTACCCGGTTTACGAGCTTGACTATGGCGGCCACCGCCTGGCAGTTGTCCATCCCGGCGTTGGCGCGCCGGCGGCGGTCGCCCGCTTTGAGCGTGTTATCGCGCTCGGGTGCCGGAAGTTTATCGTCTGTGGCGGCGCGGGAGTGCTGGACGGGGCAATCAAGGTTGGCGACATCGTGGTGCCGAGTTGCGCTATTCGCGATGAGGGCGCCTCCCATCACTACCTCAAACCCGGACGCGAAGTGGCGCCCACCCGCCGCGCGCTAGCTGCGATAGAGAGCGTGCTCAGCGAAAACCATCATGACTATGTCCTCGGCAAAACGTGGACTACCGACGCGGTCTATCGGGAAACACGCCAGCGGATGAACCGGCGCAAGCGTGAAGGATGCGTGGTGGTTGACATGGAGGCGGCCGCGTTCTTTGCGGTGGCGCGATTTCGACGGGTCGAGTGCGCCCAGATTCTCTACGGCGGCGACAGTCTCGCCGGCCGCCGATGGGACTCGCGGGGATGGAATCGTCACGCCATGCGCGAGCGACTGTTTCATCTCGCCGCCCAGGCCTGCCTGCGGATGTAGGGTCACCCGCGATGAAGCGACGCATGTAAACTGCGGCAGAGCGTCCTTGTTACCACCAACACTGGCGTGGGCTGGAGGCCGGTAATCACCCCTGCGGTACGGGTTTGCCCGGTCGAAAACGCAGATGGAAATGACTGAGATGGCAACCAGAGTAACATCGGCGGCTCACGTCAGAAATTTACAGAACAAAGCCATTTGACCGGGTGCAACTCTGTCGCTAACGCCGTGCGGCAAGTGCCGCACTCTGCCAGCATGGCTTCCGCAAATTAACAATGTGGATCGCTTCGCGGACGAGAAAAGAAACCGGTACCGGCCCCCTCGCCAAGGCTCGGCGGCTGTCCGAGATCCCTCTGCGCCTTGCTTTCGCTGCGGCGCTCGGGATGACAGCAAGGCTGCGCCTGCTTTGTTTGAAACCGTCTTCCGCTCTGTCATTCCGAGTGAGCCGAGCGGCAGCGAGGCAGAGCCTGCCCTGAGTCTTCCCGCGGGGAGGAATCAACGCGCAGCGATTAAAAGAAACCAGTACCGGCGAAAAGCTCTAGCCTAGCTTAGCGAAAAACCAGCCCGGGTGGTGGGGCCCTCTGAAATTCCTTCCGCATTGATTTTCGGAGGGGCCACCTGCAGCCGCGATGAATCAATTTTGGTTGCGAGCGCCTGGTAGACTGCCGAGGCGCGCGCCTCGGCGAGATGAGGCAAATCCTGGTCTGTGACATTAATGTGGGCGAGAAGCGACTTCTTCATCTCATCGGACGGGACTCGTTTGACCATCCCGACAATATCGCGAGGCTTCGCAAAATCGGCAGCCTTGTAAACGCGCCAGAGGTACTTATGGTATTGGTCGGGAGTAACGTGCACTTGTTCGAGGGGGCCGGTTAGGTGCTCGTCTTCCGCTTTGCGGCGCCTGATTTGATCGTCCAGCATCGCCTCGCGCAGGCCGGTGCGGTCTATCTTCGGATCGGCGTACCCGGTAATTTGCAGCTTGAGTGACGGCCGGTCCTTTAGCAGTGTAGCGATTTTGGCGAGCTTATCGCGTCCCTCGTCGCTCAGGGTAGAGTAGCCCGCAGCGAACTCCACGTACGACAGATTCTCATGCTCGCCGCCGACCGCCGACGCGAGCGCCGCAAACGGAGAGGCTGCTGCCTTCGTTATCACGTTCAGCAAGCCCTGCCATAGTACCCTGCCGACGTCGAATTCGGGGTCCGCCAACGAGCCGGACACCGGGAGTCTCAGATCGATTCGCCCCTGTGGGTCTTTCAGCACTGCCACCGCCAGACGTACGGGTAGGTTGCGAGCAGTTGAGTTTTCCACGCGGTCGCCGAAGCTGAGCTGATCAAGGATCAGATGGTTAGTGGCGGTGAGCCGCCGGTTGGCCAGTTTATAATGCACGTCGCCGCCGAGCGTGCCGCCGACTATGGGATAACCCATGTATTTGGCGGAATAGGGAGCCAGCGGAGGTAACTGGATTTGCTTTGCTTTGGCCTCGAGGTCTAGTGAAGCTGTCGGTGCCAGCGGATTAATCGAACCGCTGATGCTGATCGGCGAAGTCCCATTGACCTTGGCGGTGAGCGAAAGATCGGCGGCCTGTGTGCTATTGGTGCCAAAGCTCCCGACTCTGCCCCCGACCTGAGTTAAGACTGCCGAGTAATTCGGTTTTATAAAATTGTCGACGTAATTGACCTCGCCATCTTCAAGCGTGAAGCTTCCTACTCCAATGTCGAACGCTGGTGTTCCTGGTGCATTTTCAACCGGCGGTCGGATCGCCGGCCGACTGATTGGTACAGTTGGCTGCGAGGGACTGCTAACAATATCGGTCAAATTGAGCCGGCCGTCAGCATTCAGGATCAACTTGGCGTAAAAGTCGGAGAGGGTCACCGAGCCGATCTGAATGCTGGGTTTGAGTGCCCCATAACGCACCGCGAGACGATCGAAATTCAGAGCATACCATCTCAGAAAACTGGTGCCCGTCAGCTTGTCCGACATTCGTACATGATTCAGCGCCATGCCGCCGTCGTAAGAAGCTTCGACCTTCCCCTGCTGCAATTTCGCTTGTCCGTCACCGTTGAGGGCGAGCAGCGCGTTATCGAGTTTTGCGTTCAGCCAGGCTGTCATGGGTGCCGGCTGCAGCGACGGCAGGTCGATGCGATCGGCGTTGATATGAAATCTGCTCTGGAAGGGATTAAGTGTGGTTTGTCCAGCGAGCTTGAATGTGCCGCGCCGGGGCATACCACCCTCTACTGCGAAAGTGAATGGCTGGGCGAAATCGTTCGTGAGCCCGGTCAGCTGAACGTTGAGCGGCGAAATCCGGACTGAGAGTGGCTGCGGTTGGGTATCGTCCTCTATATTAGCTTCCCCGTTTTCGAGGACGAGCGAGTCAACCCGGTACTGCCAACGAGGCGGCGCACCTTGGGAATACCCATTTTGAGCTTGTTGATTACCCGGCTGGGCGCTGAAGAGCGAGGTCAGATTCAGGTTACCGCGGGAATCCCGGACAGCAGTCACGTGTAACCGGTCGCTGCGCAATTCGCGTACGACGGCATCCTGGTGGATCAGATCAAGCCGGTCCAGACTTGCCCTGAGGTGCTTCCATCCCAATATTCTTTGCGGTCCTTCGCGAAGCCGTAATTCCACGCCGTCAAGTGCAATGTCCGCGGGCTCCAGGTGTATGTTGAACTGACTTCCAACAGTCGCGCGAAGTGAAGCCCGCGCAGAGAGTTCTCCCGATTCGACCGAGGCCGGCAGTACTCGCGCGAGCAAATCCTGCAGCGCATGCAATTCAACGTTGCTAAGCACAACATTGCCGGTTGCCTGGACGGACGCCAGGTCGAAGCTGCCATCAGCCGCGATGTGCCCGCCGCTTTTCAATTTTGCAGTTAAATTGTACCGGGCCGGGGTTCCGCCACCCGTAGCCAAATTTTTTAGCCCGAAATGGACTCCTTGCAGCTCGGTAATGGCTGACTTCCCTCGACCTGCATCCGTAACGTCAAGCTCGCCGTTGGTGAGGTCGAGGGAGCCTATCGATAGCCGAAGACTGGAGCTCGGCGTTGCGTAGGTTTTCGTACTCGCGCTGACTGCTATGCCGGAGGATGTCGGAGAAGCCGTCGCCAGCGGGTTCAAGAGCTGCGGACCCTCGGGTGCTGCGGGATTGGCGTTTCTGGCTGGCGCGTTGACATTAGCCGGATGAGGAGAGGGCCGTGTCTTTGGAGCCCCGAGGAGAGAAGCGAGATTGGTCGTGCCGTTGTGATTGATGACTACGTGAGACGACAAGGAATCGATGGTGATAGAGGACAATTCCAAGCTGGGCGTAAACGGGTCGGATCGCGTAATCACCGCTTGTAACTGTTTGAATTCGGCGAGCGGCGAACCGCGCAGATCGTCGAGCGCCACGTTGTCGAGCCTGATCAGACCGGCGCTCTGCAGCTGTGGCGCTCCCGCGCGCTCGATAAAATGAAGCTGGACCGCGGCTGATAACTGCGCCTGTTTCAGCTGGAACGGCAGCTTGCCGCTTACATAGCCGGCGAAAGGAGTCAAATCCACGCCTTGGAAATTGACCTCGACCACCGATTCGAGGCTGCCGCCAAACAGTTTGGTCTTTCCATTCAGGCTGATCGGGGTGCCGTCAAGTCTCATCTGCAGCATCGGCTGCACATATTGGTCGGTGTCGGCGGCCAGGTTGGCGAGGAACGGAATTGCGGCCCGGATATTATCGAGCCGATGCTCTTTTCCTTGCACCCGGTCATTGAAGACCATCACGCCGTCAATCACTTCTATATTGGATATTGCAAATGACAGAGAGGCCTTGTTTGTCCCGCCCTCGAACAGGTCGGAGATGTTGAAGGTCGATGGCGCGACGCGCTCGATACGAATAAATGGCTTCTCGATAACAAGCTGCCTAAGGACCAGCGCCATTTTAGGAAACGAGGTCCACGACAGCCGCAGCCTCACGCGGCTCACCTGTAAGACGGGCTGGGAGTTCTCGCGGCCCGCGACAGTCACATCCGCAAGAGACAGCCGCAACGTATAAGGATTGAAAGTGATCTCGCCGAGGGTGATCGGCCGATGCAGTGCAGCAGCAGCCTGGTTTTGCGCAATGTGGCGAACCAACGCTGGTACCCCGCAGTACGCGCCCGCAGTATATGCCAAAAACATGACAGCAAGCGCCGACAGGATTCGTGAGCGTCGGGTTTTGGGCCAAATCTTCATCAATCCCGTTTTGGGCAAGCTCTCGGGAGTATCGGTTGCTGCGCGAGCACACTTATGTATCAAGACGACGATGCCCCGCGTAGTTCAGCAAGTGATATTACGTATGTCGCCAGAAAGGATTCGAACGCCGCCTAGGTAGCCTCACTTCGCCGGATAGCGCCGGTGAGGCTTTTGCAGCCACGTCGCCATCGTGGGTTAGACCCGCCAAGCTCTCGCCCAGGCGCCGGCAAATATGTTGATCCGGTTGGCACAAATATACAGGCTAAAAGCGCGATGAACCTTAAAAATGGGCTGCCACGACCGTTACGAGGCTCAGGCGGCTCGATGCATACAAATTGGTTCGGGATGGTGATTGTAGCCGGTCTGTTGGCTCTGGCTGGTTTCAGTATTGTGGACTTCATGGTTAATTTCGCACGACTGCAACGTGTAGCGGAGGAATCCGCCGTCGCGCCCGGAGTCGCCGCGGACAGCTCCCGGCAAACAATGCGGACGGGAAATGCCGAGTCCGGGGAGGAACACTCGCAGGCTGCAGTCGATTCGTCCCAAGTGGAGGCTTGGCTCGCGCCGCTCAACCGTTATCGAGCGATGGTCGGACTGGCACCGGTCGTCGCCGATACCGAGTTGAGCCGCGGCGACTCTCTCCATTCCCATTACCTGGCCGTCAATTATGCTCCTCAATTGCCCGATCTGCGGCTTGGCATCGAGGCGCACAGTGAGAACCCTGCCAAGCCAGGATTTACCGCCGAAGGAGCAGCGGCGGCTCAAGCCAGTGACATCGATTGGTTCTGGGACCCGCACGGCGGATCCAAGCCGGGCTCGTGGGCTATCGCCGACTGGATGCGGGGGCCATTCCATCGGATGCCGATCATTAGTCCCTACCTCCACGGGGTCGGCTACGGCAGCGAATGCCAGGGTGCGGTCTGTTTCGCGGCGCTAAACGCTGGCAGTGATGTAGCTCGCCCTCCAACAATACCTTCATCATGGCCCACACCCTTGGCCTTTCCGCCTGACGGTTCGGTGGTGGACATGAACGAGTTCAGCGGGGAATGGCCGGATCCGTTAACAAGCTGCACTGGGTACGTCCCGCCCGCCGGCCTGCCCGTCACTCTCGAATTTGGCCATCTAAATGTACCGGGTTTTTCGGATTATTCGATCAAGGCGGCGGCCAACGGTGCACGAATAGAGGCGTGCGCGTTTGACGCCAATTCTTACGTCAATCCAGACCCGGTGGCTCAGACCACTGGCCGGGCCATTCTGCGAGATTTCGGAGCTATTGTAATTGTGCCGCGCCGGCCGTTGTCACCGGGTCGCTATTTAGTTTCGGTGGCCGCTCCCACGAGGTATTCGTGGTCTTTCTCAGTCGTTGAGGCGAATCGCGACTAGCGGAAGGCTCCGATCATTCGACAAGACATAAGGCTTGCGCACTGGCGCCTGCTCGAATAGGTGAAATAAGGTGTACGAGAATCCATCGTTGGCGGAGGCGAGGAGGTCTTTGAACCACGCAGCGCCGAGGTTGCTCGCGATTGGCCTGTTGCTGATGCTGGCTTTGAGTTCCGCATTCTCATGGGGTGCGGCTAACAATTCCAAACTTGACGGAGTTCCTGTGCGAAATACCGGACACTATGCAATTCTCGATACGGACCGCGGCGAGATCGTCGTTGAACTCTATGCGGCGGAAGCGCCCAAGACCGTTGCCAATTTCGAAAAGCTGTCGAAGAACGGATTTTACAACAAGCTGACCTTCCATCGCGTTGAACCCGGCTTCGTTGTCCAAGGCGGCGACCCTGCAGGCAATGGGACCGGCGGCCCCGGATACGACCTGCCCGCCGAGATAAGCCCGACCGAAAAACATCTTCGAGGAACACTCGCGATGGCACGGCGGGGCGACCAGGTCAATCCGGAGCGCAAATCAAGCGGCAGCCAGTTTTACATTTGCCTGGAGCCGGCGCCTTTTCTCGACGGCCAGTACACTGTGTTTGGGGGTGTGGTTGAGGGTATGAACGTGGTTGACCAGATCAAAGTCGGCGACCACATTAAAAAAGTTACCCTGAGCTCAGCGCTACCGGGCTGAAGCGCGGTAGCCGATCTGACAGGAGCGGGCACCATATGCGGCCCTACTTCACCGCTGATCTTCATCTACATACAAGTCGGGGCAGCGCCGACTCGAATTTGTCGCTGCAGGATCTGATCGACCGCGCGGAAGCGATTGGGATAGGTGCTGTCTGCATAACCGAGCACGATAACATCTGGGATCTGAAGGAACTCTCGCAGCTTGCCGCGGGAAAGAGCGTAACTTACCTGCGTGGCATGGAAGTCACCACCGAGATGGGGCACGTTGGCGTGTTCGGGCTTGGTGAGTACGTCGGCGGCATTTACAAGCTCGCAGAGCTGCGCAGGGTGGTTGATCGTGCAGGTGGAGTCATGATTGCCAATCACCCGTTTCGCTACAAACTCGACCCGCGTTTCTCGTTTATCAACCCCGATCATGAGCCAATCGATATTGACCATCCGGAGCGGGCGGCAAAGCTCGAAATAATCCAGTCCTGCGATGCTATCGAGGTGCTGAACGGAGCCTGCTCGGAGGAGGAAAATCTGTTCGCCCTGAAGGTCGCGCGCGCTCTCAACAAGGCCGAAGTAGCGGGTTCGGATTCCCACTCCGCCAACTCAATCGGAGTTGTTACCACGCTCTTCTTGAACCCGGTATCCAGTACGGAAGAGTTGATCGACGCGATCAAAGCCCGGAGCTCGCGGGCCGGCCGGGGTCTGCTGAATGGCTCAGTTGCGCCCTTCGATTTGCCGTAATCACAGCAAATCGGTCAGCTTAGCGCAGCGGTTCTAGCCGCATCTGTGCATCGAGGACGATTGCGCCGCCGCCGGGAGGCTGGAGACTTATCGGATAGAGTTCCAGTTCGACCATCTCCGGAATTATCTCGGCCAAGGCCGAGATACGCACCAGCAAGCCGATCAAAGCCTGACGGTCAAGGGGCGGCCCGGCGTCAACGGCCTCAAGCAATTTGCTGGCTCTCAACGATGCGATCATCTCGGCGGCATCAATGTCAGTCACGGGATGGAGTCTGAAGGCGATATCGTCCTCGAAGGCGGGCCGCTGAGTTCTCAATATCCGGCCGCGCTCCGCTCCCTCCAGCTTTGCAATAGGGCCGCCAAACCCACACGCTATCAAGGGGCCGAAGGTTGGATCGAGGGTGACCGCGGCTACCATGACAATGCCGGTCGCGGGGTCGGGTTCGGCGGGCAGGTCAGACGTGCCGGTTGTATCCTCCGCCTGCGCGACGGCGATGCCCACGGCGCGAAGAATAATGGCAATCTCTTTGCGCGACAAAGCCCAGCCTTTGCCGCCTTCTGACATTGCGCGTTCAACCACTGCCCGGATGGTATCGCGCGCGAAGCGGCTAGGCCGATAGGCATTGCCGCGGGGACGATTACGCCATTGTACATACCGCCAGGCTGCGCCGAGCGCGATGGCGGGGTTTTCGGGGAAAGCGTAAGTGGGAATTGCACGAGGGGTGGTTCTCAGCGCATCCGGCAATTTACCGCTGAACTGGAAGACCGCCGCGATGGGTTTATTGGTTGGGATTTGAGCCGCAGCCCGCGCGATGGCGGCAGCCGCGGCAGCAGACTCAGCTATGATCGGCGGAGCATAGATCGCAACCACCGAATCAACATTGGGATCATTTCCCACCGCAACGATCGCATCCTCAAGATCGTTGGGCGTGGCGGCGGGGCTCAAATCTACCGGGTTGACAATCGCCGGCTTAATCAACCGGGAGTTCAGAAGCTCAACCGTGGCGGTTTGCAATTCAGACAGGCCCAGGCCCTGTGCCTCACAGGCATCGGCAAAAAGCACCGCCGGCCCCCCGGCGTTCGTGACTACGCCAACCCGAGGACCGGCCGGCAATGGCTGGGTCGCAAGTATCGCGACGACATCAAATAATGACTCCATAGTATCGGTGCGTATCACGCCGGCCTGGGCGAATAGCGCATCGACTGCGACATCACGGTTGGCGAGGGCTGCCGAATGGCTCATTGCAACCCGGCTCCCCGCTGCCGAACGTCCAGACTTTACCGCTACAATGGGCTTGATCAACGCCGTATCGCGCGCCGCTCTGGCGAAATTTCGCGGATTCCCGACACTCTCGAGATAAAGCACGATTACCCCGGTGTTGGCATCGTCCGCCCAGTAGGCAATCAAGTCATTATTGGAAACATCGGCGCGATTTCCAGCCGCAACGAAACTTGAAATGCCGAGGTTGCGCTGATGGAGATGGTCAAGAATCATGATGCCGAGCGCGCCGCTTTGCGAAAAAATTCCGATATTCCCGGCCGGCGGCTGCACCGGAGAAAAGGTAGCGTTCAGGCGAACAGCAGGGCCGGTGTTGATCACGCCCATGCAATTGGGTCCGACCAGCCGCATGCCGCTATGACGCGCCATCTCTCGAAGCCGGGTTTCGATTTGCCGCCCCTGAGCCCCGGTTTCACCAAAGCCGGCCGTAATCACGACTACAGCATGAACCCCGGCTCGCGCGCAGCGCTCGATTTCCTGCTCGACACCAGTAGCAGGGACTGCGATAACTGCCAGCTCGACAGGCTCAGCAATCGCGTCAAGCGAGGCAAAGGATCTGACTCCCTGGACTTCAGCCGCGGCGTTGTTGACGGGGTAAAGAGCGCCGGTGAATCCGCCCTCGCGGAGGTTGGCGAAAATCGCACCGCCGATCTTGGTACGTTTTTGCGACGCTCCAATCACGGCGACCGATTTCGGCCTAAGTATCCAAGCGACGCTGTTGGCCGCCGCGATACGTTCGCGGGCCTGGCTGGCAGCAAGGAACTCCTCGGTTTCGCCCGTCGGAAAGGCCAGATGAATAACTCCCGCGGCACTCGCCCGCTTCACGCGAAATCCGCTCTTGGCGAATACCTCGAGCATCCGGTTATTGTCCCCCAGCACGTCAGCCTCGAATTCGCTGATGCCCGCGGCGCGTGCAATGCGGCCGAGATGCTCCAACAAAATGGTGGCAATGCCGCGCCCCTGATGCTCATCGACCACCGCAAAGGCGACTTCGGCTCGCGCCGGGTCGGTCCCCCGCACGTAGCGAGCATCCCCGATAAATCCCTCTTCCCCTTGCTCCCATACCGTCGCGACGAGGCCGACATGATTGACGTAATCGAGTTGCGTCA
>JAMXLL010000245.1 GCA_024281015.1 Candidatus Binataceae bacterium
GTTCTGCCGCACACCAGGCGCGCCATCCTGGACGCGTTCGAGCGGGCCGGTATCGATTCCGTCTGGGACGTCGATGGAATCGAAACGCATGATTGTTTCACTACTTCAGAATACATGGCCATCGACCATTTCGGATTGACCAAGCCTGGTGAGTCGTGGCGTGCGATCGAGGAGGGCGTGATCGAAGCGGGTGGCAAGATGCCGATCAACCCCAGCGGCGGACTAATCGGAGTCGGCCACCCAGTTGGCGCAACCGGCGTCCGGCAAATGCTGGATTGCTACAAGCAGGTGGCTGGTAAGGCGGGTGATTATCAACTCAATGGCGCGAGGCGCGTCGCGATGTTGAATCTCGGTGGCAGCGCCACGACGAGTTGCGCTTTTGTGGTCGGGGTATGAACGTCGCCACAGGCGAAGGCTGGCAACCTGACTGGCTCGCCGCCTCTCTCCTGTCGAAATTTAGAGATCAACAGGCAGCTCCAAATATTCGTGGTAAATGAAGTCCCTATGAGCCAGGAGTTCGGGGCTCGTGGCGGCGCGGACGAGCGGATCACCGCAATAATAGCGGCGTCGGAATTCTGCCGGCATCGGGCACAAACTCTCCGGCAGCGGTTCGACCAGTGCGGCAAACACTGCCCAATAAATATCAAGCGCCGAGAGTGTGTCGCCTATGAGGAAACGTGAGCCTCGCGAATGCTGCAGCTTTAGCTGCGCGGCCAGTGCGCTAACAACCTGCGCGGCTTTGGCGGGCGCTGCGGCGGCGGCCCCTGGCGAATAGCCATATTTCGCGCCAAACGCCAGCATTGCCCTCCGTGCTTCCTCGCTCGCATTCGGGTCAGTCCCCGCGCCGTGGATAAGCATCAAGCGGCGCGACCATCCAAAGCCGGTTTCCCCACACAGCTCATTGCTCAAGCCGAACATCAGGACTCGGTCTTCGATTATCGACGGTATCAGCGCAGGTTCCGGTTGCAGCCTCTCGGCGAGGAATAGCTGGTCGCTCCAGACGCTGCGCGGCCTCTCATCGTCATAGACCATAACGGGAGCGCTGGATTGCGCAGTCCACCGAATCAGCGGCGCGTAATTGTTGCGATCATGGCGCACCCGAACAAATGGAATTTTTTTGACGTAGAGAATGCCTTTAACGGCCTCAGCCCACGGTCCAGGAATACCGGGTGGAAGAACCACCCGCAAACCAGCCATTCTAATAGCTTGTTCTATATCGACGTATTCGGCCATAGTGCCTCGCGAACAATCTACCCGGTGCAGCCACAGCCCTGACGGCGCCGGCGGCGTTTGCCTGATGCTGGTCAGCCGAAAAACGGCTAACTGAGTTCGCCTTCTTCTTTCCCGCGTACGATTTTTGGAAACTGCATCCGGCGGCCATCGTGCTCGATCAGCACGATGCCGCAATTGGGTGGCAAGTGCGCCCCGTGCCACTGGCCGGTGATATGCGCCCACACAGAAAGCATCACGCCGCCGTGGCTGACGATCACGACTTCTTGATGCGGATAACTGCGGAGCAACCCATCGATCGCGGCCATCACTCTTTCACGTACGTCCTCGTAACTTTCGCCGCCTTCGGGTCTCCAAGACCATCCGCGAGCAGGGTCGTACGAACGATCCTTCAAAACCACAGCCCGCAGATCGTCGTATGAATGACCCTTAAGGCACCCCAGGTCGCGCTCGTGCAGGTCGTGGACCGTTTCGACCGGCAGCGACAATTCACGCGCAATAATCTCGCTGGTTTGACGTGCCCGCCGGAAAGGGCTCGAAACAACTACCTGGGGCTTGAACAAGCGAGCGATTGTTCCCGCGGCTTCGTGGGCCTGCTGCACGCCCAATTCCGTTAGCCCTACCTCAGATGAAAGCGTGAAGCGACGTTCACGATTCCCTTCGCTCTCGCCATGCCGCACCATGATGAATTTGCCGGTTGTGGCTGAATCCTGGCCGCCGCTTTCGTCGTTCTCAACCATGATACCGCTTCAATTGCAAGTACATTGTGAACACATCTGGAGTTGCGCTGCGCTCGAAAAATTTAGCACACCTGGAAGTCCTTGTGCGGCGGCGGCATCGGCCGGTTCGGTGGCCCCCGGTAAATACGGATTTGCGGCCTGGGAGACCGCGGTGCCGAACCCCCCGGGCGGAGTGAACGGCGACGGGACTTGGCTGCTTTGATTGTAAGACAGGCAGGCACGTGTCGCACCCTGACGGGCCGCGAAATAGCCGGCCGCACTGACGCGGCCCATCCAATGGGTGCCGGCGGCCCGTCCAAAGCACGAACAGTTAAATATCCGCGCGGCGAGCGCGGGAGTGGGCACGGACGGTGTTGGAATAGTCGCCAGCGGCGGAATGCCGGTAGTCGCGGCTGGTTGCGACAATTGCGGCGGTGCGCTGGGTGTAACAGCGGGACCCAGATTCGGGTTGGAGGGCGGCAATTGGGCCCAGAGCCGGAGTGGCCGGCTTGAAGCGGCCAAAATTATCAACATCGGCAGGGCTGAGGCCGCGATTATCTTGGCAATTCTAATTCGAGCAACTGCCTGCCGGTCAGCGTGCTTCAAACATCTTGAGTAGAAGACACTCGGAATCATTGGGTATAATCCGCGCGGTCGCGGGTTGCTATTGTAACGTTCGGTGTGTGGCACGGGTAGTGATCCGTGAATTTTCAGGATGGCGGGGCGCAGAATTGGCGAATTATACCGCGTAGTCTTTGTCGCCGGAGCGGTGGTATCAGCGACTCACCGAACTTCTGCTGACGGCAGGCGCAATGCATTCATCTCCGCCACGACATCGCTCAAGGACAGCATCGATTTCCTATCTCGCGAGGAGGATGGGATAGAAGGAGGCAGCTCGATGTTAAGGACGATTAGTGCATTGTTTGGGCTGATGGTATTGGCCGCGCCAGCTCTGGCGCAGTACAAATCATCCAGCCAGTACGGCACGAGCGGGATCCAGGCACCGTCGGTAAGCAGTCAGACTGCGCCCACTGTCCTGCCGCCGGCGCTGCGCCCTCAAGTGAATATACCCGCTCAAGCGACCACTCACTTTGAGCAAAATCCGATACTTTCAATTCCCGAGAACTTCGTGCGGCAATGGTCGCTGGGCCACGAGGTCCCACCGGAAGCGCTCATCAGCGAACGGTACTTGCGAACGCAGGATAATCTGGCGCGAAGGCTCAGCTTGAAAGAAGCGGTCTACATCGCCATCCGAAATAATCCTGGGCTTACTGCGGTTCAGCTTGATCCGATCGCGGCGGAGGAAAGCGTCAAGCTGGCCAATGCTGCTTTTGATCCCGACCTGACCTCGCAATTGGACGTGTCCAAGTCTGTCACTCCGGTGTCACCCCCATTTCAAGTGGCAGCCAGTGATGCGTTTACCCAGAAGCTGTACGACTGGAATTTTGCGGTGAACAAGGTCTCCGCCTACACCAATGGTACCCTCGGAATTACTTTCGACAACAACCGGACGTTGACCAATTCGACCTTCGCTGCGGTAAATCCCTCGTATACTCCTTTGCTGGAGGCCTCATTGGCGCAACCGCTGTTGCGGAATTTCGGCTGGCAATTTGCCACTCTCAACGTCACTATCGCCGAATCTTCACAGCGCACCTCGCAGTGGAATTATGGCTCCTCACTGAACGACTTCATCCAACGAATTGGCAATGATTACTGGGGAGTGGTACAGGCGCAAGAGAATCTGCGCGTGGCGGAATCGGCCCTCAAATTCAACAACGACCTGGTGCGCGTGAACCGCATCAGCTTGCAGGTTGGCACCCTCGCGCCGATTGACCTGCAAGAAGCCCAATCGGCAGCGGCGACCGCCGAAGCCAATGTCTACGCCGCCGAGGCCGCGCTCAAGACTGCGCGTGCCCAATTGCGCCAGGACGTGATGTTAAACCCGGCCGGCACCTTCGTGCCCGAAGATGTCGAACCTGCCGAAGCTCCGAACCCCGGCTACATAATCAATGACACCGAAGAGACCGCGCTCGAAAAGATGGTCGAATACAGTCCGGCATTAGGCGGACTGCGCGAGGCGATTCGCACTTCCTTGCTGCAGGTGAAGTACGCCGAAAATCAAACCTTGCCGCAACTGAACCTTGGCACTCAGTTCGGAGCTACCGCGGTCGCCGGTAGCAGCCATTGCATCGCGAATTTTCACGCTGGACCGAGCAATTGCACGGTCGTTTTGGCCCCTGGTACAAAGCTTCCGTTCGGCGGCATTTACGGCACTGCGCTGAACCGGATGCTGGATGCGCGCTTCTACAACTATGCGGGGGTGTTGTCGTTCGAAATGCCGCTGGATAACGCGGCCGCCAAAGCTGCGTTGGCGCAGGCCCGAATCACTTACGAGCAGGCCCGGATGCAGTATCGCGAAGCCTTGTCGCAATCAATCGTGCAGGCGGAGAGCGGTATCGCCAATCTCCATGCTTTTGAGAAGCAAGTCGAGGCTACCAGGAACGCGACCTTTTACGCTGAGCAGTCGCTGCATGACGAGCAGGTCGAATTCCGGGTGGGCATGGCAACCACCCATGATCTGCTGCAATACCAGGAAGAGTTGGTGACTGCGCAGGGCAACGAGGTGCAGGCCGATGTCGGGCTTGAGAACGCCCGGCTCGCGCTATGGCACGCGGAAGGCACATTGATGAGTATCTTCAATATTGATTTCCAGGTGCAGAATCCGCATGTTGAGCCCTGGTACGCCAAATTCTGAGCTGCGACTGAATGGATCCGCGCCGAAGGTCCAGAAATAACCTGAAAGTGACGAATTATGGAAAAGCAATTCTTCAATCCACCCGATACTCATCGGCCTCGCGGCTACACTCATGCCGTTGCCATTGAGGGCGGCCGGCTAATCTTCATCTCCGGCCAGGTGGCTTTAGATAAGGACGGCAATCTGGTCGGCAAGGGTGATCTGCGAGCGCAGACTGACAAGGCCCTCGCCAATCTGGTTGCCGCGTTGGCGGCTGCAGGAGCTACACCAGCCGATGTTGTGAAGGTGAATACCTATGTGGTGAATTACAAGGCGGCTGATTATCCGATTGTTCGTGAGGCGCGCGCCCGCATCTTCGACCCACACAAACCGCCAGCCTCGACTCTGATAGGAGTTCAGGCGCTCGCTGTCGAGGACTTGTTAATCGAGATTGAAGCAATCGCTGCCATCAAATAGCTGATAACCATCTGCGCTAAAAGATGATTAACGGCCTGTCGAGTCCAGCAGCATGCCACTTGTGCTTGGTTTGAATTATCGCGGCTTGATCGCTCTGCGGACCTTCATTGCGGACTGCGGCTCGATGACGGGGTCGAGATGACAGAGGAGAGCCTCCCGTTTGTCACCGCAATGAAGCAACCCTACCCGGAGTTGTCCGGGCTACTCGCGGGCGTTCATGGGTTCATTGAGACTCAATCTGGACCGAGTCCAGGTAGACGGCGAGTTCATGGGCGTAATGGCGAATTGCTAATGCATCATGCTTATGCGCCGCCTGTTCGATTTGCGCCCCATAAAGACTGACGGGGTCGAGACCATAACTGCCCCCCTCGCCCTTAAGCTTATGGCCGATTCTGGAGAGCGCCTCGAAATCGACACGCTCGCCGGAAACTCCCGAAAGGATCGCGCGGGCGTCAGTGCGCTTGCGCGCCAGGAAACCGGGAATGAGGTCATAAAGATCTGGATCGACCTGTATAACGAATCGTTTCATGTCCCCACCCTTCTGCCTACCCACCAGCAAAAGCGATGCCGCGCAAGAACGGCCTTGAAATCCATGTTTCACTGGAATGTGCGTCAATTTCGCGACAGTCCTACGCCAGAATTTGGACACTCTCTACGTGACGATTTCTTTCTGACGCGGAGGGGCGTGACACCACATTAAAGAAAGCGTGCTTCTGGAATAAGGTGCAATTAGCTCTATGGAACACCGAATTTGATGCGGTACTTTCTGCCCAACCCGGCGGTTTTTATGCGCAAATCGATCCTGACGCCGTGGTGGCGCCCCACTCTCGCCTGCATTTAGCCCTCGAGTGCCTGTTCAAAATCGCTGATGAGATCGTGCGGCGATTCGAGTCCCACGGATAGCCGGATGAGATGATCGGTAATTCCGGCGCGCAACCGTTCCTCGGCGGTCATTCCGGAATGAGAGGTGGTCGCCGGGCGCGTGATGAGACTTTCTACGCCGCCGAGACTCGGCGCCGAGATCGGCAGAGTCACCCGTGAGATAAATTTCTCAGCCGAGTCAACGCCGCCGCGAAGCTCAAAGCTCACCACGCCACCAAATCCGCTGAACAGCTCCCGCGCGCGATCATGGTTTGGATGAGACTCGAGGCCCGGATAGTTGATGCTCTCTACAGCCGGATGAGCTTCCAGAAAGCGCGCCACCTTCAGTGCCGAATCATTCTGATGGCGTACGCGCACTGCCAAAGTCTTCATCCCGCGGTGCAGCAAGAAGCAGGCATGCGGGTCGAGCGAACCGCCGAAGTGACCCAATTTTCGGTTAATCTGCTCAATCAGGGCAGCACGTCCAATGATTGCCCCGGCCACAATGTCGGAATGGCCATTGAGGTACTTGGTGCCACTGTGCAGTGACAGGTCGAAGCCCCAGTCGGGTGGGCGGAAGTTGACCGGGCTGGCAAAGGTGTTGTCGATCACAGCAATGAGGTCGTGTGCGTGCGCAAATTCCACGACGCGAGGAAGATCGGCTACGCCCATCAGCGGATTGGTAATAGTTTCCACATACATTGCCTTAGTCCGCGGCTTCACCTTCGCCGTCCAACTTTGCGGCGCGTTACCATCAATGAAGCCAACTTCGATACCCAGGCGCGGAAACTCGTTTAGCAGCAAGTCATGCGTGCCACCATACAGACAGTTCTGTGCCAGCAAATGATCGCCCGTGCCGAGCAACGTCAGTAAGGTTGTAGCGATTGCCGCCATTCCACTTGCGGTGACCAGGGCCGCCTCGGCGTTTTCGACCGCCGCGAGTTTCTTATGCAAAGCGTCATGGTTGGGCGTGTTATTCAGTCGTATGTAGCGGAGCGCATGATAATCATGCTCCCCGCGAGACTCAAAGGTCGCCGACTGGAAAATGGGCATGCTCACCGCACCCTCAATCAGCGGCGAAGGCTCTCCGGAATGGATTAGCTTCGTATCTATCCTGTGGCTGGTCCTTTCCATCTTCCTATACCGATGAGTTGAACTTCTAAGAGGGGCCGATAAAGAAATGAAGTGACCTGGCGGCAAACGCAATGATCGGCGGCGGATAGAGGCCGAGAAAGATGGTTGCGACTGCCAGGGCACCCATCAGACCATAGTTCCAGTATTCTGCGCTCACGACACTGGCCTGGGCAGCGGGCTGCTCCAAAAACATCTCTTTGATTGGGCGCATGTAGTAATAGAGTGAAACCACCGAGTTGAGTATTCCGATGACTGCAAGAATATAGAATTGTTCTCGAATCGCAGCAGCGAAGACATAAAACTTACCTATAAACCCGATAGTCGCGGGAATGCCTGTCAGCGACAGCAAGAAAATGCTGAGTGCCACAGCAGGCAGCGCTCCGCCGGCGCGCCATGCCAGTCCTTTATATGCCACCAGATTTTCACTGCCGGTCAGGTTCGCAACGATCATTACGACCAGGAAGGCACCAGCGTCCATGACATAGTAGGCAAAGAGGTAGACCAGCATCGCCTGAAGGCCGTCATTCGAGAGCAGGACAAAACCCATCAAGGCATAGCCGGCCTGGGCGATACTCGAATAGGCGAGCATCCGCTTCATGTTCTCCTGCTGCAGGGCGGCAAGGTTGCCGAGCGTCATCGTGATGATACACACGACGAGCAGCAACTGCGGCCATGCCACTCCGCTAAGCGCCTGCCATCTACCGCCTGAGGTCAAATGTGAGACTGCCGGATAGAAAAACCGAGTCATCAGCGCAAATCCAGCCGCTTTGGAACCAACCGCCAGAAATGTAGTAATTGGAATGGGTGCGCCTTCATAAACATCCGGCGCCCACATGTGGAATGGCACCGATGCGACTTTGTAGCCCATTCCGCTCAGGATCAGCACCAGCCCGATAAACACAGCCAGGACCGGTACATGTCCGGCCGCAAACAGGACCCGATTGATAACGCTGAAATCCAGTGAGCCGGCTAGCCCAAAAAACCAGCTCATTCCGTAGATCATCGTTCCTGAGGCGACCCCGCCATAAATCAGGTACTTGAGCGCAGCCTCCTGTGATCGCCGATTGTGCTTTAATATGCCGGTGAGCACGTACGACGTGAGGCTCACAAATTCCAGGGCGAGATACGCCATCAGCAAATTGGTTGATTCGGCCATCAGAAACATCCCGAGCGTGCTCGCCAGCAGTACGGCATAGTATTCGCCCTGCTCGCATTTCTGGACTTCCTCCGAGCCGATCGACATCCAGACCGCAACCACCGCGGCCAACGCGATCAAAGCACGAAAGAAGATGGCGAACGAATCATAAACCAGCATGCGGCTGAACAACCATCCGCCGCCGCCGACTGGCTCGAGGCCGATCAACAGCAGTGTCGACGCGGTTGAGACGAGCGCAATTTCGCCAAGCCATGATTTTTCGCTGACTACCAGGTCGGCAATCACAATTACGAGCGTCGCTGCAGTGAGTACCAGTTCAGGATAAAAGGCGCGCAGGCTGGCGATGTTTCCGAAATCCATTGCAAGTGCGCTTAAGGGTCAGACAAAAGGACGGGAATCATCCCTACAATGCATAATCCCACTAATGGAGGGCTAGCGTCTGGCCCGGCACCGCGGCAATCACTGTGTGGTTGAGATGGTTCAAGGACGTTTGCAGTAATCCCAGTACTGCCTGCGGATACCATCCCAGGATCGCGACGATAATCGCCAGCGGTACCAGGGTGAAGCCCTCACGTAAACTGAGATCAGGCAAAATTCGATAGCGGTCATTTGGCGGACCAAGATAGATTCGCTGGAAGCACCATAGTAGATAAGCCGCGGTCAGGATTGCAGTGCCCGCTCCCAGAATCGTCATAACGGGATGCGGCCGCCATGCACCGATCAGAACCAATACTTCGGAAATAAATGCCGAGAGGCCGGGCAGGCCGAGCGCGGCGAAAAAAGCAAAGCCGGTTATTCCCGCGTAGACCGGCATCTGCTGTGCCAGCCCGCCGAAACCGTTGATCTCGCGATGGTGTGCGCGGTCGTAGATCACGCCGACCAGGATAAACAGCATCGCGGTTATGGTGCCGTGATTGAACATCTGCAGCACCGCCCCGTTGATCCCGGCGGCGGTGAATGATGCCATTCCCAACATCACGTAACCCATATGGCTGATCGATGAGTAGGCAACCAGCTTCTTGTAATCGGTCTGGGCCATCGCCACCATGGCGCCATAAACGATATTAATAGTTCCGATGACGCCCAGGAAAATCCACGCTAACTCGTGGCTGGCAGCGGGCAGGATTGCATAGTTAACTCGCAGGATACCGTAAGTACCCATTTTTAACAGCACGCCGGCGAGAATCACGCTGATAGCTGTCGGAGCTTCGACGTGAGCGTCGGGCAGCCAGGTGTGGAACGGGAAAGCAGGGATCTTGATGGCAAAACCGATGAATAGCGCGATCCAGCAGATCCGCTGGAACGACATCGAATAACTGGCTCGCTGCGCGGCCAGCTGAGTCATATCAAAGGTCGGAGCAGCACCGTAATAGTACAAGCCCAACATCACCAGCAGAATGAGCACTGACCCTAGCAGAGTATATAGAAAGAATTTTATTGCCGCATACTCACGACGCGGACCGCCCAGATGCCGATAAGAAAATACATCGGCAACAGCATCACTTCCCAAAAGATGTAAAAAAGGAAGAAATCCAGCGCAACGAATACACCAATCATCCCAGTATCGAGCAGCATCAAGAGGGCGTAATAACCTTTCTCTCCGCGATCAATACTGAAGCTGGCAAAAACCGCAATGAAACATATTATTGCGGTCAACAGCACCATCGAGATGCTAATCCCGTCGACGCCCATGAAGTAAAAGACATGATAGGCTCGTATCCACGGGTAGCGCTCGACAAACTGCATTGCCGTGGTATTGGTGTTGAAATTAGCGTACAGCCACCCCGCGATTACCAGTTGCGGAATAGTAGCGGCCGCCGCGATCCACTTGCAGCCACTCTGCAGGGCCGCCGGGCAGATCAGAATGAGTACCATCCCGATCAGCGGGATGAACGTAATCAATGTGAGCGGATGCGTCATCGCCTGAGAGTCTGAGGTCTGCTCCTCCGGATCTTCACGCGTGCAACACTGCCTGGAGCAGCAGAATTACCATCACCGCGGCGAGCAGGCCGTACAGGTACCCGTTAATTGAGCCGGTCTGGAACCGGCGCAAACGTTCGCCGGCAGCAAGGGTCGCATTTGCCGCGAGATTCACCAGCCCATCTACTATGTAGTTGTCGAATAAACCTGAAAGCCACGAACCAAATACAGTAATGACTGCAGCGAGATTCACCAGCCCATCAATGATCCGCAGATCGAACCACGCAGCGGCGCGGGTTGCCGCGATGTACGGGCGGACGATTGCAACGTCGTACGCCTCGTCGACGTAATATTTGTTGAATGACCACTGGTACGGAAGGCCCCCCAGGAACTCGCTCATGCGTTGAGCGCTTAGTTTTTCGCTGCGATAGGTCAAATCCGCCAATAGCCATCCTACCGCCACCAACCCCAGCGAGAGCGCTGCGAAATATCCCTCCAGTCCGCGATGACTGCCCTCGGCCGTTATCGCCAACGTCTGATGAGAATCAAACACGGGCTCCAGAAACTTTTCGAAGGGCGAGAAATGCACAATGAACCTCGGCAACATCACGGCGCCGCCAAACAGCGACAGCACGCCGAGCACAATCAACACCGAGGACATCGAGAACGGCGCCTCGTGTAGATGATGCTCTTGTTCGTGCGTCCCGCGGAACTCACCGAAGAAGGTCATGTAGACCTGGCGGAACATGTAAAATGTCGTAATTCCGGCGCCTACCCATAGCAGCACCCAAATCCAGGGATGCCCGTGCTCGAAGGCGCTCCAAATGATCTCGTCCTTGGACATGAACCCGGCAAACGGCGGAATTCCACAAATCGCCAGCGTCGCCGCAAGGAAAGTCCAGAACGTAATCGGCAATCTCTGGCGCAGGCCGCCCATCCTGCGCATGTCCTGCTCACCGCCCATTGCATGGATCACCGAGCCGGCTCCCAGAAAGAGGCAGGCCTTAAAGAAGGCGTGCGTCATCAAATGAAAAATTCCTGCCGTGTAAGCGCCGACTCCAACGCCGACAAACATGTAGCCAAGCTGGCTGATGGTCGAGTAAGCGAGCACGCGTTTGATATCGTTCTGCGTAATGCCGATGGTGGCGGCGAACACTGCCGTTACGGCTCCGATTGTCGCCACCACCAGCATCGTGGCCGGCGCCAATGAGAAAAGAAAATTCAGCCGGGCGACCATGTATATCCCGGCCGTAACCATAGTCGCGGCGTGAATCAGGGCACTGACCGGAGTTGGCCCCGCCATAGCATCGGGTAGCCACGCAAATAGCGGAATCTGTGCTGATTTGCCGGTCGCGCCCAGAAACATCATCAGTGTGACAAATGTCAGCAGTGACATCCCGCCATATCCTGGCTGTGTCGTCAGCATCGGCGCGTAGCGGGCGATCTGGCGAATCACCAGGGTAGGATGACCGACCGCTTCGAGCGCGGCAAAGAGCGAGTACAGCGCAACGACGAACGCCCAATCACCGATGCGGTTGAAAATAAACGCCTTGTTGCCGGCCGCAGTGTTGTTACGGTCGCTGTACCAGAAACCAATCAACGCAAACGAGCACAGCCCGACTCCTTCCCACCCGACGAACATCAACCACAAATTGTCGCTCAGCACGAGCGTGAGCATGGCGAAAGTGAACAGGTTAAGCCATGCAAAAAAGCGCCAGTACGACGGATCGTCGTGCATGTAACCGGTCGAATAGACATGAATCAACCCGCCGACGCCGGTCACGATCAGCACCATCACCATCGATAACGGATCGAGCCAGAAAGCGACGTCAAGCTTAAGCCCACCGATATCGAACCATCGCCAGAGATCGTCAAGCATGAAGCGATGCGCGGGTGCTGACTGGAGCATGCGGAGCAATCCGAGCACTCCGAACGCAAAGCTGGCGATGACTACACCGCAGCCGATGACGTCAACTGCGCGCCGGCCGAGCTTCCTTTGAAGTGTTGCGCCAAGGAGGAAATTAATCGCTGCGCCGATTAGCGGCAGCAGTACTATCCATCGGATGAACTCGACCGGTTGTGGATGATTCATTCCTTACCGGCACCCGTCATCCGCTTAAAGTCTCGGTTGCACTGACATCAATAGTGCGCAGGTTCTGGTAAATGGCCAATATGATGGCGAGGCCAATCACGGCCTCAGCGGCAGCCAGCATGATCACGAAAATTGCAAACACCTGGCCTTCATATTTCATGGCGCCGCCGCCATAGAACGAAAACGCAATGTAATTGATGTTGGCGGCATTGAGAATCAGCTCAATACCCAACAAGATGCCGATCGCGTTGCGGCGCGAAAGCACGCAGTAGCCACCGAGCAGAAACAGAATCAGACCGAGCACCAGGAAGTGAGTTAGCGTCAGCCCCCCCATCGCCCTACTCCCGCACTTCTTGGCGCGAAATCACGATAGCGCCGATTAATGACGCCAGCAGCACAATCGAGGCGATCTCGAAGGGTAGAACGTAAGGGCCGAGAAACGCATTGCCAATCCCGTAAGTGGTCGGCGCCATCGGAGCCGGCCTGGCACGATACCATGAAGTGCGGATGATCGCTTCCAGCATCACCCCCCCGGCCAGCATGATAGTAATTAACGCCGGCACCACACCGACCACCCGATTTGAGACGTTCACCTCTGCGATTCCCTGCGTCAGCATTACCGCGAAGATCGTGACTACCAGAATGCCGCCGATATAGATGAAGATCTGAATGATGAAAAGAAAATCAGCAGCAAGAAGTGCATATATACCCGCTACTCCAGCGAGTGCGCCGAACAACGCGAAGGCAGAATGCACGATATTGCGTGAAAACGCAGTGACGAGAGCTGAACCAACCGTCACCAACGCCAAGGCGTAAAAAATTATAAGCAAGCCCATCGCATCACGAGGAAGAAGGATTTCCGCGCCCGGGCGCTGCACCACCCTTGTCCGGTGCATCATCGACTTCTCCGCCGGCCTCATTCGGAGCCGGTGGAGAGTGCAATATTTCTTCGGCTTTGCTGGCGGGAGGCGTGCTTGGGGAGGCCTGTGGCGAATCGGTGGCGCTTTCCGGTTGATCGTTTCTTTCGGTCACGGCAGCCGAACTCTTCGGTGTCACAACAGGCGAAGGTTTCACCGGCGTGCGAGTTCCCACGGGAGTTCGCGAAGGGGTTGCAGGCCTCGGCGCACCATCGGCCTTAGGTGCAGCGGCGGGCTTCGTGGCGGCGGGCTTATCTGGTCCCGGCTGCGCCCATTCGTCTACATACTTCATCCCGCGATCAAGCAGCTTCGCCACATCGGGATCCGGTTCGGGGCCCTTTTTCGGTTTGTAGGCGACTATCGGTTCAGCCACGAAGCGTCGAATCAGGCTCTCGAGCGAATAGTCCGCACCCTCGAATTCGGTCGTATGATGGATCGCACCAGTCGGACAAGGTTCGCTGCAAAGGCCGCAGTACATGCACTTCGCGATATCGATATCGAACTGCGAGATAACAATTTCACGGGTCTGCGCGTTCTTCTCTATCGCCATCGCGATGCAATCAATCGGACAGGCCCGATCGCAAGCGAGACAACCGGTGCAGATTTCCAAATCGACGTCGAGAATACCGCGATACCGAAACGGCAGAGTATCTTGCACCCGCACCGGAATGCGATCCGGATATTGAACCGTATAGGGCTTGCGGATCATGTGCGAGGCAGTGACCGCCATCCCATCGAAAATGGTGGCGAGCGCTTCTTTGATATGCTGAAAGTACGCGGCTGCACCCATGGTGGTTTTTTAGCAACTTGTCGAAAAATTGGCCCTTTTTTCTTGCCTCATAGGGGGAAGGCACTAAACAAGCGAGCGAACCGCTCACACGCCCTTGATGTAGCCGTTTGATCCACAGTCAATTCCACTTCAAAGCCCGGCTAAATGGTTGGGTGGAAGTATAGTTCCATCCGTGCTCGTCTCGTGAAGTAGGCCACACGCCAGCCGAAAACAGCAACAAGCCCGACTCCGAACACGAACATGGCAATTCCCATCGGCCGGCTGCCGCGCGGAAAAAACGCAACCCAAATCGCGGTGCCAATCATATTGATGAACCCCGCCGGCACGAAGTATTTCCAGCAGATTGACATCATTTGATCGATGCGGACGCGCGGCAGTGTACCGCGAATCCACATCGACACAAACACCAGGAGGAGCACTTTGAGCGAAAACGAGATGAACTGCAGCAGGTTCATTACGGCCGGACTGAAGCCGAGCCGCGGCACCTGCCAGCCACCAAGATAGAGCGTCACGATAATGGCAGCGGCAATAAACATATTGCCCCACTCCGCCATGAAGAAGAACAAATAGCGTATACTCGAGTATTCGGTCGCAAAGCCGGCCACCAGTTCAGATTCCGCCTCAGGCAGATCGAAGGGCGTCCGGTTATTCTCGGCCAGACTCGACACGAACAGGATTATCGCTGCCGCAAAGCAGAACGGGTTGGCGAAAATGAACCAGTGATATGGCTCCCATTCCTGTGCCCGAATCAAACCTTGCATCGAGAGCGTTCCGGTCATCAGCACCGCAGGAAAAATCGACAGGCCTGCAGGGATTTCATAACTGATGATCTGTGCAGCAGAGCGGATTCCGCCGATGAGCGACCACTTGTTATTGGACGACCAACCGGCCATAAGCACTCCGACCACCGTCAAAGCGGTAATCGCGGTCATATAGAGAATGCCGATGTTGAGGTCAGCTAGAATCAGTTGGGACGAAAAAGGCATTACCGCCCAGGGCAAAATGAAGGCCAACACCACGAGATACGGCGCTAACTTGAACAGCGGGGCATCGGCTTCATCGGGAATGACATCCTCCTTGCACACGTGCTTGATTCCGTCGGCGAGCCATTGAAGGAAACCGTTTGGACCAACCCGGTTGGGACCCACCCGGGACTGAATGCGCGCCCATACCCGGCGTTCGACCCAGGTCACTATCGAGGCAAACGGCACGGCAACGAGGAACAACACCAACACGCAGGCGACCACGGTAGCGGCGGCCATTGCCCTACCCTGGGAAGCTCTGCTTCCGAACATCGCTTCGCCTATTAATGTGACCAGTGAATCACTCATTAATAAATAAGTCTGCCGCTCAGCGGTCGATTTCCGGCGCGATCACGTCGAGGCTGGCAATCAGCACAACCAAATCGGCGATCATTAAGCCTTTGCTCAACTTCTGAATCATACCCATAGCTGCGAACGAACCGGTCCTGACGTGGACACGCCATGGATAAGCGCTGCCATCGCTCACTACATACCAACCCTGGTCACCGCGGGCGCTTTCGACCCGCACCTGACACTCCCCGGCCGGCGGCTTAAAATTGCGTACTACTTTCGCCAGCACCGGCCCATCGGGCATTCGGGTCAAGGCCTGGCGGAGAATTCGCGAAGATTGCACCATCTCACGAATCCGCATCATGTACCGGTCCATCGCGTCGCCGGTGGCCCCCCACTCACCGCTGCCGATGGGGATATCAAATTCGAATTCGGGATAAACTGAGTACGGGATATCCTTTCGCACATCCCATTTAACGCCAGAGGCTCGCAAATTAGGCCCGACCAGATTGTAGTCGATAGCCTCCTCGGCCGTGATTATCGCAACGTTCACCAGCCGCTGGACACAGATTTTGTTGTAGGAAAAAAGCGCGTTGAATTCGTCGAGAATGGGATCGAGATGATCCAGATAGGCAAGCGCTTTCTCACGCCATCCGGGTGGCAGATCCCACGCTACCCCACCAATTCGCATGTAATTGAAAGTGAGGCGGGCCCCGCACAATTCCTCGATCAGGTCATTGATCATTTCGCGCTCGCGCAACGCATGCAGAAACGGCGTCATTGCGCCGATATCCATGCCCATTAGTCCGACCGTCAGCAAATGCGAGGCGATGCGGTTCAACTCGACGGCGATCACCCGGCAATACTCGGCGCGGCGCGGCACCTCGATTCCAGCGAGCCTCTCGCAGGCCAACGCCCAACCCTGGTTAGTGAACATCGCGCATACATAGTCGACCCGGTCGGTGTAGGGCATAAAGCCGTGATAGCCGACCTTCTCCGCAATCTTCTCGATCGAGCGATGCAGATAGCCGACGTCGGGAATAGCCTCGCGCATCACCTCGCCGTCTGCTCTGATGACAAAGCGCAAAACGCCATGCGTCGAAGGATGCTGCGGCCCCATATTGAGCGTCATTTCTTCAGTTCGCAGCGTGGACATACCTTCTGCCCTTTTGATCCTTCCGGTACTGCGCCTTCCCGCAGCCTACCCCGGCCGCGGCGGCGATGTGCCTAGTGCTTCTGATCAAGACGGATGATGGGGCTTTCGCGAACGGTAGAAATACCGTGATACTCCTGCGGCTCGACAAAATCCTTGCGTAACGGATGGCCCGGCCAGTCCTCAGGCATCAGAATCCGCCGCATATCGCTGTGGCCTTGGAAGGTGACACCCAGCAGATCGAATATCTCGCGCTCCATCCAGTTCGCCGCATTCCAAATGCCCTCGACTGTAGCCACCGCCGGGTTGTCGCGCGGCAGTTTGATTTTCAGCACACAGCCGTGGCGATGCTTGTAAGAGAAAAGATGGTAAACGACCTCGATGTGTTCTTTGTAATCGACTCCGGTTTCATTGCTGAGGCAGTCAAAGGAGGTTTCGGGGTCATCGCGCAAGAACCGGCATATTTCAACGATTGCATGAGGATCGATCACCGCAAACGGGTCGAGCTTGCCGCCTGTTTCCAGAATTTTCTCCGGAAAGCGCTGCTTGAGACGATCGTATATTTGCAGTGCCTCCATCTCAGGTGCTCACCGCATCACCGCTACGCCGCTCGCGCGCGAGCCATCGCTCGCTCATTATCTTGTCCTGCAGCTTTAATAATCCCTCGGTCAACGCTTCCGGCCGCGGCGGGCAGCCGGGCACATAGACATCCACCGGCAGAACCTTATCGACACCATCACAGACTGAGTACGCGAGTTGGAATAGTCCACCGCAATTCGAACAGCTTCCCATCGAAATAATATATTTGGGATCGGGCATCTGATCGTAAAGAAGCCGTGTTCTTAGCGCCATTTTCAGGGTCAAAGTGCCGGCGATAATCATGAGATCTGATTGTCGCGCCGACGCACGCGGAGTGGCGCCGAAGCGCTCAATGTCCGAACGCGGCCCACCTGTGTGCATCAGTTCAATCGCACAGCAAGCGAGTCCGAACAGCATGTACCAAAGGCTCGACTTGCGCATCCAATTGATTAGCTCGTCAGTCTTGGTAGTCAGAACATAATCGGGCAAAGTATTGAGCAAAGACATTTACGTTACGTTATCCTGGTCAGGAACCTTTTTAATCCACTCCAGGTCGCGCTTGGCCCAGACATAGACTAATCCAACAAACAGAATGAGCAGAAAAATCAGTATTTCACTCAGCGCGAACCAGCGCCGTCCGTGCCTGATCCAATCCAGGTACACCGTCGCGACCGGATAAATGAACGCGACTTCGACTTCGAAGATGACAAACACAAGTGCAATCAGATAAAAGCGGACATTAAAGTTTATCCACGCGCTGCCAGTGGGCGGCTCGCCGCATTCGTACGGCATCAGCTTGCGCCGGAATGGATTGTTCGGGGCCAACAGCTTCTGCAGCCCCACCATCGCAGCCATGAACAATAGTCCAATGACTGTCAGCGCAAGTGGGACACCATAATTGGAGTACATGGTCTGACAGCTGCCGTTTACGTCAGTGAGCTCGAGTCAATTAGCTGGCGCATCAATTATGGCCGCGCCCGTTTCGTTTGCTCGCCGAGACGCTCCAGCGCGGCTCCCTCCAGCCAGGCGCCGTGACCGTCAGGACAGGCCAAAATAGTTGACTCGCTGCCGGACCGGGACACCAGTTGAGCCGAACATCGCGGACAATGGAGTTGCGCATCCTGCCTCGCACGGAGTTTGTCGAGTAGCAGGCGATCCTGTTCGCGCGCCCATTGATCCTCGCGGACCTTTTCAAGGTCATGTATTTTGTCACCAAAGCGGTCCTTTTGATCGTCCATACTGTCCTTAGCACCCGTCAGTCGAGATCAGATCATATCCTTGATCAGTTTGCCGGTGCGCGCCTGCTCCACGGTCTCGTCGAACTTCGACCCCAGGTCAACACCCATCTCTTTTGCCCGCTTTTTAGCCCAGAGGCCCACGTTGCGCGAGTCGCGATAAAACGACTCATCGCGCGGTTTTCTGGTATCGAAATTGTTCATGCGGGCCGCCTCGCTCTCAACTAACGCGAATGACGACATAACGCGCCGGGTCTGCGACGAACCGCAGATGGGGCAGGTGGGATGCTGAAGCTGCTCAGAACCGAGCACCACATGCGACGCAACACCCCCACAAGCGGCACATTCGTATTCAAAAATCGGCATCTGTTTAAGGATAGTCGAGTCGTGTCAGAGGGGCAATTCTGCCCTGTACGGCTGGCTGGCCGGCAACGCGAGCTCAGGTGGAGGATTTGCCGCAAATCAGCCGAAAGTCGTCGTCCCCGGAAAAAAACGCGCACCGCGAGTCGGCTGGCGAAAAAGTTGCAGCTATGAGCAGTCGACGGTGAGCGGCAGAAAACTAGCTACCAGTCGCAGCTGCGGCTACGGTTGGCTCGCACCCACGGCGATGGGATCGAGCACGAGATGGCGGATCTCTCCAGGATGGGCGAACAGCGCAATTTCCATCGCTTCTGCATTATGGGCATAACCAAACCGTGCTCGTGAATCGATCATTATCAGCCCAGCCTCGGCGCCCGTGGACGCGTAAAGAACATTGATCGCTCTTACTGCAGCTCTTTGCGCGCCAACTCCGGTGAGCAGGGCGACCGCTTCGCGGCACAAGCAGGACTTCATTATTGCCTCACCGGTACCGGTGGCCGAAGCAGCGCCGTTTGCGGCGGCGAACAGACCCGCGCCGATGAGCGCCGAATCGCCGATTCGGCCCGCCATCTTTCCCGAAACGCCCCCGGTAGATGTCGCTGCCGCCACATTGCCGGCCTGGTCTACCGCAACCGCTCCCACCGTCCCGTGTTGTCGTGAAACTTTGCCGGGAGCTTGAAGGGTGGCCAGCCAACGGTTGCGTGCGCGATCTGTGACCAATTGCTCCGGGCGGCACATCCGCAGGCCAGCCTCGCGCGCCAGGCGCTCCGCCGCCCGTCCTGCCATCAACACGTGTGGAGTTCTATCCATTACGACCCTGGACAGCAGGATCGGATTACGCACCCTGCCGACCAGCACCACGCCGCCGGCTCGCACCCGGGTCGCCGTTTTTTTCCGTATGTTGACATTCGCATTGAGGGTGCTCGAGAGCTCAGCGACCATAAGAGCCGCATCCATTTCGACTCTGCCGTCAAGCGTCAGCACCGAACCGAAGCCAGCGTTGAACAGCCCATGATCTTCCAATGCCACAACGGTCCTGGAGACTGCGTCTGCCGCACTACCGCCCTCTCGCAAGATAGCTGAGCCGCCCTCTACGGCCGCCACAAGCGCCCGCTGCCGTTCCGCTCGTTCTGAAACCGGTACGCGTCGGCCGGCGCCACCATGGGCAATGAGGGCTGGCTTGATGATCGGTTTGTGCACCGCGATCAGCTTGAGGACGCTTTGTGATCAGGCGACCGGTTCGCACGAACCGGCGGTCCGTCGCGCCCACAGGAACAACCGCCGGAAATGAAACGTGAGCGGGCCACGAGTGCCGTAAGCCTCTTCAAGACGATGGGTCAATTCGGCGACAAAGGTGGAATGCTGCGCAGCCGGGAGGCGGTCGAGAAAGCGCCGTAAAGAAGTGCTTCGGCAAAACTCCACCACTTCACCTGGATTGCGCATCGGGTGATGAAAGATCTGGTAGAAGCAATTCACGTCACTAAAGCCGATCTGGCTCAACATGAGAGCGTAGTCAGAGGCCGGCAAGACGTTCTCCTCGGACGGAGTCCGCACCTCACTTAGCGCCGAATTCCATGGGGGCTCAGTGGCCATCTGGTGCATCATGGATTGCGCTGCTTCTGATTCATTTGCCGGAATTTGAATTACCAGCCGACCACCTTCGCGCAGCCCGCCGTAGATAGACGCCAGGATGCCGCGATGGTTGCTCGCCCACTGTAGCGCGGCGTTAGAGAAAACGACGCTGTACTCTTGTTCGGCCTGGAAGTCACGAAAATCACCAAGTTTGAATTGCAGCCGCTGGCGCAGGCCGACCTCCAGCGTTTGATAAAGCTTGAGTGCACGGCCGATCATGGCCGGCGAGGAGTCAATCCCGACCACCGAGCCGCCCGGGCTGCGGCGCGCGAGTTCAACGGTATGCTCACCGGTTCCGCAGCCTAAGTCGGCGATTCTCTCACCGGGCCCTAGCTGCAAATGCGCGAGCATCATCGTCACCGGTTCGGTGCGGTACCCGCTAAAGCGATTGTATAAATCCGGATCCCAGTCAGACATGAGTTTCTCGTTCCTGGTGCGGTGGAGCGGCCGTATTGACGCTAACCTAATCTTCTCCCGCACTGCGCCCCGCATCCAAATCGCTTCGGGGCGAAAGCCGGTGCGGTCGGTCTGCGCTACGCCGGGGAGCAGCGCGCGACTTCCGGGCCCGGCGGAAATCCATTCGAAGCGGCGTGCCGCTCGTCTCCAGCCCGAGTGCAGTACGAAAGCGGCCTTCGAGAAAGCGCGCATAATGCGCTGGAATGTCGCGCTCAAGATTACAGAAGATTGCCAGCCGTGGCGGGGCCGTAGCCACCTGTGTGACATACATGGGCTTGAGCCGCCGATTTCCCACCAACGGCGGTTCGAGCGTCGCAATCGCTTCCGCCAGAACACGATTGAGCGTAGGGGTACGAAACTCCGCGCGCCATGCTTCACCCGCCCGGCTGGCTGCCGGGATTATCTGGTTCACGCCATCACCGGTCCGCGCCGATGTTATGACGATCGGCGCAACATCCAGAAACTGGTACCGCTGCCGGGTATTATGAATAAAGCCGGCCAGCCGCCGGCCGGCCTTGGCCGCGAGGTCCCACTTGTTGGCGACCAGGATGAGCGCACGATCGTTGGCGTCGACCAGACGGGCCAGACGCGCGTCCTGATCTGTGAATCCCTCGGCCGCGTCTATGACAAGCGCGAGCACGTCGGCGCGTCTGATTGTCGAAATCGCGCGCCCGACCGAATGATGCTCAAGTTCTCCTTCAACTTTTGCCGGGCGCCGGATGCCGGCCGTATCGATCAGGAGCAGCGTGTGCCCATCGAACTGGAGCGGTACTTCGACCGGGTCCCGAGTGGTGCCAGGATGCTCGTCGACGATTGCACGTGCAAAGCCCGTAAGGCGATTGAGCAAAGAGGATTTACCGACATTAGGGCGACCGATCAGAGCAAGGCGCAGGATGGGTCGATCGGCAATCTGAACTTCTCGTGCGGGTAGATTAGCGCAGATTTGATCGAGTAACTCGCCCATGCCGCGCCCATGTGCCGCAGAAATGGAATTTACCGAATCAATCCCAAGCCTCCAGGCCTCCGCCGCCAGCGCCTCCTGCTGAGGGTTATCGATCTTGTTGACTGCGAGCAGCATCGGACGTCCGGTTTGGCGCACCAGCGCCAGCGCCTCCTGGTCTCCGCTCGAGATTCCCGTTCGCCCGTCGATAACGAATACAATCAAGTCGGCGGCACCCAGGGCCTGCAAGGCTCCTTCCATCGCCCGCTCCGCCGCCGGTTCCTGTACGTAGAGCTCGAGCCCGCCGCTGTCGACGACGACGAATTCGCGGTCGCCATGCGAAGTGGTGGCAAGATTAAGATCTCTCGTGGTCCCCGCGACCGGGCTGATGATGGCACGGGAGCCACCTACCATCCGGTTGAACAGGGTGGATTTGCCAACGTTGGCGCGCCCGGTCAGCATCACGACCGGCTGACCACCCGCCCATCGTCGAATGTCCACCGTTGGATCAAGTTTTCGACGCATTCACAGCCCCAGTTCTTTGAGCTTGCGCGGGTCGCTGGTCCATCCCTTTTCCACCTTGACGCGCAGTTCAAGAAAGATGCGGCGCTCGAGGAGCTCCTGGAGTTCGAGGCGCGCCTGGGTGCCAATCGCCTTGAGCATCCGGCCACCTGCCCCGATCACCATCGCCTTGTGCGTGTCACGCTCGACAATAATCAGGGCCGAGATCCGGGTCAGGTTGCGCGCCGGCTCGTCGCCGAAGTCCTCGACAGTTACGGCCGTTGAAAACGGTATCTCCTGCTGCATGGCCAGGAAGAGCTTTTCGCGAATAATCTCTTCACTGAGCATGCGCTCACTCTGATCAGTATATTCCTCTGCAGACATTAGAGCTCGGCTCTTGGGCAAGAGCGGCTTGATTACGCGCAGGAGCTCGTCAAGATTTTCCCCGGTTCGTGCACTGATCGGTACAATCTCGGCGGCGGGGACGACCTGATGCGCCTGTTCGATAATCGGCAGCAGTGAGCTGCGGGCGACCAGATCGATTTTGTTGATCGCTACCACGACCGGGCGTTCGAACCTGGGCACCTGTGTCAAAAACCGCCGATCAGCCTCATTCAGACCCTTCCCGGCTTCAACCACGGCGACAATTATTTCCCCCTCCGCCATGCACCGCCGCGCGGTGTCCACCATGCGGCGATTGAGCGGGCGGCGTGATTCATGGAGACCCGGTGTATCGATGAGAATAAACTGGGCATCGGAGTCGGTACGCACGCCGATGATGCGGCGCCGCGTGGTCTGCGGCTTTGGTGTCACGATCGCGACCTTTTGCCCAACGATTTGGTTGACGATGGTCGATTTTCCTACGTTGGTGCGGCCGCCGATGGCAACGAACCCGGCACGGTAGGCGCTCAACTCGCTCATGGTGGACCCGCACACGGGCTGCTATTGCCGTTCCAGCTCGATCTGGTTTAATGCGGCTTGCGCGGCGGCCTGTTCGCTCTGTTTCTTGCTCGCACCTTCGCCGATCCCAAGTTCTCGTCCGGCGATGCTAATCCGAGTGGTGAAGCGTTTGGCATGATCAGGTCCACGTGCCGCCAGCAGTTCGTAAATGGGCTGAGTCCGGAAGCGCCGATAAGAGAGTTCCTGGAGCTCAGTCTTATAATCCCGCTCAGCGGTCGGGCCGCCAATATCGGTGACAAACAGCGCCTCCACCACCCGCTGCGCAGGTTTGAGACCCCCATCGCTGTATATCGCCCCAATCACGGCTTCAAACGATGCGGCCAAAATCGAGATTTTGTCGCGTCCCCCATTTTTTTCTTCGCCCTTCCCCAGCCGCAGCTTGCCGCCCAGGCCTATCTCCAGCGCCTTGAGCGCCAGCGTCCGCCCATTGACAATTGAGGCGCGCTCCTTGGACAGGGTTCCTTCCTTGGCGTGGGGCAGCCGGCGCATCAACAGATCGGCAATAGCGAGGTCGAGCACCGCATCGCCGAGGAACTCCAGCCGTTCGTAATGGGGCTCGCCGGCCGCCACCGCGCTAGGATGCGTCAGGGCAATCTGCAGCAGGGCGGGCTCCGCGAAGCGGTAGCCGAGCGTGCGCTCGAGCTCGGCGCCGAGACGATCAGGCAGTAATTGCGGGTCGGGCCGGCGCGGCTGGGCTGATGGTGGTTTGAACCAGCCGGCCAACCAACTGACAGCTCTGAGCAAACGCGCCTTCTACCTCCACTTCACAGTTTGTCATCTTAATACTACATTCCGTCAAGACCGGGACATAGTTGCGGCTGTAACCGCGCAGCCGCCCGTCCGCCGTGACTTCTTCCAGTAATACATTAAGCTTCTTGCCCACCTGGCCGGCGGTAAACCGCTGCCGTTTCTGCTCGCCCAATTGCCGCATCAGCGCCGCGCGCCTCGTTACCTCCGCGGCTGCGACCCGCCCGCCGAATTTTGCCGCGCTGGTGCCGGTACGCGCTGAATAGGGAAAAACGTGAAAATAGGCCAGCGGCAATTGCTCGACAAACTTCAGGTACTCCTGGAATTGTACGGCGGTTTCCCCGGGAAAGCCGACGATCAAATCAGTACCAACAGCTGCCTCCGGCATCGCCGCCAATACACGTTCCACCCGGCCGCGAAAGTAATCAGCGGTATACCGGCGGCGCATTCGGGAGAGCGTTTGGTCTTCGCCGGCCTGCAACGGCAGATGGAAATGGGGGCAAAAGCCGGAACTTTGGGCGACGATTCGGATAATTCTGTCACTCAGCTCTTCAGGATCGAGTGAGCTCAGCCGCACCCGCCCGATGGGGCAGCGCTCCGCCAGCATCTCGAGCAACTGCTCCAGACTGACCGGCGGCTCGAGGTCACGGCCATATCCTCCCAGGT
This sequence comes from Candidatus Binataceae bacterium, assembly GCA_024281015.1. Classification (GTDB taxonomy): domain Bacteria; phylum Desulfobacterota; class Binatia; order Binatales; family Binataceae; genus JAMXLL01. The sequence continues at coordinate 24,573 of JAMXLL010000245.1, forward strand.
GCACGCCCGAGATAACCACTTCCTTGAACCCGCGCGCCGCCAGATCGTCAAGCCCCGCAAAAATCCGTCTTGGCGCCACACTGCGGGATCGGCCCCGCGCGGTGGGTACGATGCAGAATGAGCAGAATTGGTCGCAGCCCTCCTGCACTTTAAGGAATGCCCGGGTATGCCCGTCCAAACCGGCGGCGCCAAGCTCAATCGGCGCGATTTCCTTGCGCAGGTTCGAAACCATCACGCGCTCGTCACCGCCGCGGACGACCACCCTTTCCAGGTCGCCGGCCCGGCCAAGGCCGACCACAGCATCTACCTCGTGCGCCTGTGCCAGGAGTTGCGGATTAGCTTGCGCCAGGCATCCCGTCATAATCACGCGGGCCGCCGGGTTAAGCTTGCGGGCGCGGCGCGCGAGCCTGAGGCTCTCCGCGTCGGCCCGGTGAGTCACCGTGCAGGTGTTTACCACATACACTTCAGCCGGCTGGTCAAATTCGGTCCGTTGCATGCCAAGCGCGAGCAGCCGCGTTTCAATCATGGCCGAATCATACTGATTGACCTTGCAGCCCAGGGTTGCGATTGCAAACCGCATCCTAAAGTTCCAATCCGGCCTCAATGATGCCGCCGCCGAGGACCTCGTCACCGCGATAGAAGACACAAGCCTGGCCAGGTGTTACCGCCGGACCGCGGTTGCGGAATCGGATTCGCACCCGATCCTCCGGAAGGACTCGCAAGCTCGCCGGTATCGGCGGGTGTCGATAGCGAATTTTGACTTCGATGGAAATTTCCCCTTGGTTGGCGATTTCAGGATGAGTTAACCGCAGCATTCCGGCGATCAGGCCGGCGGAGGCGAAATCACCGCGATGCCCTACCGTGACATCTCCCGTTTCAGCATCGATTGCGCGAACGTAGAGTGGCGCGACGCTGGCGATTCCCAGACCGCGCCGCTGGCCGATTGTGAAATGGTGCACGCCATTGTGATCTGCGAGCCGGCGGCCGTTGTTGTCGAGAATTCGGCCTGGCCGAATTCGCTCCGCCGGCGCGTTCCGCGCGACAAATTCTGCGTAATTGCGGTCCGCCACGAAACAGATCTCCTGGCTCTCGGGTTTATCCGCGTTGGCCAATCCGAGTGCCCGCGCCAACGCCCGCACCTGCGTCTTACTCAGCCCACCGAGCGGGAATAGCGTCCGCGCCATCTCTTGCTGACCCAGCGAAAAAAGAAAATACGACTGGTCTTTCGACTCGTCGGAGGCACGAAGCAGATGAAAGATCCCGCCGCTGCCGCGTTCGATCCGCGCATAATGGCCGGTCGCGATCAAATCCGCACCGAGCGCCACAGCGCGCTGCCAGAGCCGGTCGAATTTGATCTCCCGATTGCACATCACACAGGGATTGGGCGTGCGGCCATTCAAATACTCGGAGACGAAATTGCCGATGACGCTCGCGCCGAACTCGGCACGCAAGTCGATAACATAGAAGGGGAAATCCAAGAGCTCCGCTACCCGGCGAGCGTCCTCGAAATCGTCGTGGGAGCAGCACGTGCCGCGCCTCGAACGGGCCGGCGGCGATGGCTCCTCCGGCGCAAGTCGCATCGCGATGCCGATGACATCATAGCCTTGCTCGCGCAAGAGCGCCGCAGCGACTGAGCTGTCGACCCCGCCCGACATTGCAACTATAACCCGACCACCCACTGTTAGCGCTCCGCGACGTCGTTGCCCGCAATAGCCTGCGTCTCGAAGCCGGCGACGCGCCGCCAAACCTGAGGTATGAGCTGGACCGCGCGCTCGATCTCTTCCTGCGTGGTATTCCAACCCAGACTAAGTCGGACTGAGCATCGCGCTTCCATGATGCTGCGGCCCATCCCCAGCAGGACGTGCGACGGTTCAACTGCGCCGGCCGCGCATGCGGATCCCATCGAGATTTGGATGCCTTCGAGGTCGAGTGCTATCAGGAGAGTTTCGCCAAGCACCCCCGGGAACGCCAGGTTAAGGGTATTTTCGAGGCGCCCTTCGCGAGGCCCGTTAAGACGCAGGCCGTCCACCGAAGCTTCGAGCCGCGCCAATAACAGCCGGCCGAGTGAGGCAACTCGCTCGCGCTCGGCGGCTGACGAGGTGGTTATCTCGCGTGCGGCGGCACCGAAGCCGACTGCGCCACAAAGATTCGGTGTTCCAGCCCGCAATCCGCCTTCCTGCGGACCGCCGAGTAAAGTGGGGGCGAGGCTGCATCCCGGACGCACGTACAGTGCTCCGATTCCCGCCGGACCGCCGAATTTGTGCGCACTGACCGTCATCAGGTCGCAGCCGGTGTCCTGTACACTCAATGGAATCCGGCCTACAGCCTGGGCTGCGTCAACGTGGAAGATGGCGGCAGCGCGTTGCGCCGCTTGCGCTACCGGACCGAGGTCTTGGATGGTCCCTGTTTCCGAGTTGGCCAGACCGAGGCTTACCAGCGCGGTACAGTCATCGATTACTTTAAGATGGCCGTTGTCGAGCCTGCCCTCGTCATCCACCGGGATTTCCACAAGCTCGAAACCGCGCCGCGCCAATTCTGCAATGGGGGCCAGTATCGAGGAATGCTCAATGGCAGAGGTTACGATGCGGCGGCGCGCCGTGTTATGGACTGCCCCAAAGATAGCCAGGTTGTTCGATTCGGTCCCACCGCTGGTGAAAACCACGTTGCGCGGCCGTGCACCGATTAGTGATGCGACGTCCGCCCGCGCCTGCTCCAACATTTTACGTGCGTGCTGCCCTGAGAAATGCACCGAGGCAGGATTAGCTTGAGCCGTGCTGCACATAACACGCATCATGGCGTCGCGAGCGCACTGCCGCAAAGGCGCTCCCGCATTATGGTCGAAGTAGATTGGCATTAACACCGCGCTACTCTAGTCTCTCGCGATGAGCCCTGAGGACCAATGGGACGAAGCATCCCCCCCACGCACAGCATGAGGCAGGTACCCGGCTCTGAGTATGCGAAGCGCTCGACATTCGTAAGGGTTTGCGGAACACCCATCTAGTAAAGTCCGTGCATTTCAGGTTACCGTACTCCGCACTGAGGCAAAAGGCGGCTTTCGTTGCCGGTTCCGCCATCTCAGCGCCCGCATGGCGAATTCGTCAAATTCCGATGTAATCGTGATCGGCGCAGGCGTGGTCGGGTGCAGCTTGGCCTACCACCTCGCGGGCGCCAACGCGCGGGTCACGGTGTTCGACAAGGGCGGGATCTGTGCGGGCATGTCCGCCCGCTCGGGTGCGCTCGTCCGGATGCACTACACGTTTGCGCCGGAAGTAGAGCTCGCGTGGAAAAGCCTCGGCTATTTTTCCAATTGGGGAGAAATGATAGGCGGCGAGTGCGGTTTCGTCAGGACCGGGTTTGCGCTGGTGGTCGGCGGCGAGAATACAGCACGGATTCGCCGCAATGTCGCCATGATGAAGCAGATCGGGGTTGAGGTCGAGCTCTGCGACGCAGCTCAGCTCCGCTCTATGGATCATTGCCTGAACATTGATGACATCGCCCTTGCTGCTTACGAACCACAGAGCGGCTACGCTGACCCGGTCGCGACCACTAACAGCCTGGCGGAGGCAGCCGAACGACGGCAGGTGCGTTTTCGCCTGAACACGCAGGTGGAAAAGACCCTGGTCGAGGGTGGGCGTGCAGCCGGCGTCCGCATGGCTAACGGAGCGGAGTTTAGCGGAGGCGCCGTCTGCATTGCAGCCGGCCCGTGGGCGGATGCTCTGCTTGCTCCGCTCGGGGTGCAAATTGGCATCAAACCCGAGCGCGCGCAGGTCGCCTTTTTCCACCGCTCACCGGCGCTCAGCCACCTGTCTTATATTGACTGCATTTCGGGCAGCTATTTTCGGCCCCATGGTGCTGGTCTGACACTTGCCGGATTGGGCGAATGGCGCCCTGCGACCGAACCGGATCCCGACAATTTTCGCGAGGCCAACGATCGCGAATTTATCGAGGAGGTTGGCCGCCGTCTCGCGCATCGCATACCAGCGCTGCAAGATGCCCCGTATGCACGAGGGCATGCTGGCGTCTATGACGTGAGTCCTGACTCGCGCGCAGTGCTGGGGAAAGTACCCGGTATTGACGGCTTGTTCGTGGCAGCGGGTTTCAGCGGCACGGGGTTCAAGACCTCGCCTGCCGTGGGGGCGGCGATGGCGGAACTAATCCTCAAGGGCCGTAGCAGCATTGTCGATATAAGTCCTTTCGCGTTCGAGCGAATCCTCAATCGCTGTCTGATTCGCACCGAGAGCGAATATGTAATCGGAACCGGCTTCGGCCATTCACTCTGACAGGATCCGACGGCGTCTAGCCGTACATGCGCTCGGCTTCGCTGCGAAGCTCGGCGCGAAAGTCCGGATGAGCAATCGCCACCAGCTCATTCGCGCGATCGCGCAGTGATTTGCCCTGAAGCTTCGCAATTCCGTATTCGGTGACGACATAATGGACGAAGGTCCGCGGCAAGCTTACGACCGTGCCCGGCGGCAGCACCGGAGTAATCCGCGAGACTGCCTGACTCTTGCCGAGTGCCCGTGAAGGCAAGACGATAATCGATTTGCCGCCGGCCAGCGAGGCGGCAATGCCAAAGGCGGTCTGGCCGCCGGTCCCGGTATACATGTGATATCCGAGTGATTCACTGCCAACCTGGCCGGTAAAGTCGATAGCAAGCCCATTATTTACCGATATCAATCCCTCCTCTCGCGCGACCAAACGAATATCGTCCGTGAAATTGAAGTCGTGCAGCTGAAACCCGGGGTTGCCGGCCGCATATTCCAGCTCTTTGCGCGGGGTGGCGAAAGCGAACGCGCTACCCACAACTACTCCGGGGAAAACCTTTTTGTACTTGCCAGTGAACACACCGTCGCGGACCAAAGGCGCAGTACCCCAAGGGATTACCTCGGTCTGCATGCCCAGGTCATGATGGTTGCGGAGATGGGCCATAATCATTCCCGAGGTTGACCCGACACCGACCTGAAGCGTTGCCCGGTCCGGAATTAGCTCATGTGCGACAGTTTCGCAGATGGTCGCGACCAGCCGTTGTTCCTCCTCAGGTACAGGGGGCAGAGCGAGCGGTAGTCCGGGTAGCTCGGGCGAGCGCTCAACAAACCAATCGATCTCGGAAATATGCATTGAATTGTCGCCGCCGATGCGGACCAGAGTGGGATCGATTTCCGCGATTACGAGTTCGGCGTTGCGTGCCTGCAGTTTCGACATGATCTGGATGTCGCCAAAATTGACGAAGCCTTCCGGGTCGGGCGGCGAGACCTTCATCAAGAACACGTTGAAATTGTCGAGTCCCGGCGGCAGCACGCCGGCGCGATAATAGGCGACGGGAACAAAATCGGCCCGCCCCTCCGTGAACAGGTCGCGGCCGACGGGCGATAGATAGATGGATTCGAAGCGGTAGCGTTCACCGAGGCCGGGCAGTTCCCAATTGAACAGAGAGGCGCTGTGATTCAGCACCACATCTTCGATCTCCATCAGCCGCCCGGCTAACGCGGCACAGAGCGTGAACGGGGTCGCATGTGAAATCGACATCGTGACCCGGTCACCGGATTTGATGTGACTGACAGCCTCTTCGGCCGGGACCAATTTCGCGCCAAGCTGCGCACGCCAGTCAAACGAATCGCCAAGGGTAAACGCCGTCGCCATGTGTTCTCCCGCCGGGTGAATCCAACTGTGCCGGCCAGCTTGTTTGAAACTACCAAACAACAGTCAAAATCTAAAAGCCCACGCCCTGAGCGTGAATCATACAGAAGCGCTCGCTAGCTAAGCGCACGTGGCCGGAAGGACGGGACCGTTTGCATTCAAGGAAAAAGGAGGGACAGGTTTATAAAGGTTGGCTTTTAGAGTCGATTTGTTATATTCGGGCCATTGTAGTTCTTGGGGATCAACATGGCGGCCTGAGGCCTAAGCTCGCAAACCTGCTTCTGCCGGCTGGACACTCCTTTCGCTGAGTTGCAACCTTGAGGCGAGGTCTGCCGGATTTACCAAAATCAGCAATGAGCAGGGGGACCGCGACCAAAAATCTTCTCCCAAATTGCCGAGAATTCCACGGTTTCGAACTAGGGTCCTGAACTCGAAAGCCATCAAGGGCTTGCCGGATTCGGTGATACTTATGCGGGAGCATTCCGTTCGCCTAAGCGGAGCAATTCTTTGCCTGTCGAACAGAGAGGAGCCACGCGATGGTAAATGGCGATAGCGCCGAGCCCGATCGAGCGGTTGCCGTTTTCGCCCGCACCGGTGAGGTCTGGACTGCCGGCTATCGTGGCCATCTGTTCTCCTTCCGTGACGTAAAGGGTCTCAGCTACATACAACGTCTTCTACAACATCCGAATGAGGAGCTTCACGCGCAGAATCTCATGGCTGGGCCGCTAGCCGACGTGGCCCAAACGGTGCCTGTTAATGAAGCGAGCCTGCCACAAGGTGTCAGCATTGGCAGACTTGGGGATGCAGGCGAAATGTTGGATGCACAGGCCAAGCTGCAGTATCGGCAGCGATTGGTCGAACTGAGGCGGGAACGAGAAGAACTTCGTGCAGGCGGGGATTATGAACGCGCGGATAAGATTGAAGCCGAAATAGAATTCCTGGAACGGGAGATTCTTCGTGCCGTTGGGTTGGGCAATCGCGACCGCCGCGCGGGTTCCACTTCCGAGAGGGCGCGGCTCAATGTAACAAGAGCAATAAAGGCCGCAGTTCAGCGCATCAGCCTTCGGGACCCGGCGTTGGGGTCGCTGCTCACACAATCACTTCGGACCGGCACTTACTGCAGTTATAGCCCGTCTCCGAGGGATCGTGTGTCGTGGCAATTTTCAATCGAACCCGAGTCTGCTCCCAGCCCGACCATTGCGTTCGTGCCGGTTTCCCGGCCGCAGTCTATTTTCGAACGTGCGATCACTGGCAGCACTGCATTCGTGGGGAGAGAGGCCGAGCGCGCAATCCTGCGCAGCTATCTTGAACGAGCGGTCGGCGGCCGGGGCTCGATCGTAATGATTGGCGGACCCCTTGGCGTAGGCAAAACGCGGATGGCGGCCGAGCTGGCTGCCGAAGCGGTAGCCGATGGTTTCCTCGCGCTGGGTGGATGTTGTTACGATCGAGAAGACGCGGTTCCGTTTGTCCCAGTGATTGAAATCCTGGAAGCCGCGTTGGCGCACGCCCCCAGCCACGAGGCTTTCCGGCGAGCCCTGGGTGAAGATGCGCCAGAGATTGCGCGTCTGATGCCTCAACTGCGGCGATTGTTCAATGACATTCCGCCGTACGTTCAGGCAGCGCCTGAGCAATCGAGAAGAATCCTGTTTGACTCGGTGCTGCGGGTACTGATTCGTTCCACAGCGAACAGGCCTGTTTTGCTGGTTTTTGAGGATCTGCACTGGGCAGACGAAAGCACCCTGTCGTTGTTGAGACATCTGTCTCGTGCGTTGTCGTCATTGCGAGCCATCATCATTGGAACCTATCGCGACTATCAACTGAACCCTGCCACGGCCCTCGCGCGGACCCTTGACGACCTACGGCGGCTCCACATCCTGGAGGAGCTCAGTCTGCGCGGGCTGTCGCACGATGGGGTAGCTCAAATGCTCGCCGCATTGAGTGGCCGCCAACCGGCGCGCTCAATCGTTGACGCCATCGCTTCGATCACCGACGGAAATCCATTCTTTGTTGAGGAGATTTTTCGACACCTTAGCGAAAGCGGCAAGCTGCTGGACGCATCGGGGGAATTCCGGCGCGATTTGCATCCTTCTACTATCGATGTGCCTCAGACTTTACGCCTCGCCATAGGACGGCGGCTGAGTGAGTTGAGTGCAGAAGCTCGCCGAGCACTGGCACTGGCTGCGATCATCGGCCGGTCATTCGAATTCGAGCTGCTCAAAGCCAGTTCACGAATGGTCGATGGCGAGGCGTTACTGGATTGTATCGAACAGGCAGAGAAGGCCGGCCTGATTTCGGAGTCGCTCGAATCGGCTGAACCGCGCTTTGAGTTTTCGCATGAGCTTATCAGGCAGACTGCGATGGCTGATGTTTCGATCCCGCGGCTTCAATCTATGCATCTGGATGTTGCCTACGCGATCGAACGTCTCTATGCGGATTCGCTCGACGAGCAAGCGGCTGAACTGGCCCACCATTTGTCTCAGGCCGGGTCTATTGCCGATCCTGGCAAAACTGTCAGATATCTTGCGACTGCTGCCTCACGTGCGCTTGCACAAGGCGGTTTCGACGCAGCCCTGCGCGATAGTCGCCGCGCACTGGACTTGCTGGAGCACCTTCCCGAATCGAAGGAACGGCTCAACCTCGAATTGACTCTCCAGATACACTATGGCGACGCCCTGCAAACGATCAGAGGATGGTCTGTTCCCGAGTTCGGCAGTGCTTTTGAACGTGCACATACTATTTGTCAAAACCTGCGGAACGATGACGCGCTTTTTCGGGTGCTCTCCGGACTCTGGAGTTTCCATCTGGTTCGCGGCGAGCATCATAGGGCACGACCATACGCAGACGAGATGGTCCGGATGGCCCCACAAATGGGTGAAGCGGGAATCTTAGTCCAGGCATTCTGGGCGCTCGGCTGCACCCAATTTTTTATGGGTGATTTCCGTGGGGCCCACGCAAGCTTCGAGCACGCGGTCGAACGTTACGATCGATTGCGAGACCGCACACTTGGCCTGCGATTCGGCCAGGATCCCTGCATGAGTTCCTTATGTTTCGACGCGATCACTCTGTGGTTGCTTGGTTACGGAGATCAAGCGAAAAAGCGCGAGCATGATGCGCTGAAGCTATCGCGCGATCTCGGCCGTCCTTTTTCACTCGTATGGTGCCTGAGTAATATTGGCAAGTATCATACGATGCGGCGGGACTTCGTATCCGCGGAAGCCGTGATTGATGAAGCCTTGGCGCTTTGTGGCGAACATCGGTTGGGGTTCTACGAGAACATGAATCTCGCCTATTGGGGAGTAGGCATGGCAATCCAGGGACGCTTCGAGGAACTTAAGTCCAGTTCCCGGCGACCTCCCCGAGGGCAGGAAAACGAGGGTGGATTATCGCAGACATTCCTCGTTTCGGCTCTGGCCGAGTCCTTTGCCAGGAAGGGGCAAATCGATCGCGCCATGTCTCTACTGGACCGGGCGGCTTCGTTCATGAACCTCAACCAGGAACGCTACGTCGAAGCCGAAATTTACCGCATCAGAGGCGAGTCGCTCCTGAGGAGTGTCGAATCCCGCCAAGCTCCAAGTTCAGACCCCGACCAAACCTTTACGAATGCCGAAGGTTTTTTTCAGCGCGCGATCGAAACGGCTGCTCGCGCGGAAGCTCGAATGCTGCAACTGCGCGCTGCGGTCTCGCTAGCCGAATCACTCAAACGCAGAGGGCGGACCGCTGAAGCGTTTGTGGTCTTGATGCAGTCGTATAGTTGGTTCACAGAGGGATTTGACCTTCCCGATCTCAGCAACGCAAAAAGGCTCCTCGATGAGCTTGGAGCGGAAGCCAAGTCAGCCGGCCGCAGATGAGGCCCAGGATCCTCGTGATCGGCGGGGCCGGGCATATCGGCAATGCGCTGGTCAGAAGTTTTCTCGATGAAAATTGCCAAGTGACTGCTGTTGGGCGGCGATTGGAGCGACCGCTTAATCTAAGCGGGCTTCCGGTCAATTATAGAAGTGGCGATGGCGACAATGCGGGTCAGTTTCAAGCCTGGGCTAATGGCCACGACATCGTGGTTGATGCGGCGGCACCCTATCCCTTAAACGCGTTCTCCCCATGGATGCGAAATGGGAATGTCATTGTGGAAGCCGAGCGACGAACGGAGTGGCTGAGTTCTGCGGTTTTGAACGCCGGCGCCCGGCTCGTGTATGTCAGTTCTTTTGTGACCTGCCTGCGTCCGGCCACCGGTCTAGACCAACTCCGAGCCCAACTCTCCCGCCTCGTACATCCTTATTTCGAAGTCAAACAGCTTATCGAATCGCGCATTATGGATGCAGCGCGGCGCGGACTTCGGGCGGTGATTGTTAACCCCACTTATTGCCTCGGGCCCTGGGACCTGCGCGATCGCCGGCTATGCACGATCCCTCTTCTGCTACGTGGTGAAATGACGGTGTCGGTGCATCAGAGGCTGAACGTAATTGACGTGCGCGATGTTGCCGCAGCTGCAATCAGAGCTTTGCAACTGGACCGCTACGGGGAACCGCTGCTGCTGCGCGGACACGATATCGAAATGCCAACGCTTTATTCCCGGATCTGTGAGCTCGGCGGAAGGGGTTCTTTAGGGTACGCACTGCCTGCCGGCATCGCGGCCGTGGGCGCATACGGCCTGGATCTTTTATTGGGTCTGGCGGGTGAAAGCTCGCTATTTGCTTCAGGCCCCATACTGCTGGCGACGATGTTCGATGACCTGTCCAGTAGTGGAGAACTGAAGACCCTGGGTATAAGCGTGCGCCCGCTGTATGACACCCTCAGAGATTCGATTGCGTGGTACCGGCAGATTGGCTACTGCTGAACCTCCGGATAAAATTGCAACACTCCATGTCGTCGATGCCAGGCCTCGTTCAGGTCCCATGGATTAAATTCGTCGTTTCGTCGCCAATTTTCGGCATCTTCGCAGACGCACAGATCGTGGGCACAATCTTCCACGACGATCCCATTAAAAGTCAGTACCCCGGGGCTGACCAATGTTAGCGCTTGGTAGTCGTCTCCTACAGCACGAGGTTGGCAAAGGCCTAACGCCTCGACCAGGTTGAATCTAGGGTAAAGCCTTACGGCCATCTCCAAGTCAGATTCAACGTCAATTTGCCTCGCCTGGACGACAAAAAAGGTTACCGTTGACTGTAGCGACAAATAGTCAGCGTCCTGATGATTATGTGGATTACGCACTTGCTTCAGCCCGATAGTGTAAAACCGGTTAGGCTTATCCTTCTCGTGGCTTAGGTATCCTTGAAGCCCGAGTGCGTTCAATACCTCTGTAGCAGATCGCGGCGTTTGTGGTGGTGTCGTGCGCGTGCCAGTACTGATCCGGATGATATCATAATCTCTAGCCTGCTGTTCGGAAGAGTTCCCCGCAAAAATAGTGGTGCTCATCGTTAAGACGGTGTGGGGCTGATGTGGCCTGACCGACGTAAGCCAGCGATCGCTCGGCAGATTAAACCTGGACTTAAGGGCTATCCGTCCAAACTCCTCGAACTGCGTCACCATGTTCCAATCGGTGCCGACGAACATGTAAAACGGGATCAGCGCGTATTTCCTGTCGGAAGTAGTAGAAGGCGTTTTCGGGAAGAACTTCACCGGGACGGCGAAGCTGATCTCATGGTCACCGTAGCCTTCGAAGATAGGTCTTTGTCTGTGGGGTAATGTTTTCAGGTTGCCGCAGTCGCTGACCAGCGCCAACACTAAACCACACTCCTTTACACGAAGAATCTCGAACCCATAACACGTGTTTCCTAGATACTTATCAACCATCTCTTGCAGTTTTGCCGGCGTGGCCGCCAATGGGAAGACTCGCATCGTGACCTCGCGGCCGAATGATCCAGGGATCTCCAGCCCCGGTCCACTACCACCCTGCTTATAGATCACATGTTGTGGGCTTGGGAGAGACTCTATGCGTCCGCGAGTTTTCGCCGAGGGCGCCCCAGATCCGGCCGTTAGGTCAGGGGTTCCAGGCGCAGCATCGCTCGAATCTGCCGTGCCTGGGCTAGTCGTGGCGTCCTCTGCAATGAATGGTATCAGATTAGGCGAAATGCCGGTGCTGCTGGAGCTACTGTCCGGTTGCGTCGCTGGAGCAGTCGCGCTGGATTTATTCCAATCGCGG
>JAMXLL010000246.1 GCA_024281015.1 Candidatus Binataceae bacterium
GGGCGTCGGGCGTGCGGTGATGCCGGGGGCAAGCCTTGCCGATCGGTGTGGCGGCGGAAGTGGAGATGCGGGGCTTTTGTTGAGGGTCGAGCGAGATTGAGCGCGGCCAGCGATGCAGAGGGGTTTCTCCGGAGCCGTTTTGGGTGACAGGAGCGCCAGCCAACTTCGGTGGTGGTGCGGCGGTGGTGGCGGGGATACGGGGGCCGGGCTAAATGCCCGGCCCCCAATTCGTACACGAACTTGAGTCCTCGATAGCAGGTTTTCCTTGAGTTGCGGTTCGCTTAAGGCCGATAATCGACTGTTTGAAGCCGGACACGGCACAAGATGCTACCCGAGAAAATCGTCGTTCTCTTTGATGTAGACAATACGTTGCTTGATAACGATCGGGTGGTCGCCGATTTAATGGGTTATCTGGAGCGGGAGATCGGTCCCCAGCGTCAGCAACGCTACTGGACCTATTTCGAACAGCTGCGAAGTGAACTCGGTTATGCCGACTATCTGGGTGCACTACAGCGCTATCGGCTCGAATATCCGCGCGATTCCCATATTCTGGCTGTCTCCCATTACCTGGTTGATTATCCTTTCGCCCAGCGTCTGTTTCCGGGTTCACTGGATGCAGTCGAGCACGCCCGGCGTTTCGGCGAACCGGTGATTGTCAGTGACGGAGATGTCGTCTTTCAGCCGCTTAAAGTCCGCCGCTCTGGTCTGATGGATACTTTCGATTCACGGGTCCTTATTTATATTCACAAGGAACGTGAACTCGATGACATTGTCGCGCGCTATCCAGCCGATCATTACGTATTGATCGATGACAAGGTGAGAATATTGTCTGCCGTCAAGCACGCATGGAATTCGCGAGTTACGACCGTTTTTCCGCGCCAGGGTCATTACGCGCTGGACCAGAAGGAGCTGGTTAAATACCCTCCCCCCGATTTGTCCATTGAGCGTATCGACATGCTGCTTGACTATGATTTACGTGCTCTGGTAGCCGCCGTGTCAGCCGGGGCCTGAAAATCGGCCGGATATTGGAGCGCGGTCCAGGAACCTTCAGTAACTGTCGCCTGCGCACAGAGCCTTGCGGGATTTTGCCTAAGTGATGCTAAACGTACGAAGTAGCGCGAGAGAGCCATTGGCCCAAGGTTAACGGACGGTGCTCTGAACCACGAAACGCGGTACAATCGTGTGTTCATGATTAATTTCAAAATGGCGCATGCTGTCGCCTTGGAGTTGTTTCTTAGACAACTCGCAGAGTGCCAGTGTGCCGTTAGCGGGACAAACTCCAATTGCCGCCAGGCGGCATCGTTTATAACGGATGGGAAAGCCGATGGCTGATGAGCTGGTCAAACCGGAAAAGTTCTTCCTCTCGCGCTTCGGAATGAACCAAAGCGCGCTCGAAGGTACCCTAGGTAGCGCTCTGGAACGGAAGGCCGATTATGCCGACTTGTACTTCGAGTATCGCAGTGCTGAGGGCTTGAGCCTCGAAGAATCGCTGGTCAACCACACCGCCAAGAGCGTTTCTCACGGGGTAGGTGTGAGGGTCTGTGCCGAGGATCGCACCGGCTATGCCTACTCCGACGAAGTGACGTTCGACCGTATGCGACTGGCAGCGGAGGCGGCTCGGGCCATCGCTGATACACGCGGTGACAGACCGGCCGCAGTACAGGTCGGGCAGTCGGTGCGGCGGCATACGCTTTATGAACTCGACAGTACGCCCCTGGAAGTCCCGCTCGCAGAGCGCGCAAACCTGCTCAAGCAAATCGATGAGACCGCGCGGGCCTTCGATTCACGAATCCGCAATGTCATGGCGTCGTTTTCCGCCGAGCGCAAGTTGGTGATGATTGTCAACAGCGAGGGGCAAATTGCCGCTGACATACAGCCACTTTGCCGGCTCAACGTTTCGGTAATCGCCGAGGATGGCAAGAATCGCCAGCTCGGCGCATACGGCGGTGGCGGACGCGTTGAATGGGATTATTTCTTTGAAGCAGAGCGGTGGAAGGAGTTCACCCTGCGCGCCGCGCGGCAAGCCATTATCAATCTCGACGCCATCGATGCTCCGGCCGGAGAGATGGTGGTCGTGCTTGGTCCTGGTTGGCCCGGGATTTTACTGCACGAGGCGATTGGGCATGGCCTCGAAGGCGATTTCAACCGCAAAGGTGTTTCTGCTTTCTCCAACCGGATCGGACAGCAGGTTGCCAGTACGCTCTGCACGGTGGTCGATGACGGTACACTTCCTAACCGTCGCGGAAGCCTCAACGTTGACGACGAAGGCACGCCAACCTCGCGCACGGTGCTCATCGAAAAGGGCATCTTGCGAGGCTATCTGCAGGATCGGCTGAACGCGCGCCTAATGAAGATGACACCGACTGGCAACGGCCGGCGCGAAAGCTTCGCCCATTCACCGATGCCTCGCATGACCAATACCTTCATGCTGCCCGGTGAATCCACGCCCCAGGAAATCATCCATAGTGTCAAACGAGGGCTGTATGCGGTCAGCTTTGGCGGCGGCCAGGTCGATATCACTAACGGCAAATTCGTGTTCTCTGCCAGCGAGGCCTACCTTATCGAAGACGGCGAGGTGACCCGCCCCGTAAAGGGTGCGACTCTGATCGGCAACGGTCCGGACGTCTTGACTCGCGTCACGATGCTTGGCAATGACCTTGCGCTTGATTCCGGAATTGGCACTTGTGGCAAAGACGGTCAGTCGGTGCCAGTCGGCGTCGGCTTGCCGACGATTCGAATCGACGGGCTCACGGTTGGCGGAACTCGCGCCTGAGCGCGGAAGAGAAGTCACTCCAGATCATCTTAGGCTCTTGTAGAGGGAAACTGATGGATCAACTTGATCCAGCTCTTAATCAATGGGTTCTTGACCAGGCTCGGCGGCATGGCGCAGATGCCGCGGAAGTCCTGGTGGTCAGCGCAGAGTCTATTGCTGCTGGGGTACGGCTCGGCGAGGTGGAAAAACTGAAAAGCTCGCGCGAGCGGCGCCTGGGGATTCGCGTATTTGTCGACCATGCTTCTGCGACGGCCTCGACCGCCGAAATGGAACGGGAATCACTGGACGAATTTATCGGAAACACAGTTGCGATGGCCCGTCTGACTGCGCCAGATCCCTTCTCTGGGTTGCCCGAGCCGAACCGCCAGGCCCAGGACTTGCCGGAGCTGGAGCTTGCCGATTTGGAGCGCGGGATAGTAGGGGCCGACGAGGCGCTGGAGCTTGCCCGAGCGGCGGAGAAAGCCGCGTTGGGTGCGGATTCCCGCATCCGGAACTCGGAAGGTGGCGAATTTCATTCGGGTCTTTATTCATTGTTGTTCGCCAACAGCAATGGGTTTGCCGGCGGGTACTCGGCAACTTCTTTCAATCTTTCTGCGGCGCCAATTGCTCAAAGTGACGACGGGCGGATGCAACAGGGCTATTGGTATACGGCCGGTCGCCATTTCAAAATGCTCGAGGATCCCGAAGCCGTGGGCAAGGTCGCGGCGAACCGTGCTCTCCGCCGGCTCGGCGCCAAAAAAATTAAAACTACTCGTGCGCCGATAGTGTTCGATCCGGATACCGCGGCCTCGCTACTGCGGGCGCTCGCCGGCGCCGCTTCGGGCCCCTCACTGTACAAGGGCGCCTCGTTTCTGTGCGCTAAACTAGGTGAGCAGATTATGTCGCCCCACGTCACCATTTACGATGACGGGCGGATGCAAGCGGGCCTCGGCTCAAAACCCTTCGACGGCGAGGGCTTGCCGACCAATCGCAAGAGCATGGTGGAAAAGGGCGTGTTGCGCACTTATTTGCTCGATTGTTATTCCGCGCGCAAGCTCAAGCTGGAACCAACAGGCAATGCGTCGCGCGGAGTAGGCGAAGTCCCCAGCGTCAGCCCAACCAATTTCTACCTGGAACCGGGACCGTATACACCCGAGCAGATAATGAAATCGGTAAAGCGCGGCCTGTACGTGACGGAACTTATCGGCTTCGGTGTCAATAGCGTGACGGGCGATTATTCGCGCGGCGCTGGTGGATTATGGATCGAGGACGGCGAACCCGCCTTCCCGGTTCAGGAGATCACCATTGCCGGTAATCTCAATGAGATGTTCATGGCCATTGAGATGATTGGTAATGACTTGAAGTGGCGTTCAGCAGTCGTCGCTCCGACCATTAAGCTGAGCGAGATGATGATCGCTGGCGAATAAGAGAATGGATCGTCTGAATGAGCGTCGCGGCCCCAACTGACGAGTCTGCCCACTTACCAGCGGTCGTGCTGAATAGTCTCCACTTTTACACAGCCGCTAAACATCGCATCTTCTAGTATTCGCCATCTTCAATTTACTTGTCGCAGACAATCCCGCCGTGATTAGATCAGGCCAGTGACATGCACCACGCGGATCGTAGCGGAGCCGAGCTAACGAGTCTGCGAGGTGCGCATATAACCACTAGGCGCAGCGCAGCGGAGCCGAGCTAACGAGTCTGCGAGGTGCGCATATACAAGCGATGGAGCGAGGTGAACGGCATGAAATACAACGTCATCGACGCTGATGGCCATGTGACGGAACCGCCGAATCTCTGGGAAGAATACATGGAGCCCAGGTTTCGCGAAGGCTGCCCAAAGCTAATTACGACTGAGGATGGGCACGAAATCCTGCGGCTCGAATTTAATGACGCGATTGATCTCAGCCGCGGCAAGCAGCGCATCACCTTCGGTGCAGTGGGCGCATTTGGCGCCCGGGATGGTTCGGTGAAACCTAATGGACCTTATTCGCAGGGCCGCCAAGGAGGATTTGACCCCCATGCACGCATCCCCGATATGGACGCCGAGGGAATAGACGCCGCCTTCCTGTATCCCAGCCTCGGTTTGTTCTTTGGGTCCATCAAGAACCCGGAATTCGCGGCGGATGCCGCTCGTGCCTACAACCGCTGGCTATCCGACTATTGCAAGCCCTACCCGGAGCGATTGTTTGGGGCGGCGATGCTGCCGATGCAGTCAGTGGAGATGGCGGTCCAGGAGATGCGCTACGCAGCCAAGGAGCTGGGTTTTCACGCGGGATTCATCCGCCCCAATCCGTACAACGGCCGCACGTTGCACGATCCTGAATATGACCCGCTGTGGACTGAAGCGCAGGATATCAATTTCTCCATCGGCATCCACGGTGGCTCCGAAAGCGGCCAGCCTACTGTCGGAATGGATCGGTTTACCCGTGGGCGGGCGGTACGCCACGTTGTCGCCCACACGTTCGAGATGATGGCCGCCGCAACCAGCCTCATCATGTGTGGGGTCTGTGACAAGTATCCGCGGTTGAAAATTGCCTTTCTGGAGTCGGGCGGCGGCTGGATGGCCGGTTGGCTGGATCGGATGGATCGCCATTTCGACGACGTCGGCATGAACGACACCGGCCTGAAAACGCGGCCCAGTGAAATTTTCAGGCGTCAGTGTTTCGTATCGTTTGAGCCGGTTGAAGGAACACTGCCGTTGCTGGCCGATTATTTAGGTTCGGACAACATTCTGTGGGCCACTGATTATCCGCATCTCGACGGCTTTCCCAACGCGCCGCAGATGATCAAAGCGATGGGGATGCCGGAGAAAACGTTGTGGAACGTGATGGCCGGCGGCGCGATGCGCTATTACAACATGCAGTAACAACCGTCACCCTGATTCACAACTTTGGTTCGCCCGGAATGGCTATCATGCGTTCCGGGCGAACTTTTAAGAAAACGATCAAGGTATGAATCGGGGTATCCGGCGGAGCAAACGACCACAAAAATGCTGCTCAATGCCTGAGGTCACTGCCCACGAACCTGGATCACCGCATCAGGAGGGACATCGATGGAATTCGCAATCGCCTACCCGGCTCGCCCGGATGCCTGGCAGGACGTAGTAATTGCCGAAGACAACGGCTTTACGCACGCCTGGTTCTATGATTCGCAGATGATCTACAGCGACGTCTACGTATGCCTTGCGCTGGCGGCCGAGCACACCAAGCGCATCAAGCTTGCCACCGGGGTTGCGATTCCGAGTAATCGTATCGAGCCTGTCACGGCTCATTCGATTGCGACCATAAACCTGCTTGCTCCCGGCCGGGCGATTCTTGGGATTGGCAGCGGCTTCACTGGCCGTAATACGATGGGACTCCCGCCGGTGCCACTGGCCCGCATTCGCTCCTACGTCAAAATGGTCCGTTCGCTGCTCAGCGGTGAGGAAGTAACGTACCGTGACGGGAAGCACGAGCGTGCAATTCGCTTCCTGCATCCCAATCACGGTTATATCAACCTCAAAGATCAAATTCCGATCTATTTGGCGGCCGACGGACCGAAGGCACTCGAACTGGCCGGCGAACTTGCCGACGGCTGGGTCACCGTTTTGTCGGGTCCAGAGCGCTTCAAAGAGAAATTCGCATCAGTGAGGAAAGGTGCACAACAAGTGGGGCGTTCGGTTGACAGTCTGGCGAATACTGTCTTGACTTCCGGATGT
>JAMXLL010000247.1 GCA_024281015.1 Candidatus Binataceae bacterium
CACGCTCACAAGCTCTTTCCGCGCAGATCGCTGATTGTGGCAACATCAATTTGAGCATAGATCGCGCCCATGTCAGGCAACATTTGAGACCGTACGCGGCGGTGTGAGCGTGGCAACCCTGGAAAGAATCGGCCAATACGGCGCGCCGCGTCGCGCCTCCTTGAAGATTCCGCTGGATCGTCCAGCTCGCAATCCGGTAATCGCGCCGGCCACGCTGCGCCTGCCTGTCCATTTCTTTGCTTTTTCACTTTTCTCACTGGCTTATGGATGTGTCCTGCTGCCCTGGATGGCGCCGAGGGCCGTCCGCCTTTTTTATCAAGTCGAGGTTCTAAGCCTAGTACACGTTTTCACACTCGGCTTCATTACATCGGCGATTATGGGTGTGATGTACCGGTACGTGCCCGCGCTTGCACGACGGCCGATAGCCTATCCTCGTCTCGCGCTTGCCCAGTTCGTAATCTACGCGGTGGGTGTAGCCGGCATGGTGTCACATTTCGCGATCGGTGACTGGACGGGCCTGGGGTGGTCAGCCGCGATGGTCTTGGCGAGCGTATTTCTGTTCGCGTTCAACCTGCTTCCGCTGCTATGGCCAGGTTGCGGCAGCGGCGTCGCTGAAACGGGAATGTTCGCCGCGATCTGCTTTCTGGTGCTAGCGGCTTCATTGGGTCTCCTGATGGGAATCGAGGAGGTGCGCGGCTTTTTCTTAGGGGACCTGGTCGCAACTCTCGACAGCCACGTCACGTTCGCGGCTATTGGCTGGATGACCTTAACTATCTGTGCAGCTTCCCACCGCTTCATGCCAGCGTTTATTCTGCCGAAAAAAACGCTACCTCGAATAGCACTATGGCAGGTAGCCGCCCTGGCCCTGGTCACGCTTGGCCTCGGCACTTCGCTGTTTCTGGGAATACCGGGTTCTCGCGGCTGGGGACTCGCAGTGGCTGCAGGCTTAGCGGCCTACGTGGTGATCATGGCGACACTGGTGCGGAGCCGACGCAACCCATTTAACTGGAGCTTAGTCCATGCCCTCGCCGGGATCTTGTGGCTGATCGCAGCAATCGTGATCGGTGTGGCGATAACCTTGTTGGGGGCATGGAGCATCGAAGGAGCATCGTTGGCGGGGGCGTTGGCAACCGCCGCGCTCCTTGGATGGGCCGGCAATTTCATTATTGGCATGTCGTATCAGCTCTTCCCGGGTTTCGTTGCCAGGATCAGAGCCGCATTGAACTTCTTCGCGCTGACTGCCACGCAAGTTTCTGTTCTGCGCCCGCGGCCGTTCATACTGTTCGGTTTTAACGCCGGCGCACTGGCAATTGCAGCAGCGTTTGTGCTCAGAGCACCCGTACTTGCAGCAGCCGGCGGTTGGCTGGTGCTGGCCGCAATCGCACCCTATATTGCGATCACGGGATGGACCTTGAGTTTTGCCTATCGTCCATCAGCCAACGCGCCGCATTGACATCGTATGCGCGTTCCTTAGGGTCTCAGGCGACGCCGTGCTGCTTGAACCAGGAGAGCATGCGTTGCCAGGCGTCGCGGGCCTGCTGCGGACGATAACTCGAGCGATAGTCAGCGTTGAAACCGTGAGGAGTATCTGGATAGACGATTATCTCCGATGGCTTGCCTGCTGCCTTCAGCGCTGCACGCATCGCGTCAATTTGAGCGACCGGAATGGCGGGATCGGCGCCGCCATAAAGACCCAGGACAGGTGTATCGATTCGTGGCGCAAGGTCGATCGGGTTCTGCGGCGTCATAGTGGTTTTGGGCCGCTCGAGGACTCCGTACCATGAAACGCCCGCTTTGAGTTGCGGATTATGCGCAGCATAGAGCCAAACCTGCCGCCCACCCCAGCAGAAACCGACGATCCCGAGCCTGGATGTATCAGCCTTATGCGTATCTTCAGCCCATTTCACGGTCGCATCGAGGTCCGAGGCGACTTGCTGTTCGGGCACCTTCTCGACCACTCGCATAATTTGTCCGATGTTGCTCATCTGCCCGACATCGCCCTCGCGCGCATAGAGTGCCGGGGCAACCGCAAAATAGCCGTTCTTGGCAAGGCGGCGGCAGATATCCTTGATGTGTTCGTGGACGCCGAAAATCTCTTGTACCACCAGAATGGTCGGAAAGGGGCCGCCAGTCTCCGGCATTGCGCGATAACCTGGAATGGTGCCGCCGATGACGGGAATCTTCACTTCGCCTACGCTCAGACCGGTCGCATCGGTGACAATCGTCTCAGCGGAGACGGGCAGCACCGCCAGGGCGAAGCCTGCCGCGATGCTGCCCACAATGAAAGCACGCCGCGAAAATTGCGAGGCCGGGTAATAGATATTGTCGCCCCTCATGTCCATCGTTCGTTTGCATCCTTCAATATAGAGAATCGCTCGCGATGCTTTTCATCGTTGGTGGGCTTGCGCTCGATTGAACCTTCCATCTTAACTCAACCCGGAGCCCTGCTGGCCTGCCGCGTCGAATGCCACCCGCTATCACTAGCTCTAGCGCAGAGTGAAGTCTGTTGTTTCCCCGTCTCGTCATGAGCGAGGACCGTTTTACGATCCCCGGCATCGTTCGGTACCCTGGCGATTTGGGCGGGACACAGGATCCCCATAGCAGGAGACTTACTCATGCAAGATGAAGTAGGGCTGTTTGAAGCAATCTACAGTATGCGTGCGATGCGGCGGCTCAAGCCCGACCCGGTGCCTGATGACTTGATCCGCAAAATAATCGATGCCGGATTGCGCGCACCGACCGGTGGTGACGTCCAGAATTGGCGATTCATCGTGGTCAAGGATCCTGCGATCAAGCAGAAGATCCAGGCTGTCTACAAACGGGCGTTCGATGTTGTAATCACGCGGTACCGTAGCAATCCACCACCTCCGGGGAAGACCGAGGCGCAAAAACAACGCATGCTCAAAGCGGTCGAATACCTGACCGACCATTTTCACGAGGCGCCAGTGCTGATCGTGTGTTGTCTGGTCAATGATGCGGCAAGGTCAATGGGACTAGCGAAGATGTCAGGCGCTTCGATCTACCCGTCGGCTCAGAACATGCTGCTTGCGGCGCGGGCCCTAGGTTTGGGCTCGGTTTTGACGACGCGTCATCTGCTCTATGAGCAGGAGGTAAAAGAGGCGTTGGGGTTACCAGAGAACGCGGAAACCTTTGCAATTTTGCCCATCGGATGGCCAATAGGTAAATTCGGCGCGGTGTCGCGCGAGCCGGTCGAAAAGGTGACATTTTTCAATAAGTGGGGCCAGCCTCTGCCCTCGTGAGGCCAGCGCCCCGCCTGATTTGCACTAACTTGCTCATGCGCGGCAAACTTTGCAGGAAGGCAAATAACCTTAGATTCTTTTCTTATGCGCGAATCGCTTCACAGTTCTCGCGAAGCGCTTCACCGGTCAAGAGTTATTGGCGAGACACAACTCTAGTACCTTCTTACTATTGTGCTGAGTTTGAAGTTCGCTGCATAAAAGATTGAGCGGGATATAACTTTGCTTTTTCACCCGCGCGCCCTGCTGCCGCGAAGGCTCCTGCGTTCTCGCCTTACTTTTCGGGATTCCTCGTGCGCCAGACAAAACCGACGCGCGGGAATGACAGATGGGTACGGCTCTAAATAAAGATGATTTGTTGTGCGAATTTCAGATTTCACCACACTAGTTCCTTCTTACGTTGCGGAATGGGCCGGTATCAGAACGCGGCTCTTTGGGTAGCTCAAGCACACGCTCGGCAATGATGTTGCGCTGAATCTCGTCGGTTCCTCCGGCAATGGAAACGGCGGGCACCGAGACGAGAATTTCGGCGATAATCCCCTCCCGCGGGCTTTCCCTTCCGGTCAGCATCGCGTTAGTGCCGGTAATCATGCTGTGGACACGGGAACAGCCTCGCGCGACGTGACTCGCTGCCAGCTTTCCGAGCGAACCTTCCGGTCCTTGCGGCCGCCCCTGTTGCTGCGCGGCGCGCGCACGACGGGCAGTCCATTCAGCCGATTTGGCCAGAATCATTAGCTTCGCGATCTCCTGGCGTACAGACGGATCCTGATTAGCACCCGCCTCCCTGGCGCGCTCAATGACGAGATCGACGCGCCCTGCGCGCTGCGGATACCATTTATACGGTTCGTTGGCCTTTTCGTTTTCGGCTCGCTCCTCGGCGTGAATCCGTCCAAGCCGCGCTCCGCGCTTTAACGAAGATGGTTGCAGTCCGTCGGCACCCCGGCGTTCGTGGGCGAGGGTAGTCACCGCGACTTTCCAGCCGTCGCCGACCCGTCCGACCAGATTCTCTTGTGGGACCTTCGCGTCCGTAAAAAACACCTGGTTGAACGACGCGTGGCCGTTCATCTGTCTGAGCTGTTGCACGTCCACGCCTGGCTGCTTGACATCGATGATGAAGTACGACAGTCCCTCGTGCTTGGGTGCATCCCAATCGGTGCGGGCAAGCAACAGACCGTGGTCGGCATGATGGGCACTCGTTGTCCACACCTTCTGCCCGTTAATGATCCAAAAATCTCCCTTAAAATCCGCACGGGTCGTGGCGCCGGCGAGGTCCGAGCCGCTGCCTGGCTCACTGAAGAATTGGCACCAGGTATCTTCACCGGTGAGAATCCGGCGCAGGAATTTCTTTTTTTGCAGGTCCGATCCGTGTTCGAGCAAAGTAGCGGCGGCCAGTAAGCGTACTCCGGACCTTGCCACGCTGACCGCGCCGACATTGGCCATTACGTCTTCGGCGACCCGCGCCAGCGCATGCGGTAGGCCGCGCCCATACCATTCCTTGGGCCATTGCGGCATTCCCCACCCGGAATCTGCCAGCCGGCTACGCCACTCGACCAGAGGCATATCCGGATCCCAATTGTCCGCCAGCCATTTCCGGACTTCGTCGCGCACTTCCGCTTCGGTCGGCTTAGTCATCGCTCAAACTCCCCAACGCTGCATCAAAAGCTCTCTGTGGTAGCTCGGTTGACCGAGAAACACTTCTGAACTTTTGGCGCGCTTGAACCACAGATGCGTATCGTTGTCCCAGGTGAAGCCGATGCCGCCGTGGATCTGAATACATTCGGCTGCAGTATGCACGTAGGTTTCGGATGCGCCAGCCTTCGCCAGGCTGGCGAGTGCGGGCCATTCGGGATCGTCCACCGCCGCGGCTTGCGCCGCATAATAGGCCGCCGATTTGGCCAACTCGACCTCCAGCAGCATATCGGCGAGCTTATGCTTGATTGCCTGAAAGGAGCCGATGGTCCGTCCAAACTGCACGCGGAGCTTCGCGTAATTTACTGCCGAATCAAGCATCGTTTGGGCGCCACCAACCATTTCGTTGGCGAGCGCGATTGTCGCCTGGTCGAGCGTGCGGAGGATCGCGTTTGCCCCCTGGTCGAGATTGCCGAGCACGCTGGCGCGAGCACCACGAAAATCGATTCGCGCAATCTTGCGCGTGGGATCCATAGATTCCAACAACCGCCGCTCTACACCGCCAGCATCGGCGTCTATAGCAAACAGGGCCAGGCCCTCAGACCCAACCGACCCGGCAACTCGGGCAGCGACGACCAGCAGGTCAGCTATGTGGCCATCCACGACAAAACTTTTTGTGCCGTCGAGCCGATAGCTACCCCCCTCGGCGCTGGCGGTAGTCTTGATACTGGCGGCATCCCAATTGCCATCGGGTTCAGTGATTGCGAGGGTCATCAACCGAGCACCTTTGGCGATCTCGGGCAGCAATGCCGCTTTTTGAGCGTCGCTGCCGGCATTCAAAATGGCGTTGGCAGCGAGCACCGCCGTGGAAAAATAGGGCGCGCAAAGCAGGGCGCGTCCCAGTTCCTCGGTGACGATACAAAGCTCCACCATGCCGAAGCCGGCGCCACCATACTGCTCCGGGATATGGATGCCCGGCAGCGCGAGATCCTCGCTGAGCTGGCGCCATACCGCGGGATCGTAGCCCTCGGCGGTGGCCATCAGGCGGCGGACCTCCGTCGTCGGCGACCGTTCGGCCAGAAAACGCCGAATGGTGGAACGGAACTGCTCCTGTTCGTCGGTGAAAGCGAACTCTATACGGTGCCTGCGATCTACTCTAGGTTGTTCTGGAGTACTCATTGCTTCTGAAAGTGGGTGCCCCGCTGACTCGGATGCACGGTTTCTAATGCCACGAATGGCGGGGACGCAGCAACAGGAAAACCCCGGGCCGAATCACGACCAGGACGAGGATCTTGCCTTCCCCCCCGGTCCGCTGTAAGTCGCGGTAAATCCGGGTTCAAAGGTGAATTGTATCGCGGGCATCTTGTCGCAAACCATCTTCCACGCCGCGATAAGCTCGTCTTCGGCCCGATAGTCGAAGGGATCTTGCAGGATTTTCTCGCCCGCGCCTCCACGCTCCAACGGATTATCGCGAAGCCATCGAGCAGTAAGCGCCAGCCCCCGTTCGGGAGGCGTTACGTCGGCATACCCAAGCTGTGTCTTGATCTTAGTGAGATCCAATACACGATGCGTGGTCCATGGCTGCGCAATCAATGGACGTGCGGGTAGTGCGAAGCGCCACGGCATCGAGACGATTTCGAGTTGATGGCCCAACGATACGGCTATGATCTCGACCATCTGGCGCAGCGTCAACAAATGCTCATCTCCGCAATTGTATATCTGGCCGCTGGCCGCACCGGGTTTATCGACTGCTAGCAGTACCGAATGCGCCGCATTATCGACGTAGCCGGAGTGGTTCAGGGACAAGCCGTCTTCCGGCAGAATGATCGATTTCCGGCCGTCGATGATTCGCCGCACCACGCACCATTCGCGCGGCGCTATCTGGTACGGACCATAGAGAAACGGATAGCGAAAATGCACCGCATTGGGATGATGCTTAAAGACCGCTGCCTCTGACTGCGCGACGCGCCAGCCTTTCGGGTCTTCGTTCTCAACCGGCACGACCGGCGCATCCTCCGCAGTCGGCACCGGCAATCCTTCTGGCCGCATCACGGAGGGATTCATGTATCCACGATAGGCAGGCACGCCGCCTATTGAGATAAATCGCTCCGTCCGGTCCACCATCACCTCTGCGATACGCCGCAGCCGTCCGTAAGCAGCAATCGTCAAGTCGAAGCTGCGATTGCGCAATGAACGTCGCAGCGCCTCTTCGGAAAACGGGTCGGTATGGACGTGTTCTACCGAGGGCGGAATTTCCTCCAGTTCATGGCGGCCGGTATGAAGCATTGCTACCTGGTACCCGCGCCGCACCAGTCCATTAACGATCAGGTGACCGGTCGGGCCGGTGCCTCCAATCACGAGCGCTTTCAAAGGGCCATTCCTCTCATGGGTGTGAAGGACTTTGTTCCAGATTGACGGGTCAACGCGGAGCGATTAGCTCTGGCCATGCTTCTCCCCGATGCCGCCTTGTTCCAGGACTCTTCTGGCGGTAGAGGGTTCGCCGGTTTGGTGCCATTGATTCCTTGTTACTTCACGTTGTTTGTGGCGGCGAAATGCCGCTGCACACAGGAAGACGAAAATCAGGAGGCCAAGCCACTCGTACGTCATGACACCTTTCCCTCGGCAGCGGTCGGTCATCGGAATTGCTGCTCGGCAGCGCGGGCGCGCTGTAACGTTGCAGCCGGAATTCGTGACTCCAATCTGGGATTAAGCACCACCTTGATCATGCCATCTTTCATTCCGAATTCGAGCATACCCGGATGAAAGCGATGCTGCTTGACCTCGCTGGCTATTTTAAGAAAAGCGAGTGGCGTTGACGTGATGGCGCTGGCCAGCACGACGTCAGGCGCGACCGCGTTTTGATTGTTAAACGCACCGAAGGCGAAGGCGTGCGCCTGCGCAGCAGCCAGAAAAACACCCAACCCGGCGGCATCAGCATTGTGGATGAAGACGTCAGCCCCCTGTCCGACCTGGGCTAGCGTTGCCTCCTTTGCTGCACCGACATCATTGAAGTTACCGGTATAACTAATCAGAATCCGGCCGTTGGGGCGCGCCGAGAGAAAGCCGCGCTTGAATCCCTCGAAGGTTAACTTGATAGTGGGTAATTCAACTCCCCCGATTGCGCC
>JAMXLL010000248.1 GCA_024281015.1 Candidatus Binataceae bacterium
GAGCTGTCTTCGGCGGCCGGCGCGTGGGTGGCCGCGAACGCCGCATCGGTGGTTGACGTTTGCTACAAAGCCGGCGCCGGACTGTGCTGTATGATTCATCGCCGCTGCAGCCCCATCTGCGGGATATTCATGTGCTCACGCAGCATTTGGATAGCGTCTATGGCATTGTCCCGGACGTCGTTGCCGTAAAGGAATGAATCTCCGCTTCGGAAAATTCCCGACGCGCGCGCTCCTCAACGCCGGAGAAGGAGAGCTTAGTGTCAAACTCTACTTTGCCTGTGATGCACGCGCTTGCGCCACTTATCATAGAGCACTCCGACCAAGCCGAGCGCGAGCGCCATCTCACGCAGCCCGTGGTCAACGCTTTCATTGACGCGGGCATGTTTAAGCTCCTTCTTCCAGCGGAATTGGGCGGCGCCGGAGCAAATCCGCTTGAGTTCTGCGAAGTGATTCAGGCAGTCTCCGCACTGGATGGCTCCACCGGCTGGTGCCTGATGATCGGCGCCGGCGTCGGGCTTTTCAGCGGATTACTATCCGCGTCGGCAGCGGTCGAAGTCTACGCAGCTCGCTGCGCCATTGGATGCGGAACCTTCCCGCAGAAGCCGTTGGACGCGGAGACAAGTGCGCTGTGGGAATCGCGTTAGGCGCTTCTCGATCCCCGGCATGCAATCAGAACGAGTCCAATTTCCTGGGCATCGAAGATAGCGCGTACTTGCTCCAAACTCGCCATCCGCAAACGGTCCGCTTCGTCGATCACGACGAGCGTCGTCGGATCGCGGATTTGCACGTACTTGATGACGTACTCTTTGGCAAGCTCACCGTAGGTCGGATGGAGTTCGGGAAGGGAAAGTGACAGGTTAAGCCAGCCATTTTGCTGTCGATCGGTGAGGACAAGCGCCGGAGCGCGGGTGCTAATAGTCTACTACCCCGAAGATCATATGCGCGCCAGCAATTCCCGCGCGCGGGAGTTCAGGTAATGGCCGGCAGGGTCGAGTTTCTGCACTGAGCGCCGCAGACGGGCGAGATTTCGTGCGCGCAGTCTGGCGGGAAGCGGGCTGCGCAGGAACCGCGCTTTGTCCAGGTCCAGGATGGCGACGCCAAAGCTCTCATGAGCCATCGTCACGAACAGATTTTGCAGATTGAGATCGGCGTGGAACAGGCCCAGCCGATGCATTGTGTCAATCGCATTCCGAGCCTGTTCAATCAAGTGCTCGCGCACGAGTGGATCATCGTCGGTACGGAGCAATTCCCAGAGCGTCATTCCGGGCATGGCTCGAGTCAGGAAAATACTCCGATGGACGAGTGGCGCAACCAGTTCAATAACCGCCCCGAGCGGTTCGGCCACCGCGATGCCACGGTCGCGGGCTTCGGTGGTGACCGCGAGCTCCCGCAGCGCCCGGGGGTACATTCCCAAGTACAAGTCCTTCGACAACAGGCGCATCAGGCCGCCCCGCCGGCTTATGCGGGCGAACAACTCCGTTCCGTCTTCAAGCTTCAAGGGGAAACCGCTCGCACGGTTGCCGGCACCCTCGCCAGAAACGAGCGCGCTGATCGATGACATAATCGCGGCGGCGCGCGGTGCCAACTCTCGCCGAAGATAAGCTACTCGCCGGCCGAATTCGAATTTCTGAAACCCGGCCAGCAGCGTATCCACCGAAGGGTGCGTGATGCGGTGGGCCGCAGGTCTCATTGCTACCGTTGGCTTCTACAGGTTACGAGTAGCAAACCGCATTCAACCAATAGTCTCGGCTTCATCAATGAGCATAATGGGGATGTCGTCCTTAATCGGATAGCGTAATTTGCAAGCATCACAGATAAGGCCGTCCTGGCTGTCGGTGAGACGGAGGTCGCCCTTGCATTTAGGGCATGCGAGGATATTGAGCAAATCTTGACTCAGTGCCATTGATGTTTTTCCCTCATCCTTTTAGAGATGCCGAGCCTCTTAGAGATGCCGAGCCTCGGGCGCGAGCGCTTCGGCTGATCCGGTCGGACAGCAGCGTTAGCAACTGGCCTTCGTCCGATTCATTCATGGTGACGTTCAAGTGGAGCGCATACAGCGGAAACTCCCTAGCAGCGAGACGCTCGAGCTTTACCAAATCCTTTTCCGTCGTGATCACCATGTCGGCTCGCCCTGCGGCGGCGACGATATTTCTCCAATCTTCCGCCGCGTAGGTGTAATGGTCCGGGTAATCGAGCCTGGCGCAAGGTTGTGCACCAAGCGCCCCGAGCATTTTATGAAATCGCCCCGGATTCGCGACACCGCTCACCGCCAGCACCCGCCGACCATCAAGTATCAGCGGTGCTGCGCACCAATTTCCGCCGTCGGAGTAGGTCAGCGATGACGGTTCAAGCCGGGCCCGCAGAACCAGCTTGCCCCGGAGGATATCGGCCATGACGGATTGTCCCGAATCGGTGGTGCCAAACGATTGGACTAGAACTATCGCATCAGCTCGTTTTACTGCTATCGGGTTCTCCCGTAGAGGGCCAGCCGGCAATAGCCAGCCATTTCCCAAACCGGCGCTTTGGTCGATCAGGAGCAGGTCAAAATCACGTCGAAGCCGCACATGCTGAAACCCGTCATCGAGTACCACCATATCCGCCAACCCCTCGGCGGCCAGTAACTTGATAGCGTCGATTCGGCGGCGCGCAACGGCTATAGGACCCTCGAAGGACTTGGCCATCATTACGGGCTCATCGCCAGCCTCTCGCGGCGTCATCTCTATGTTGCGTCGGTCGGAGACCAGTCTCGGACCTCGCGACTGCAGCCCACCATAGCCGCGGCTGACAATCGCGGGCCTGAGGCCGTGTTGGCGCAATCGTGCGGCGAGAAACATTGTAAACGGTGTTTTCCCGGTGCCGCCGAGCGTCAGGTTACCGATACTAACCGTCGGTAGCGGCGGCGTTTGCGCATATCGCCCCCACCAGGCGGATCTGGCAGTGAGAATACCAGCATAAGCTATAGATAGCGGAGCTGATGCCATCCAGCCTGCTCGACGGAGTCGTGCCGCACTCCATGACCGCATTATGCTGCTGGCAGCAGGGAGGATATATAACCTACCGTGGCTGCACTGCTGCCCGCGAACTGCTGGAGTATCGACTGCGCACGGTGGCCTGCGGCGATCCGCGCCGCCTCGTCCCCGAGCCATTGCGCACTGGCTTCGGCGAGCTGAATTGCATTTCGCACAACGCGTCCGCACTCAGCCGCCACCAGGGCGTCGCCCAGTTGTCGATGATTCTCATGATAGGGGCCAAAGAGAACGGGTACTGACGCGTTGGCGGGCTCGGCCAGACTTTGCCCCCCACGGCCCGGGGTGAGGCTTCCGCCGACGAACGTTACGGTTGCGCGTTTATATAAGGCACTCAATTCGCCCATCGTGTCGAGCAGCAGGACATCGGGGCCGACTTTGGTTGCGACGCACGGTTCCGCTAATCGCATGCGCTCGGTTTGCTCAAGGCCTTTGTCCTGATGCTCGCTGACTTCGGGAGCATCATCCAATTCGCTGGCCCGGACGTATCGCAAGCCGGTTGCCTGTAAAATGCGCTCAACCTCATGATTCCGCTCTAAATGGCGAGGGGCAAGGACGAGCGCCAGCGTAGGGTACTGTGCCACGAGACGGCGGTATGCAGTGAGCACGATCTGCTCCTCACCGGGGGCGGTAGAACCAGCGATCAAAATCGGTCGCCCTGCAGCAAAGCTGGTCAGGGCGGGACGTAACGGCAGATCTCCACGCACTTCGTACTTCGCATTCCCGGTGACAATGATCCGCTCAGGAGGCGCTCCAAGATGGCGGAACCGTGCAGCGTCCGCCTCCGTCTGTGCCAGGATGAACTGGGC
Source organism: Candidatus Binataceae bacterium (assembly GCA_024281015.1). Taxonomy (GTDB): domain Bacteria; phylum Desulfobacterota; class Binatia; order Binatales; family Binataceae; genus JAMXLL01. The sequence goes on from JAMXLL010000248.1 coordinate 3,836, forward strand.
GTTGCTCAACGCGCGTGCGATTAGCGGTCGGACCAGACGATAGCGCCTCATCGAACGGGCCGAGAGGCGCGCGTTAATCAGCGCGACACGGACACCGGCTGCAGCAGCCTCGAAGAAGAAGTTCGGCCAAAGTTCAGTTTCAGTAACCATGAGCAGGGCCGGGCGAATACAACTCAAGAACCTTCGCACGGCTGCGGGATGATCAAACGGTGCGAGCAGAGTTGTTCCCGTCAAGCGCCGGCGCGCCGCATCGCGTCCCGCCGCAGTCATGGTAGTTGTGACGAACTCCAGGTTGGGGCGCAGGCTGGCCAACTGCTGTGCGATGGGGCGTACCCCTTCGATCTCGCCAACCGAAGCCGCGTGAGTCCAGACCCGAAGTTTGCCGCGACCGGAGGGATCCGCCGCCAACGAGGCGCGCCCCATCCGCTCGCGGCGGCTCTGCGCGTCGCCACCGGCCAGAAATAATGCGAGCGGCATCGCGGGTGACCAAACGATGTTGTAGAAACGTGACCAAAGTGCGCCGGTATCGTTGCGCGCGTGGTTCCCGGAAATCTCCCGCCATTCGGTGGGCCCTGAAACATCTTTCATTCGACGCAACAACGTCAGCCCGGTAATTGAACTGCGACTGCTCGCGAGTGCAGCGTGAATAAGCTCCTTCTCTTGAGCCGAACATAGCGGCGAGCCACCTTGTCTTTGTTCTTGATCAATTTGAGCGGCTGATCTCCAGCGCCATCGCAGCCACGCGCCCGGCTGCATTGGGCTGACCCAATGACTCGCGCAACGACCGTAGTATCCCGGAGATTTCGCCATGTAGCGGTTCGGTGAGCATCGGTTCGGCAGCACGCACCAGGTTGGTAGCATTCACGTGCCGTTGCAACAATTCCGGAACCACGCACCGCCCAGCGAGAATATTAGGCATTCCGAAATATTTCACTCCCCTCACCAGCAGCCGCGCGAGGACATAAGTAAGCGCCGAGACGCGGTACGCGATTACCATGGGGCAGCCTAGCAGGGCGGTCTCCAGGGTCGCAGTGCCCGACGCCACCAAGGCGAGTTCGCTCGCAGCGATGATGCTATAAGTGTCGCCGGGGATGATCTGAATTCCCTGTAGTTCCCCAGGACTCACTGCCGCTTCGAGGTCGGCTGCTGTGAGGGTCGGTGCTAACGCAATGACGGGTACGAGACCGTGGTCGGCGCAGAGAATGCGCGCTGCTTGCACGAGCGGCTTTAGCAAATAACGGATTTCGCCCGGGCGGCTGCCCGGCAGAATGGCCAAAAGCCGTGTAGCAGCGCCCAATTGGTGCCGCGCGAGGGTCTCTGCTCGCCCTTGTGCCGGATGCACTCGATCAAGCAGCGGATGGCCGACAAAGCTGACTTTCTCGCAGGCCTGCGCGTAAAGCGGGGGTTCGAAGGGAAATACCACCGCTATTCGGCTGCTCCGCTTGATTAGTTTGCGAACGCGCCCACGTCGCCATGCCCAGACTTGCGGCAGGACGTAATAAAGCACCGGGACTCCCGCTCGATGGGCAATACCGGCCAAAATCAAATTGAACTCAGCGTAGTCAATCAGAATGATCAGCGACGGCCGTGTACGCTGAATGTCGCCACGTAGTGCACGCAAGGCACGCAGTGTCCGCCACAGTGTCGAACCAAGCTCCAGCAGACCTAATCCGGTAATGTCTTCGATATTGACGATGGCGCGGACGCCGGCTGCGCGCATCTCTCGTCCGGCGATGCCGTAGATTTCGCAGTCCGGATCGCGTGCACGAAGCTGTATTGCCACATCCGCACCGTGCAGATCGCCCGAAGCCTCTCCCGCAACCATCATAATGCGCCGGCGGTTCGAGGAAGCTGGCGAAGTTTGCAACAAATGCAGATCAAGTGAATGCCCAGCGGCTACGGGAGGCTGCAACTTCACCTCCGGGCTTTCGGTGTTGATCGCGTCAGCGAGCTGCCGAAGGCCCGATCGTCTTGCGCTCTCATCCATCGAGTGAGCTCTCGCGTATCGCTTCGAGGATTCGCTCACTCAGCTCCATGACGCGGAGCCCGGCTGCCGGACCAACTTCGGGCATGCGGCGTGTGCGGACGCTGTGCACGAATGCGGCTATTTCGTCCCGCAGCGCGTCCCCTTCATTGATCTCGATCTGCTCCGCTGAGATGACTGGGTACGCGGCACCGGGCGGCGGCGGCTCTTTGCGGTAGATTTGTATTCTCCTCGCCTCATAATCCAGCGAAATGTAGGCGTCAGGCTGAAAGAATCGAATCTTGCGTTCCCTGCGCGGCGCCACTCGGCTCGTGTTGAGATTCGCGATAAGCCGGTCAGCGAACCGGACACGCGCGTTGGCTACATCGATGCGGTCGGTGAGGACCGCAACTCCCACGGCTTCGAGCGAACTGACAGAGGCCGAGGTAACGCTGAGGATGACGTCCAGGTCATGGACCATAAGGTCCAGGATGACATCGACATCGGTACCGCGTTCGGTAAACGGAGCGAGGCGATGACACTCGATAAACCGGGGATGGTTCAACAGTGAGCGCAGCCGTACAATCGCCGGGTTGAATCTCTCCAGATGGCCGATTTGCAGAATACGTCCACAATCATGCGCGATTGCCGACAGCTCTCGTGCTTGCCGCAGGGTCGCAGCCATAGGCTTTTCAAGCAAAAGGTCGATTCCCGCCCGCATCATGTCGGACGCAATTGGATAATGCGCGAGACTCGGCGCGGCGACGCTGGCGAGGTCCACTTTGCCCGCCAATTCCCGGTAGTCGCTTAGCGCAATCGCCCCCGTCTCGGCGGCTGCCAAGTGTGCACGATGGCCATCTACGTCGGTTACGTAGCACAGTTTCACACCCGCAAGCCTGGCATACTTGCGCGCATGAAGTAGGCCGAGGCGGCCGACCCCAACTACCGCGGCCCGCAACTCAGGCATAGCCATACACCGTGATGTTGCGCATGCGTGCACGATGCAAAGTGGCTTCGCGCTCCAGCAGCATCGCCGTCCCCGCCTCGACGCCAATGACTGCCGCCTCTAGTTCGCCAAGCAAGTCGATGGTGTCCGGTCCGATTGCGGGGCGATCGAAGCGCAGGTCCTGCGTCGGCTTGGCCGCTTTTGCTACGACCAGCCCTTTACCACACAATCCGCTGGCGCGCCGAAGCGCTGCATCGGTCCCCTCGGCGGCTTCCACGGCGGCGACAACTCCGTCCCGTACGGCTACAGCCTGACCTACGTCGAAGGTTCCCAATGCCCGACAAATCGCAAAGGCCAGCCGCAGATCACTGATTTGCGCCGGGCTGGGCTCCGGTCCAGCCAACAGCCCGGCCGGCGCCAGGATGCCATCCAGCATTGGGACTGGATCCACAATCCGGATGCCCTCGGATTCGAGTTCGGCGGCGACACCCCGCAACACTGCGTCATCGCTGAAGCGGTCGAGCCGCGCCAGCATCGTCAATGCACGGGCATCGGGTGAGAAAGCGTGTTGCAGGCGGGCTCGCGAGATTCCGCCCGCCATGGCCGCCCGCTCGACACGAGCCTCCTTGAACACGTCTATGATGCGCTGAAGCTCTCCGACTTTAATCCAGGTCACGGCATCAGCCAGTTCGGTGAGGCGCGGATCGCTTTCCCCGAGATGCGCGACTGCAGTTGTTGTGATCCCGTGGTGGCGCGCGATTCTCGCCACCTCTAATGGAAAGATTCCGTTACCGGCGATTATCCCCAGCTTACTCATTGTTCAGCAGACTTGGGCCTCAGGGACAACCCGGGTGTTCAATTAGCCGGCCGACCTGTTTTTGCAGCTTGCTTGCATTCGAATTACCGGTCTGCCTCGTTTTGACCGAACAGAATACGTTACTCGCGATCGCGGCCGACTACGCCGCGCTCAGAGTTCAAAATGAAATCAAGCAGCCTTCGAACCTCGGCACGATGCCCGTGCTCCTCGAGCACTTGCGCAATCGCCTCCTCGCGCAGCAGTCTGCTATAGAACAGCGTACGAAAGGCGCTCTTAATTGCGGTTACCGTTTCAGAATCAAAACCGCGCCGCTCCAGCCCGGTTGTGTTTACCCCAACCAGGCGCGCCCGGTCCGTCCCCGCCACCATAGCGTATGGAGGCACATCCTGTGCGGTCTTCGCGCCTGCCGCGAGAAACGCATGGGCACCGATGCGGCTAAACTGGTGCACGCCGCACATTCCGGCCGTGACGACCCATTCCTCGACCACGCAATGGCCGGCGATTTCGGTAGAGTTCGCAATAATGGAGTGATCACCGATCTGGCAATCGTGCGCGATATGAGTGTAGTTCATCAGCAGCACGTGATTGCCGATGCGGGTAACCATTCCTCCGCCGGCCGTGCCGCGGTGAACCGTTGTGAATTCTCTGATTCGATTATAGTTCCCGATTTCCAGGCGCGAAGCTTCACCCTGGTACTTCAGGTCCTGCGGATCAGCGCCGAGCGAGGCAAACTGGAAAATGCGGTTGCCGGCTCCGATGGTCGTCTCGCCTTCGATAACCGCATAGGGCCCGATGACCGTGTCGGGCCCTATCCGAACACGCGCCCCGATGACCGCGCCGGGACCGACCTGCACCGTCGAGTCGAGTTCTGCGCGCTGATCAATTATGGCCGACTGATGAATCCGGCTTATGGTAGTTGCTCCTCCACTTCCATCGCCGACAACTCGGCCTCGGCGGCAAGCTCGCCGTCGACCCTTGCTTCGGCGTGCATCTTCCAAAGCGGAAAATGATGCTTCGAGACCCGCACCTCCATCTTGAGCTGGTCGCCCGGTACGACACGCCGCCGGAAGCGGGCCTTGTCGAAGCCAGTCAGCATGAACATGCTGCGTCGCTCACCAATAATGCTGAGCGCCAGAATCGCGGCTGATTGTGCCAAAGCCTCAAGGATCAACACACCGGGCATGATCGGCCGGCCTGGGAAATGACCGGTAAAGAAGGGTTCGTTAATGGTGACGTTCTTGAGGGTAAGGGTGCGCTCATGATTAAGCTCCAGCACCCGATCCACGAGCAGGAACGGATATTGGTGAGGGAGTAATTTCAGGAAACGGTCCAGTGCTCGCGGCTTTTCCTCGGACAAGACAGCGCTCCTATTTGAGGATTGTAGAACGCCCGCTGCCGCCTGTTTCAGGCGGCTGCCCGGTTGCGACAGCGCCGAATTTGCCGGAATCGCGTTGCGCTTCTTCACCCAGCGAGCCCGGTCTAACATTCATTGCATCATAGGCGCGAATCACCTGGTCGGTGATATCGGTGGACGGAATGGCCCACAGAAGGGTGCCCTTTTCCATTACCATTGTGTAGCCGTTCTTTTCACCGATTTGACGCACGACGGTGGCTAAATCTCGTACGATGGCACCGGTGACCTCATTGTCCTTCTCTTGTAACTCATCGCGTGAGTTCTTGTAATCGTCCTGGAAACGGCGGAGTTTCTTCTCGTAATCGTCTTCGAGATTTTGACGCTGATCCGGCTGCATCAGCGAACCTTTTTGCTCCAGCTCGCGCTTTAGCCGTTCAACGTCGTTCTGCTCACCCTCGAGTTGTGCCTGTAGCCGCTCGATACGTCCGCGGAATTGGGTCTTGGCCGCCTTTCCCGCGCGGCATTCATTGAGCGCGCGCTGGATATCAACGAAGGCAAGTCTCATGTCAGCGCGTGCAGTGGCGGCTACTGCCATCCCCAGCAGCAGCACGCCGATGATCGCCCGATATCTCATTTTTTTGTTTTGGCCCTCCATTGCAAACTTCTTCAGGCACGGAGCGATGCTGTTTACGGCTCCCAAAATGGCTGCGCCGTCCCAACATACTGGCTTCAGAGCTTACTCCAATCTTTCCGCGTGAAACCTATGTGCAAGGTCGTAAAACTTTGGCCGATATCAGCAGCCATGGCAACCGCGCTTGCCCATCACCCCCGCACCCTTCGCACTTTCCTAAAGCGGGGTGCCCGCTCCAAAATCGAAGGCCGTGGACTGGTCGTTGGGTCGAGGATTGAGTGGGCGCGCGATATCGACCGCGATCGGTCCGAACGGCGAGCGCCAACGGATGCCAAAACCCCAGGCCGCTTGAAGATCTGAAATGGTCCAGGACTGGTTGAGAAAGAATGAATTACCCGCGTCAACAAAGAGGGCGCCCCGAATACCCAATGATTGCAGGATCGGGAAGGTGGTCTCGCCGCTTAGCAGTAGTTCCTGGCTCCCACCCACCTGCTCAATCCCGAATGGCTGGCCGAGCTGATTGAACAATGTCACCTGCGGACCGAGCGAATAGATCTGATAACCGCGAACATCGCCGCCACCACCCAATCCACCCGGAAAGAATCGTTCGTACAGTGGCAGTTCGCTTCCGTTATTGCCGCCCAAACTGCTTCCGATGCCGTAAGTGATGCCGGGCGAGAAGACCCATTCCCCCCAACGCGGGCTCTTTAAATACGAGAAAAAGGAACGCCAGTGAAGGAGTCCCTTGACGAATCGCGTGCCACCCAATCCGGCTAATTCCACATTAATATTAGCTACCGACCCGCTCCTCGGGTCTTGCGGGTTATCAACCGTAAACCGCCTGATACTCGGCATGATCTCGGAGACCTGGCTATAGCCCTTGTAGCGCAGAATCTGGAACGTTGTGAATTCCGGCAGCGCACCAATTCCAACGCTCTCAAACTGATAACCCAGGCCAAGAGTTATGTCCTCCAGCGAAAACGGACCGAGTTTTTTAAACCCCAGCTCGGCGAGGGGGTACCCGGTATTAATTTGAAAGCCCTCGTTGGTCTGATCAAACGAGAAGAGGTAGAGCTTGTCGTAGAAAGCGGACAAACTCACCGACAGCGGCATGTCGAGGAACCATGGCTCCGTGTAACTCAGCTCGAAATTCCGATAGAGAAACCCAATCTGCGCAGAGGCGGAGGCTGATTCACCACCGCCAAACAGATTGCTATTGCTGATGATAAAATTGCCGAACACCGAGGAATAGCTGTCATAGCCACCCCCCACCTGTAAGGCGGCCGTGTTGGCCTCCTGCACCGCGACATCGAGATCGATCTTATCCGGCGCCGGTCCGGGTTCAGTCGAGATCCGGGTGTTGGAAAAGTAGCCGAGCGCATCGAGCCGCTGCTTGGATTTCTGAATCTTCTGAGTCGAATATGGCTCCTGCTCCTGGATCACCAGTTCGCGCCTGATGACTTTGTCGGAGGTTTTGGTATTACCGGTGATATTGATGCGGTCGACCAGCACTTCGCTGCCGGGATTGACGCTAAAATCAACATCAACCTGCTGGGCAGACGGATTAACTGACGTACGTGGGTCGACGTTGACGTAGGCAAATCCTCGATTCGAATAAAAGTCCGACAAAGTCAGCACGTCATGCTGCATCGTCGTGCTGCTGAAGGGTTGCCCTGCTTTCAGCGTCAACTGATGCTGCAGCTCCGATTTGGGCACTCTCAAGTCACCCGTGATATCGACCGTGCCCACCTGATATCGAGGCCCCTCGCTGATATCGAAGGTAACTGTTATGGAATTGCCGTGGCGCTGCAGGGTAGGGTAGCCGACGCGCGCGTTGAGATAGCCGACCGAGTAGTAATATGCAGTCAGGTGATCGACGTCGTCCTGGAGCTTACGTTGGTCGAGAATACCGCCGCCGGTTATCCAGCTTACAATCGAATGGGGTTTGGTTTGGATGGCGCCCTGCAGCAGCCGGCTGCTGAAATGGTGATTACCGACAAAGCGCACGGACGAGATCTCGACTTGCGGCCCTTCATTAACCTCGAACACCAGCAGTACAGTGTTGTTGGGCCCGGCCACAGTACGTGATGTCACCCGCGCGTCCAGGTACCCCTTAGCTTGATAGACGTCGGCAATATTACGCGCCGTCGTCTTCACTCGTACTCGGTCCAGCAGCGAGCCGGAATGCAGGGCCATTGCGTTTACAATCTGCTCGTCGCTTGGACTGATTTTGGTCATCCCGCCAAAACGAATTTCGCTGACCAGCGGCTCTTCAGCAACCACAAACGTAAGAGCCGCCCCGCTAGGCTCACGCTTCACGTACGCGTTGACCTGGGTGAAAAAGCCCATGCGATATATTGATTTTATGTCGTTATCGACAGTGGTTGGATTTAACGGCTGGCCAGTCTGCGACGAGATGTGGACCCGGATGGCGTCTGTATCAACCCGCTGATTACCGACAATGTTAATTTGAGAAATTAGCGACGGCGAGACTTGTGCCCATCCGCTCGCAACCCGCAGTAAGACATCCAGCAATACGAAAAGGTTGCAGAGGTACCGGATGCCCCGCCGACGCGTGATAAGATTCGCCGCCGTCACCAATCATCACCAACGCCGCGAACAAGCTAGCCAATCACTCTGCCGAAGTAAACGGCCTCTCAGTCGCGACCGAGCATTAGTCGAATCACCCACGGGTCGTCTGACTCGGCGCACGACAAGCTAAGAACCTTAATTTACCGTGTTTCGTCGAAAAGCCTGCCGTCCCGCAGTCGCAGGGTGCGGCCCATACTCCGCGAGAGCCGTTCGTTGTGCGTGGCGACAATCAGCGTGATGCCCAGTTCGCTATTCAGCCGATGAAACAGCGTATGCACTTCGTCGGCGGTCTGCGGATCGAGGTTACCGGTCGGTTCGTCGGCCAACACCAGCCGCGGCCTGAGAACTACCGCGCGTGCCACAGCGACCCGCTGCTGTTCGCCCCCGGAAAGTTCCGCCGGCCGGCGATGGATCTTATCAGCAAGGCCGACCAGCGCCAGGACTTCCGAGGCGCGTGCACGCGCCTCGCGATCGGGTAACCGCGCGATGAGCGCCGGCATCATGGTATTTTCCAACGCGCTGAAATCGGCCAGCAAATAGTGAAACTGAAAAATGAATCCGAGATGCGTGTTACGAAACTCGGCCAGGTGACGCTCGTCCATCGCAAACAGGTCGTGCTCCTCGAAATAAATCGTCCCGGCGGTCGGCGGCTCCAAACTTCCAAGAACGTGCAGCAGGGTCGATTTGCCCACGCCGGATTGTCCAACGATGGCGATCTCCTCACCGGCGGTGACCTCCAGGTTAAGGCCCCGCAACACCCAAATCTCTCGGCCAGCGTCGAAGAATTTCTTGTCGACAGCGACTGCTCGCACCAATTGCGGAGACAGCTGCGGCCCCGCACGCTGCAATCTCTGCGCTTCCTCACTCATATCGGATTATTTCGACGGGCCTTAGGGCGCGCGCCTGAAGGGCGGGGTAGATTGCGCCGCATAGGCACAGCACAACTGCGGCGGCCGCCACGGCGAGGAAATTGCCCGGGTAAAGCCGGACCGGCACGACACTGACCATGAACAAATCGGGTGGTAGATGAATCAAATGATACTTGCCGATAAGAAATGATGCGATGAACCCTCCCGTGACGCCCAGCGCGGTGCCCGCCAATCCCAGGGCAGCTCCCTCGCACAGAAAAATGGTGGCAATCGACGCGGCTCTCGCCCCCATTGCGCGCAGAATCGCGATTTCCTTTCGCCGTTCCATCACGACCATCACCAGCGTCGCGACGATATTGAACGCGGCGACCAGCACGATCAACAACAGGACCAAAAAATACGTGAATTTCTCCAGCTTTAACGCCGAAAAGAGCGGAGCATCAGTTTGGGTCCAATTCGCAGTCCGATATCCACTCCCCGCCAGGGCTGCGATTTTTCCTGCGATAGCCGGTGCGTCGAATAGATTACGCACCCGGATTTCCAGTCCGGTTTCCAGTTGCGGATCTTCGGCCAGCAGCGCCTCGCTGTTTTTCAATGCCACGAACATCAGCGAGGAGTCGTACTCATACATACCTGAATGAAACAGACCGCTCACCACGAACCGCCGCAGCCGTGGTCCTGCGGCCCCAAGGCTGGTTGGCGAAATGATTATCAAGGGGTCGCCGAGCCCGAGTCCCAATTCTTCGGCGAGCGATTTGCCGATAATCACAGTAGGCAGTTGCACGGCGCGTTGCGTTCCATTCTCAATCAAGGTTACGGAACGCGTTTGGTCGAGCACTTCCAGCGAACCGCTTTCGAGCGTACTCTTCAATTCAGTCAAAACCGGATTGTGGGCCGCCAGTACGCCGCGCAGAGTACCACCGGCGACGTACGCGGGAACACCGGAGGGCGTGGTCGATACTGCGAGCACCTGTGAGGTGGTGAACGGGGCGATCGCGGCCACCGCTGGTAGCGCCGTCTCGATCTTCTGTTGCAGCGCCGCGAGTTGGTCATGTGCTGCGCTGGTCTCGACAGTGATTTGTGGGTTAAACGCGAGCAAACGCGCGCGCAGGTCCTCCTGAAAGCCACTCATGACGGACAACACCACCGTGAGCGCGAATGTACCGATGGCAACACCGCCGAGCGAGATGACGGCGATCAACGAGACAAAACGTTCGTGACGCCGAGCTCGCAGGTAACGCAAGCCGACCAGATATTCGTAGCGCATTAGACCGGCAGGCTCTTGAGGGAGCGTTTAAAGGCCGATTCGACTGTGATTGAGCAGCAAACCGCCTTGACCTTGAATTCGGACATCACGCGTTGACCCTTTTTCTTCCGCGATTGTACGCGTAACGCGACGCGTATGCTCGCTCACATCGTATCGGCAGTGAATGTAGCTGCCTGGCCTAGCTCTTTTGAGTACCCGTGTGCTCCGGAGGTTGGGTTAACGTGAATTTTCATAGCGCTTGTCACGTCCAAAGATGGCGGGTTGATTGGACTCGTGCACCGCTTATAGACTCGCACGGAACCTTCTTTTTTGGGGGCTTGTTCGCATGGAGCGCTTTCGGGGACTGATCCTTTTAATCGCACTATGCCTTTGTGTCGGAGCAACCCGGCTGCATGCCGGCGATAAACCGGCGGCTGCGCCGAAAGGCGGAACCGAGGCCAGCGACGCAACACCGGTCGCGACAGGACGGCCCGCCAGCAATGGCGGTTCGCTCCGGACCACCCGCGATCAGCGCCTCGCCAATGCCGAGGATACTTCGGCGGACGCCGGCGACGCCTCAGCCGCGGCCGATACCGGCGAGGACTCAGCCGAGTCTGCCGCAGGCGAATCGGGTAAAGGAGGGCCGGCGGTTGCGGCCAATGCCGATCCCCTCGCAGGCGGGTCGCGCGCTATCAGCGATCAAGACCTTATCACGATGAAGTTCCAGAACGTTGATCTGCCGGTCCTCGCCAAGTTCATCAGTGAAATAACCGGAAAGAACTTCCTACTGGATGAGAACGTAAGGGGCCGGGTCAGCATCATTTCACCCACCAAGGTCACCCCGGAGCAAGCCTATTCGATCTTTCAGTCCGTTTTGCAGGTGAAAGGCTTTACCACGCTGCAGGCCGGCTCGATCATCAAGATTATTCCTTCGCGCGACGTGCGCCAGTCGGCGGAGCTTACGCAATCGCAGCAACCTGGCTTTACGCAAGGCGATCAATACGTCACGCGAATGGTGAAACTGCGCAACACCGACGCCACCTCGGTGATGAGCGTTGTTCAGCCAATGGTGTCACACGACGGCCTGGTCGCCGCGTTTCCCCAGGATAATACGCTTATTATTACCGACGACGCCTACAATGTGCAGCGGCTGCTCCGAATCGTTGGCAGTCTCGACGTGCAAGGGGTGCAGCAGAATGTGGCGGTGATCCCGCTTAAGCTCGCGTTTGCCGATGACCTCGCGCAACAGATCGAGAAGATCATGACGGCGCGCGAGAACACGATGCATGGCAACGGCGGAAATTTCATCCGCCCCGGAATGGGAGTTGTGGCACCCTCGGCGCAGGGCGCCGCCGCTAATTTCAGCGTGGTGGCTGACGAGCGCACTAATTCATTGATAGTTTTGGCGAGCCCGCTGGAGATGCGCCAAATCAAGGACCTCGTCGGGCAGCTCGATATTCATTCACCCAATGAGATGTCCCGGATCCACGTCTACCATCTGAAGTACGCACCGGCCGCAGAGATGGTGGACGTGCTCAATGGCGTGCTGAACGGCAGCGGGGGTCCGTCGTCGCTTGCGCCCACGACCGGGCGCAATTCGCTGGGACGTGGCGGCTCAGGCGGACTAATGGGTGCGGGGTTCAGCGGCGGATTCGGTGGCGGTGGCGAGAGCAGCGGATACGGGAGTTCCAGCAGCTATGGGTTTTCCAGTTTCGGCGGCAGCAATTCCAGCTTTGGCTCAGGAGGGTTGGGCCGCTCCTCGATGGCCGGCGGTTACGGCGGCGGCTCCAGCATGAACGGGGGGACGCGGGGCGGTGGCGCGACCACCGGGAGCTCAACCGCCAGTGGCGGTGGAGGGAAAAACTCGGAATTCGAAAATCCGGTCAGCGCGACGGCCGACCCCGCCACTAACTCGCTCGTCATCAGTGCTTCGCCGCAGGATTACGAAACCTTGCGCAAAGTTATTGCCCAGCTTGACGTCGAGCGGGTACAGGTCTTCGTGCAGGCCATTATCGTAGAGGTGGATGTCAATCGTTCACGCGACATAGGCGTAGCCGCTTTTGCACCCCAGTTTGGCAATGGCAGTGTGCTCGGAGTCGGGACGTTAAATTTTGGCGCGCTGCAGAATGCGCTGGGCAATCCGCTCGGCATGACCGGGCTTGGTCTAGGCCTTTCCTCGGGCAGCAACTGCACACTTCCGGGCACCTTGGTTAATGCCGCCGTCAATACGGCCACCAGCATCGCGACTGCCGGCAACGTCAATAATACGGCCAGCGGGCCTGTTACGGTGCCGTGCGAAGTCGCGCTGATGACCGCGCTCCAAGCCGACACTCATGACAACATACTCTCGGCTCCAACCCTGCTCACTGCCGACAATGAAGAGGCAAACATTGTGGTGGGTGAGAACCTTCCATTCGTCGGTTCTGCAACAGCGACCTCAGCGTTATCGGGCCAGATTTTCAACTCGGTCGATCGGCAAAATGTCGGTATTTCTCTGGACATCATACCCCAGGTAACTGCCGGCGATTACGTCAGACTCGACATTTACGAAGAAGTGTCCAACCAGTTGCCTACCACCGTTCAAAATGGTGTCCAGAGCACCACGCTGGGTCCCAGTCTCAGTATCCGCTCGGCTTCAACGTCGGTGTTGGTGCAAGATCACCGCACCGCGGTGATCGGCGGCCTGATTTCAAGCGATGTCGAAAATAGTCGGCAGGGAGTACCCTTCCTATCTGATATCCCCGTGCTTGGTAACCTTTTAAGCAGTACCGGACGCCAAGCGACCAAACAAAATTTACTGGTGTTTTTAACGCCGCATGTTGTCCGCAATCGGACTGATCTGCAGGCACTGGCGCTCGACGAGCGACAGAAGTTCGTACGCACACTGGGCCGCAAGGAAGTCAACAGCATGCCTACGCAGCAGTTCCAGGAACTGTACAAGCCCAACTTTAACGCTCCCGTATCGCCCCAGCAGGATATGATGCAAATGCAGCAACAGGGTGGTGCAGCTCCTGGGTCGAGCATCGCGTCACCGGCGGGCAATATGGGACAAGTGGGCCCATCCGGCAGCACTGGCACTGCACCGTAGGCGGGGTGCTGCCAGGGGAGCGGCCCCACCACCCGGGTTGGGCGCGAATCTCGGCCCCAAGTGGGTTGCGCCAAAGCTGCTGGTCTGAAAAATTCCACTGCAATGGCGCGTCAAATTGGGCGGTTGCGGGCCTGGGCCGAGTGTGCCGCGTTCGCGGCACCATGGGCTATGTTGCGCTCACTACCGCTTGAACGAGCGGTTCGGACCGGCGCAGCAATCGGGGCAATTGCCCTGCTGTTTGATTTCTACAACCGCTCGATCGCGCACCGTAACCTTGACCTCGCCTTTGCCAATCTCGGGCTGCGAGAACGATCCAGTATTCTGCGCGACACCTACCGGAATTTCGGTAGAATGGCGGCAGAATGGGTCCATTTCCCAGAACTGGCTGTCCACAATATTGATCGATATGTTACCTACACCGGCCGGGAGCATTGGGCCGACGCAATAGAGCGGTCGCAGGGCCGCGGTATCCTGGTCCTTACTGCACATTTCGGCAATTTTGAATTACTGTCGGTCGCGCACTCGATCTACGGCAATCGAATCGCGATAGTGCAACGGCCCAATCGCAATCCTGTGCTCGACTACGCTGTTGCGGCCCGACGCCAGCGTTTCGGTAACCTGACCGTGGCGCGCAAAGGCGCGGCGCGGGAGGTGATCCGGCTGTTGCGCGACAATTGGATGGTTGCGATACCGCTGGACCTGGATACCCGCCACGGCGCATTTGTCGATTTTTTCGGCAAGCCGGCGGCCACCAACCCCGCGCTGGCGCGCATCGCGATGGCGACGGGAGCGCCGGTACTGCCCGCCTTTATGGTGCGCCAGGGCACCGCCGCCAGGCATCAGATCACTATTCTTCCACTGATCGACGTGCGGAATTCGGGCGACCGGAGCGAAAGCATTAATCAATACACGCAAGCGTTTACCGCAGTCATCGAAGGCATGGTCCGGCGATATCCCGACCATTGGAATTGGATCCATCGACGATGGAAAACGCGGCCGCCGCACGAATCCCGATTCTATTAACGGTCATGTTCTTCGGCCCATTTCTCGCGTTCTACGCGGTCCTGTTTTTTGCGCTCCTGACCGTTATTTTCGTCATGCTCGAAATCGGGATGATCAGTTATGCGTTTGGCGCACTCGGTTTGCCTCCAGAGTTGGCGTTGATGGCGCTGATGGCGAGCCTCTTCGGCAGCTACATCAACATCCCGCTCGCTAAGATCGACAGCAGCGAAGCAGACGTGGCGGAAATTGTCAGCAGCTTCGGTGTACGCTACCGGGTGCCGCGACATTATGCGCGCGGAGCCACTACCCTAGCAGTGAATGTCGGAGGCGCGATCGTGCCGGCACTTATTTCCATTTACGTATTGTCGCATCAACCAACGGCGATTTTGCCTTCTGCCTTGGGTGCGCTGATCGTCGCGCTGGTAGTTCATAGATGGGCTCGGCCGGTGCGAGGACTCGGCATCGCAATCCCGATGTTTATCCCACCTGTAATCGCGGCGGTCGCAGCGTGGTTGCTGGCCGGATTGTTCGGTGGTTATGCGCATACTGACGCGATCGCTTACGTTGGAGGTGTAATCGGCACATTGCTCGGAGCCGATATTGCGAACTTGGGCAAACTACGCGACCTGGGTGCACCGGTTGCTTCGATTGGCGGTGCCGGTACTTTCGACGGGGTCTTTCTGACGGGAATCGTCGCGGTTCTTCTGGCTTAAACGTCAGACAGTTCTTTGTTGTGCAGCGCGGCGGAAATTCCTCTGCGCTCTGGCGACGCGCCGGTCTACCTGAGTTTCTGTCCGATTAGTGCGAGAGTGCGTTGATGAAACATGACTCGGCCACCGCGGAGAAATGGGGATGCGCCGCTCAGATTATCGAGCATGTCGTCATTCAGGAGGCGCCTGACTTCTGTAGCATCGGCAGATCCCGTTTGTGCACTCAGCAGCCATTCTTCCATATCCGCGACGAGCTCGTCGGAGTACAGCCGTTGAAGCTCGACGCCGGCTTTAGCAAACATCCCGATCAGATCCGTCGGTGAGAAGGCTCGTACGTGCGAATGGTCGCGCAGCCTTTCGAAACTGTTGTAGTAGGAGGCCCGCTTCGGCAATTCGCTCGCATATAAATCTTCCACCGCGATTGTACCGCCTGCGCGGCAAACTCGGCACATTTCGGCAAGTACACGCGCAGCGTGCTCAAAATGATGAAATGCGAAGCGGCACACGGCGATATCGAATTCACCGTCGGCAAAAGGCAGCTCTTCGGCGTCGGCGCTTTGGAAGCGGACATTGTGCAAATCGCGGTTCTGACGAGTGCGTTCGGCAATTCTAAGGGGCGCCTCGGTCAGATCGACTCCCACCACCTCCCGGCATCGTGCGGCCAAGGCCATGGCGACGTAACCAGGACCGGTCGCGACTTCAATAGCTCGTGCGCCGGGCTCCGGAGCAATGGCGCCAATCAACCGCGCGAGCCGATCCTGGTCAGTAATTACGGCGGCTTTGGCATAAGCGTCAGCCTGGCGAGTGAATTCCTCGCGTACTACTGCTTTGTGATCCGTCGCGTCCACGGCTAGGCAGGCCTGAACTTCACCAAGCTCTGCTCGGGCGTGACATCGTCGAAATGGGCGGTTACCGGCATGCCAATCTTTATCTGTTCCGGTGCGGCTTCCAGATTGGTCGTCATCCTCGGTCCTTCGTCGAGTTCGACGATAGCGAGCACGTATGGTTTGTCGGCGAAGGAACGCGTCGAGGCGCGACGCACGACGGTGTAAGTATAGAGCTTGCCGCGCCCGCTCATGCGTTGCCATTCCAGCCGGTCCGAGAAGCAATTGGGACAGCGGTCGCGCGGGTAATAGATGAAGGCCTTGCAGCTGGCGCATTGCTGGAGCATCAGTTCGTGGCGCTTGGCTGCTTCCCAGAAGGGACGACTGGTGGCAGTTGGCCGGGGCAACGGTTTCGTGTACTCGCTCATGCTCGCCGCTCCAGAATCAAACTGACCTGTTCGCTCATAATGCCACCATTGCCATTCACGTAGGCCAGTGCCGCGTCCTTTACCTGTCGCGTGTCGCCACGCCCCATCAACTGGCGTATTGCCTCAGTCACGTGGCTCATACCACCGCCTAATCCAGGTTGACCGAACGAGAGCTGGCCGCCGTGGGTATTGCACGGAAAATCACCCGAGTAGGAAAGATTATGTTCCATGACAAATGGTCCGCCCTGCCCTTTTTTGCAGAAGCCGGCGTCCTCCAGTGTCACCAGCACCGTGATCGTATAGCAATCGTACGGGCAGACCAGGTCGATATCCTTGCGCTCAACCCCGGCCATCTGAAAAGCGAGATCGGCCGCAGGCTTGATTGGGGAGTCAGTCAGCGAGGGGGCATAAGTGATTGATGCGTGGTTGGAATATTCGCCTGCCCCCAGCAGCCAAATGGCCGGATTCTTCGCACGTTTCGCTACTTCGGGTGACGCGACGATCACTGCGGCCCCGCCGCTGCAAGGGCTCACGATCTCAAAAATATGCAGGGGATCAACGATCATGCGGGAGGCCAGTACCTCCGCGATAGTTAGCGGCTTATCATTGAAGGTCGCCAGGGGATTCCTAAGCGCATTGGTTCGCTGATCAACCGCGATCTTGGCCATCTGTTCGGGTTTGGTGCCGTACTCGTACATATGGCGATGGGCGATCATCGCATAGCCGCAATTCGCGCCGATATTGCCATAGGGCGACTCAAATTCGCGCTGGACCGAGACCACCGGCACCTTCTGATCGCCGATCTTGTTGAGGTCAGCCACCATACAGAGCACCGCCTGACACATTCCCGCGTCGATTGCGGCAGCCGCTCGCCAGATCATGCCGGCCGGAGTTGCGCCGCCGATATCGACGACGTTAAGCATGCGTGGATTTATGCCAAGCACCTCGCAGGCGCTCGCCGGGTAGAGCATGCCGGGATCGGCAAAGGGCATTCCGACCAGGAAACCATCGAGGTCCTTCTTTTCAAGACCCGCGTCCGCGAGGGCTTCGGCCGTTAATTGCGCCATCAGCTTGAGCGGCGTGACGTCAGGCGGGGCTTCTTTCCAGGGCTTAAGTTCAGCAATCCCAATCGCGGCTGCCTTACCCTTGAGACTCATGCTTAGCAGGCTCCTGCCAAATTTTTCTATCGACTAGCACAAATTGATTGCGCTCAACCAGCATCCTGAAAATCTGTGCGAACGAGCTTTACCCGAAGCGGCGCTGTCGGCTAATCCTTTATACTCGGCTGTACACTTTTGGAGGCAGGTTTCCCCGCGATGGCGGCGCAGACACTTTTTGAAAAGATTTGGAACTCGCATGTGGTTTTTGCGGAGCCCGGTCAGCCGGCCCTGCTCTACGTCGATTTGCACCTGGTCCACGAAGTAACGTCGCCGCAGGCGTTCGAGGGCTTGTTGAAGACGGGACGTAGAGTGCGATGTCCGGACCGCACCTTCGCCACCTTGGACCACAACGTCCCAACCACCGACCGCTCGCTGCCGATTACCGATCCCGATTCCAAGCTCCAGATTGAAATGATGCGGAAGAACTGTGCCCATTTCGGCGTCCGCCTTTATGATCTTGGCGCACGCGAGCAGGGGATAGTGCATGTAATCGGACCCGAACTCGGCCTCAGCCAGCCGGGCATGACGATAGTGTGCGGCGATAGCCACACGGCTACGCATGGCGCAATGGGAGCGCTGGCATTCGGCATCGGGACTAGTGAAGTCGAGCACGTGCTGGCGACTCAATGCTTGTGGCAGGCCAAACCGAAATCGATGGAAATTCGCGTCGAGGGCGAGCTCGGGCTGGGCGTTAGCGCCAAAGATCTAATCCTCGGCATAATCGGCAGAATAACCACTGATGGCGGGACGGGCTACGTGATCGAATATCGCGGCTCGACTTTCGAGCGGCTATCGATGGAAGAGCGTATGACCGTCTGCAATATGACAATTGAAGGCGGCGCACGCGCGGGGATGGTCGCCGCCGACCAGAAGACCGTGGATTACCTTCGTGGAAGGCAGTTTATTCCCGACGGCAGACAATTCGATGCGCTCGCCGAACATTGGCTGACGTTCCATTCGGATGCGAACGCGAGGTTCGATCGCAGCATTACCTTCAATGCGTCGAGCTTCGCTCCGCAGGTCACCTGGGGCACTAATCCAGGAATGGTTACCGACGTGAAATCGAAGGTGCCGGATCCTGTGAGCTTCAGCGATCCCACCCAGCGCCGCGCCGCGGAACTGGCGCTCAACTATATGGCACTGGAGCCGGGAACGCTCATCGAGGATATCCGGCTTGACCGGGTGTTTATCGGGTCATGCACTAATTCCCGAGTCAGCGACCTGAAGGCGGCTGCCGAGGTGGTGAGGGGTCGCAAAGTAGCAGCTAATGTGCGGGCATTGGTAGTGCCCGGCTCACAAAAGGTGAAGGACGAAGCGGAGGCGCTCGGACTGGACAAGATCTTTACCGATGCAGGATTCGAATGGCGCGAGGCTGGCTGCAGCATGTGTCTCGGGATGAACCCTGACATCCTGAGGCCAGGCGAGCGCTGCGCCAGTACCTCGAATCGCAATTTCGAGGGACGGCAGGGGGCGGGAGGCCGCACCCACCTGGTCAGTCCGATCATGGCGGCGGCGGCAGCCGTCGCCGGGCACTTCGTTGACGTTCGCGATTGGGCGAAATAGTCCCGCAGGAGAAGTGTAGAGATGCAACCCTTCAGGAATTTCACGGGTCTGGTGGCGCCATTGGATCGGCCCAATGTTGATACCGACCAAATTATCCCTAAACAGTTTCTCAAAGCAGTGGTGCGTAGCGGTTTGGGTGCGGGACTCTTTTATGACTGGCGCCGCCAACCCGATAGCCACCTGGTGTTGGAACAGCCCCGCTTCCGCAATTCGACGATCCTGGTTGCGCGGGCGAATTTTGGATGCGGAAGTTCGCGAGAGCATGCGGTCTGGGCGTTGGCTGATTACGGATTTCGGGCAGTTATTGCCCCAAGCTTTGCCGACATTTTCAGGAATAACTGCCTTAAGAATGGGTTGCTTACCGTGATCCTAAGGCCCGAAGAAGTCGACAGAATCTTTGAGACGATTAAGCAGCATGACGCTTACCAGCTTACGATCGACCTGGCGGCACAAACCATCTCAGATGAACATGGCTGGAAGACCACATTCGAGATCGAACCGTTTCCCAAAAAATGCCTCCTTGAAGGTTTGGACGATATCGCATTAACGCTAGACCATGAGCGCGAAATAGCGGCGTACGAAAAAGTACACCCCGTGCCGTATGTGAACAGCAGCGCAATTCAGCAGAGCTAGCCAGACGGAACGACGTCAAGCCGAGCGGTCAGGCAACATGTGCGCAAAACAGCTCTGTCAACGCCGTCCACACAAGCCCTGAGAGCGCAGTTCTGCAGGAATCATCAACATCTCCCGAGTCGGCTCACGTCCTGGTCGTTACCGGCCCTTTAGAGCGCCGACGCCTCGATCAGTTCCTCGCCTCTGCGCTGGCGCCTGAACGGTCGCGCTCTCAGGTTGGGCGGATGATCAAGGCCGGGCTAGTTACAGTGAACGGGACGGCAGTCCGCGCATCATGCACCGTTCGCCCTGGAGATCGTATCGAGATCGCTTCGCTTACCCCGGCTAAATTGTTCTCCCAAGTGAATCCGACGGGGCAGCCCCCGGCGAGTCTTGAAGTCTTGTTTGCCGACGAGGAGCTTCTGGCAGTAAACAAACCTGCCGGCATGCCGGTCCATCCCTCTCCCGGCCATCCGGATTCGACATTGGCCGATCTGCTGAACGCAACTTTTCCCGACCTGGCCAAAATGGCTGAACCTGACGGCGTGATGCGGGCGGGCATTGTGCATCGATTGGACAAGGAAACCTCGGGCGTGATGGTAGTTGCGCGCACCTCTTTTGCGCGTATGGTGCTGTCGCAGCAGTTCAAAGAACGGACCGTCAAGAAGGCCTACCTCGCTATCGTCAGGGGCGTCGTGCAGCGTGATCGTTTCACTGTAGACCGCCCTCTGGGTCGCCATCCGACCGAGCGCAAGCGAATGTCGATTAGATCGCGTAAGCCGCGCAGCGCCCGCACCGACTTTCTCGTTCTCCATCGTTTCCTGGCGAGCGCGGACCCTGCGACGCTGCTGAAAGCTCAGCCGCAAACCGGCCGTACCCACCAGATCCGCGTACATCTCGCCGCGGCCGGGCATCCATGCCTGGGCGATACCCTCTATGGGGGTAGAAGTAGCTCCGGATGGACACGACGGGGACAGGCTTTACACGCGCTGGCCTTAACGATCGCGCATCCGCGCAGCAACGAGCAGTTGGAGCTTATCGCGCCCCTGCCCGACGACATGAAGCAATTTATATTGACGCGTGGGCTCGCCATTGAATCGCTGAACCTTCGGCGATGGATCGACGCGGCGTAGCTAGTCGCTTTGGTGTTTGTTCCCGGCCAGAACTGCATGCTGCGTGGGCGCCATACGCTGACTGTGCGAGGGAGCTGCACAGAGGAATCGAAAGTCAGGTTAGGGAGAGCCCCGTTAGCTCTGTTGTCCCTAGGAAAAATTAACGCAGGACGAATGCGCTGCAAGAGACTCCTTGGTGGCCACGGTCGCAAACACCTGGTGAAACCAACCGATGAGGGATTGATGAGGCGCATTGCGTGCATGGTGTTCCCGAGGTCCGGTCACTTCAGCCGTGCAGCACAATCTCTGGAAGGCTCGCATTGGCAACGCCGCCCGTCTGTATTATGTTCGCCTGATCGTTGCAAAGGAGCTCTCTGTCATGCCAGCGCGCAAGCCCGAGGAATGTGACCTTCTGTTGATAGAGGCGGCCCATGCGGGCGATGTCGAAGCAGCAGTGGCGCTCTATGAGCCAAATGCCAGCTTCGTGCAGGATTCCGGCGAGGTCGCCACCGGTCACGCTGCCATCCGTGAGGTGATGAAGGGCTTCCTTGCGCTGAAGCCCCGGTTCACGATGAAGGTGGACGCCGTACAGAACGGCGACGGCACTTTAGCTCTTACCCGTTCAACGTGGAGCATGACAGGCACGGATCCTGAGGGTAAGTCTGTTACGCTCGGTGGCCACAGCGCCGAGGTGGTCCGACGACAGAGCGACGGAACGTGGAAATTCGTGATCGATAATCCGCACGGCTCCGAAAATTCCTAGCTCCCGGACCAGATCCCGAATCGGAATTCCTAAGGGAGCTGTTCGGCAGGGAGGCTGCCGCACCTTTGCGGCGACGAGCCTTGGGCTCCATCGCCGAATTCTCAAATTGCCGGCCGCTGTTCGCGCCAAGGCCGCGCTTTCTCATATCCAAGAGCTGCACGAAATACTGTTATGTCGTCAAATGTCTTGCCAACTATTTGCATCCCGGTAGGAATGCCTGAAGCGGCAAAACCTGTCGGAACAGCCATCACTGGGCACTGACTTACGAGATTGAATGGCATGGTCATGTACCAGCCGATGGCGGGGACAGGTTCACCGTCAATGACGATATGAGAGCCGGCCAGGTCGAATTCATGCTTGACGGAGGGCAGGGCGGTCGTCGGACAGATCAGGACGTCATGGCTTTGGAGGATGGGCCCCAACGATTTGTACATCTCGCCGCGCACCAGGTTTATCCGGTAGAAACGATCGGCGCTGACCGCAAGCCCGCTCTCGATCATGCGCACGAGTCCTTCGGTCATTTCGTAGCGCCAGCGCGGTAGCTGGTCACCCAGCAAGCCGGCGAACAATACCGTCCAGTAAGTCGTCCAGGCGCTGATAACACCCCAGTTCCAGCCCACGTCCACTTCCTCGACCGCGCAACCGAGGTTCCTGAGTACGTCGAGCGCAGCCAGCGTATTGCGGCGGACCTCCGGGTCAATCGCATAAAACCCCAGGTTCATCGAATACGCGACCCTCAAACCTCGGATGTCGCCGGCGATCTCGGGAAGTATAACCTTGTCGCGAACCGTGCAGATGTCGTCAAGATGCGGACCCGACATAATGTTTTGCATCAGCGCAGCATCGGCGACGCTGCGAGTCATTGGTCCGTAGTGCAGTATCGTTTCCAATGGATGATCGAGATCGAGGGGATTGCGACCGAAGGGCGGTTTATAGCCGACGACGCCATTAACGGACGCAGGAATTCGTATCGAGCCGCCGCCGTCCGTGCCATCGGCGACAGTGGTCATTCCGGCCGCCAGGACGGCGCCGGCCCCGCCGGACGAACCGCCGGGCGTGTATTCCAGATTCCATGGATTGCGCGTGAGGCCCCACAGCGGGCTCGCCGTAATTCCCGTGTGCGCGAATTCGGGCGTAGTCGTCCGGCCATGCATAATGGCGCCGGCATCAAGCAGGCGTTGGACGGTCGGTGCGGAGCGCTGTGGCCGGTAATTTCGATACATTCTGGAGCCGAAAGTGGTTATCTCGCCTTCCACCGGGTGAAAGTCCTTGATCGCTATGCTGACGCCTTCGAGTGGACGTGGCTCGCCGGTCCGCCGCGTGTACTGCACCTCGGCAGCTCGGGCTTGTGTGAGCGCGCGGTCGAAGTAGGTGTAGGTGAAAGCGTTGAGCTTGGGCTGGAGCGCCTCGCATCTCGCGATAATGGCCTTGAGCACCTCAACCGGAGAAAGTACGTGCTTTTTGAAGGCGGCGATCGCCTCAGTAGCCGTGAGGTAGCAGAGATCGAGATTGGCGTTGCTCATGGATTCCTCCGCATCGTGCTGAAATCTGTTCGGAAATCATTGCTGCCGTCCTCGCAGCGAGCTAAAGCCGATTTAAGCAAGAAGTCTTGCAACGCGGTATATAAGGCTGACACAGCACGGTTTACGAATGCCACGCGTGCTGGCTGAACCTCGATTTGAACCGCGGCCGGAAGGAGGGTTCTTGATGGCGCCACTCAAACATGTGCTAGACGGCTACACGGTTCTCGATTTTACCCAGGTTCTCGCTGGACCGACCGCGACCCGCATGATGGCTGAAATGGGAGCCGAGGTCATCAAGGTGGAACTCGCTCCCAGCGGTGACCCGAGTCGTGCGTTGCCGTTTCTCAAAGACGGCCGCAGTGCCTATTACGTCCAGCAAAATCGTGGCAAGAAGAGCCTATGCATTGACGTCAAAAATCCCGCTGGCCTAGAAATCATCAAAGGCCTGATCCCCAGGATGGACGTCATGATCGAGAACTACGCGCCCGGAGTAATCACGCGGATGGGGCTCAGTTATCAGATGGTTAGCGCCTTGAACCCCAAAATTGTGATGTGCTCAATCTCCAGCCTTGGTCAGAGTGGGCCATTAGCCGACCGTCCCGGCTACGATACGGTCGGCGCCGCTTATGCCGGCGTGCTCGATATGTGCGGCTACCCTGATCGGGCGCCGGTTTTCCCCGCACTCGGCATTGGCGACGTCAGTACCGGCGTTCATGCACTGGCCGCTATCACCTCGGCTCTCCTTGGACGCGAACGCACCGGGCAGGGCCAATATGTGGAAACATCCCTGCTTGACTGCTACTTCGGTTATCATGAGCTGAATGTGCAGATGCTCAGCGCCAGCCGCGGCGTGATGAAACCGCGCCGAACCGGTGAGCATCATTACATGGTGGCACCCGCCGGAATGTTCAAGGGCAAGCATAGCTACCTGCTCATTATCGGGGGCCTCGACCGGCAGTGGCCAGCCATGTGCCAGGCCATGAAGCGGCCCGAGCTGGTCGATGATCCGCGATTTAACTCGGTGGCCTCGCGTGCGCAGAACATCGCAGAGGTAATTCGGCTCGTCCAGGACTGGGTCGATGCGCATGAAGACGAAGAGATCGAGCAGGAATTGGAAAACTATCGCGTGCCGTTTGCTCCAGCTCTAACGGTGGAGCAGGCCATGAATCATCCACATCTCCGTCAACGCCGGACTGTGCGGACGATTCGGGATCGTTTCCTGGGCGAGTTCGATATTCCAGGTTTTCCGTTGCGCTTTTCGGGGTACGATGAACTTGATCTGCAAGCGCCGACACTTGGCCAACACAATGCGCAGGTCCTGGCTGACCATCTGGGCCTCTCGGCGGCGCGCGTCGAGCAGTTGGAAACTATTGGTGTGCTTAAGCGAGGGCCACGTTGAGGTCTTGCCGAGGCGACACTACCCGAGGCGGAGCGAGGTCGGCAGTCTAATGGGCGCGTCCCGTCATCCAAATCCGGCATTAGCCGTCGGCTGTATGCAACCAGGGCAGGCGTTCCTCTACAAAGTAGTGTTTGGTC
>JAMXLL010000249.1 GCA_024281015.1 Candidatus Binataceae bacterium
GCAGCGGGAGAGGCGGCCCGCGCATCTTTGTGCGGCGGTGAGGGTCCCTAAAAGAAAATCTGAATTCGCTTGAGACGAAATGCGCGACCCGAATTTAACCACACGAGCACGCGAGTTACGGCGCAACAGCACGGCTGCCGAGGCACATCCTTGGTCGCCCCTGCGCAATAGTCAACTCGGCTTCAAGTTTCGGCGGGATGGTAATGTGACGCAATGGCATTGGTGGAAACCGCTGTTCCGCTAAGCGGCTGCTTCAACGCAATGACTATCTGGAGCGGGGCACTCCAGCGTCAGTTTTTCTGCAGCCTGCTGGAGCGGGGCTCCAACGTTTTCGCCGCCAGTGCTCGTTCCCTTCAGCCGTGAATCGACGTTGGCTGCCGGACTGGAGAATGGGCCCGAACACGACGCAAAGCGGGCAACTTATCTTCTCCAACAGGATTACCGATTAGCGCGCTTCGGGAACCAGGAGGTCCTTTCTGATACCGAAGCGGTCTTGGGCGAGATCTCGCTTTTTCTGGAGGACCCTCACCGCCGCACAAAGGATGCGCGGCCGCCTCTCCCGCTGCGGGAGAGGCCCTTCGGCCCCAAGCAGAGTCGGCGAAGAACCGGCGCATTGTCTTCGAGGGTGGTCATGCTCAAGTCGCCGCATCAGCCGTTTCAGGTCGGCCAACAATGACGCAGGGTCAACAGGCGTGGTCTACTCTCTGACGCGCTTTGCCTTGGCCTCTCCCGAAGCGGGAGAGGCGGACTCGCATTCTTTTGCGAGCGGTGAGGGTCCTCCAGGAAAAGCGAGGTCTCGCCCAAGACCGATTCGGTAATTAGCCTCGGTCCTCAAAAATCCGACACATTTCACAATACGTGAACTTTCGGCTCGCCGAAATTCGTAGCTAACCGCAATGCAACTAAGTCAATTCATAGCCAGATAGTCACACTTCACTTCTCAGAGTTGCTACCGTTACGTGGGGCCAGCTTAATCCATTAAAGTTTAACAACACACGTTGCGAATATTGTAGCTGGCGGAACTCATCCCCGTGCTGATTTTTGACGCGCTCTATCCAGAATATAGCTGATACAACTGACGTATTAGCATTGGGACCGCCTGCCGGCCGCGACCCTTTACCGACCAGAAAAGCGATATTGTCAATGCCACCACCAGCATCGGGTATGGAATTGGGAGCGCTTGTGTCGGATTTGACCGTCAATAGTGTGGTATGAACAAATGTCTGATCGGAAATTGCTTCGGACAGGAAAACATTCGGGTTGGACAATTGAGCTTGCGTCAGACCACTGACATGGTCGAGCGGCGTACGCGATGAACTAGCA
This sequence comes from Candidatus Binataceae bacterium, assembly GCA_024281015.1. GTDB lineage: Bacteria > Desulfobacterota > Binatia > Binatales > Binataceae > JAMXLL01. Next base: position 1,324 of record JAMXLL010000249.1, read on the forward strand.
TTAGCGAGCTGCTCTTCCGGAAAATGCACGAGATTGGTCTTTCCATCGTCCGGACTACCGATCTGGAACGGCGTAATGCTGACAGGCTCGAATTGCGGCTTCGGGACTTGGAAGCCTCGCCCTTGGAGATTGATGGTCGTGCCGTGCGGAATCGACCCCATGCGCACCACAGTGGTCTGCTCGGTGGGATTGTTTGTTGCAGGCACATTCGCCCATACCCCAGGTTCGAAGTGCTGGGCTGAATTGTCGAATCTATCCTTAATCTGTTGAAGGTATGCAAGTCCTCCGAGAGCGATGTCTGGTTGAAGCAGTCCTCGGTTGGCGATGCCGTTATCTCCGGTTATGTCGGTGAAGTCGAGTGTCTCTTCGGTGAAGTTCAACTCCAGGAAGAAGTCCTTAGTCCCGGACAGGCCGTTGAAGTTCGGTCTCCATATCATATTGAAACCGATGCCCTTCCAGATACGCTTACGCTCGGGGCCTACAAAAGGCCGCAACGGACCTAGAAGGTCAGCCGGCTTTATCGCAGCGGCCGCGAGGTGATGGCCAAAAACGAAATTTGTGTCGATCGGCATTATTGTCTCCCTCGCCAAAAGAGGTCGCTTAGCTGCTCTCTCCAGTCGCTCATCAGACGGTAGCGAACAACAAATGCACCTTCATCTTAAGCGGCTCTTCGGATCCTCGACTGGACGTTTCAGGCGTTTTATCGCATCGCCTGACGATTAGTCAAGCGAACGTTTCACTAAGTAATCCACAGGTCCAGATTCGGCTACTCAGATCGAACCGGGAAGAAGATTAGGAAGCGCCATGCTCATTGCTTGGCGTTCTGAAAGCACACAAGATGCGGAAGTGGATGCCTGTCGAAGGCGAGCAACGATGGCTTTGTGGGGGCACATCGCCAGCGCGTTGACTATTAGGTCAGCACGCCGCCGCCATCGATGGTGAGTGTGGTCCCGGTTACGAAGCCGTTCTTCATCAGGAACAATACAGCGTCCGCCACTTCCTCGGGACGGCCTGGCCGGCTAACCGGCAGCCGCTTGGAGTATTCCGTCATAAACGCATTGCGCCGCTCGCCGAGGGTATCGAGGAATGGTGTATCTATGAGGCCTGGCTGCACTGCATTGACTCTGATGGGCGCCAAATCGATCGCCAAGGCGCGGGCAAACGCTTCAACAGCCGCGCAAGACGCGGTGGCCACCGAAGCTCCCCGGATCGGACGAATCGCGGCGGCTCCGGACATGAAGGTTATCGAGCCGCCCGCGCCCATTTTCGTCGCGGCGAATTTGGCCGCATTAAACGCACCCCAAAAGCGAGTATCCAGCGCCGGGCGAATCGAGTCGAGCTCAGTTGCAAGTTTAGGATCGAACAAAACCGCCCCGGCGGTAATGAAGACGTGGTCGACGTGCCCCAGTTCCGCGAACAACGCCCGAGTTCCAGCCTCGTCGACTACGTCGAGCGCCACCGCTTTGAGCACTTCTCCGAGCATCCGTTTCGCCGATTGCAACCGGTCAGCCGAGCGCCCCGTGATAACGACACGAGCACCTTCAGCCATTGCCGCTTTGGCGGTTGCGAACCCGATTCCAGAGCTGCCACCTAAAATGACTACCGTACTATTCGCCAGCGACATTTTGTCGTGTCCTCAAATCTCGTGGAGAAAAGCTCCGGGGGTTGGGCCGGCTACATTTTAACGTATTCGAAATCGAGCGGCTGATGATTTATGCCGCGCGCCGGCGGTGCGACCCATCCCGCGAATTCACCCGGATGGAACGCCGGCTTCATCAGAGATTTGACGAATTCCCGATCGCCGCTGGTTGGTAGCCAGCCACCCTCATTTGCTCGCCAGCTCTCTTCGGAAATGATTTCGCCGCCCGGAGTGATCCACAATCCGCTAAACTCGCCAATCCTGCGGTTAAATCCCCGATGCGGCAGGCGCAGTTCAAAGTCGAGCCCAGCATCGCGGATAATCTTGTTCCAGCGAGCGACGCCACGTGCCGAATCACGAATATACTCATCGCGCAACATCTCGTTAATTGCCAGCAGCGCGGACTCGCGCCCTTCGAGCAGACGCTCTCCATCGGCGCGCAAGAGCAGATAGGTCTGGTCGGTCAGAAGATGATCATCAGGATGTTCAGTTTCTCGAAAGCGTCCCTTGAGGCCGGCTGAGAAATAATTCGCGGCATTGGTTGAGAGCTCGGAACCGAACAAGTCGAGCGATACCGAGTAATGAAAGTTCAGATACCGCTGGATGATCGGCAGTTCGATACCCCCATACTCACATACCCTGTCGATGCCATATTTTTTGGCCAGTTCGCAGGTGCGCGCGACCACCCGCGCCACGCCCATCTCGCCAACGAACATATGATGAGCTTCCTCGGTCAGCATGAAACGGCAGGTGCGCGCCAGCGGATCGAAGCCGGATTCGGCCAGGCTGGCCAGCTGATACTTGCCGTCGCGGTCGGTGAAATAAGTGAACATGAAGAACGACAACCAATCCGGTGTCGGTTCGTTGAATGCCCCTAGGATACGAGGGTGATCGCTGCTGCCTGAATGACGCTCGAGCAGTGCTTCGGCTTCCTCGCGTCCATCGCGGCCGAAATAGGCTTGCAGCAGATAGACCATCGCCCACAGGTGGCGGGCTTCCTCGACATTGACCTGAAACAGGTTGCGCAAGTCATAGAGTGACGGCGCCGTTGCGCCCAAATGGCGTTGCTGCTCAACCGAAGCCGGCTCGGTGTCGCCCTGGGTGACGATCAGGCGGCGCAGGGTGCCGCGATGCTCACCGGGGACTTCCTGCCAGACTGGCTCGCCCTTATGTTGGCCGAAGCCAATCGTGCGGCCTGGCTCGGCTTCGGCCAGGAAAATGCCCCAGCGGTAATCCGGCATTTTGACGTAGCCGAAAGTCGCCCAGCCTTCGGCATCAACCGAAATCGCGGTTCTCAGGTAAACATCCGCCGCCTGGAACCCGTGCGGTCCCAGTTCGCACCACCAGCGGAGGAAACCAGGCTGCCATTGCTCAAGTGCACGCCGCAGACGCCGGTTATCTGCGAGGTTCACGTTGTTGGGAATCTGTCCAGAGTAGTCAATTGACATTCAAACTCTCCGCGCATCAAAAATCGGGCGTTTGCCGGTGCCATAGAGCTTCAGCGCGCCATTCTCGCCCACGGCGTTGGGCCGCTGAAATATCCAATTCTGCCATGCCGACAGACGGGCAAAGATCTTGGTCTCGAGGGTTTCGGGACCGGCAAATCTGAGCGAAGCCTCCAGACCGGTCAGCGCGTCGGAAGAAAAAGCGGCGCGGGCTTCGAGCGCCAGCCGCACTTCGTCGTCCCAGTCGATTTCGTCGGGATTAAACCCAACCAGGCCCAGGCCAGCCGCCGCCTCAGCGTCGAGATCGTGAGCCAGCCGTTGACTTAACGTTTCGAGGTGGCCCGGGTCGCCCAGGAAGCGGTTTTGCAGCCGGGTCAGCCCGTTGCATTTTGGCAGAGGCCCGAAATTCATTTTAGTCAGCCTGATATGCGGCGGCTGCTCTTCCCGGCCTTCTCGCGTGCCATTTAGCATGTAGGCTCGGTCGGCCGCCAGTGCGAGTTCGAGCAGCGTGCCAGTGAAGCACGAACCTGGTTCGATAAGGGCAAAAAGCGAGCGCGAGCTGACCTCCAGCCGCTTGAATACCCGCTTCAGGTAAAGAACGATCTCGCGAACGAGCCAATGGTCCTGCCTGTCGAACAGAAGCCGATCATGCTGTTCCACGAGTTGCCCGTCACCTTCGCTGCGAAAGACCCAGGTGCCGATGCTTTCCTCGTTGAAGCGAAGATGGAGGATTACGTCCTCGAGCTCTCGGGCCAGCGCCAGAGGCCAGAAAGTATCATCGATTCGCTCGATTGCACCGGCGCTTTCAGCTGGCGCGGAGCGAGGGCCTTGCACGAGGATATTGGCGACCCCGCGGCTGCGGTCGAAATCAACCGTGACATTTCCATAGACCAGGCGATCCTTCTCGATACGACGATCCAACGGGCGTAGCGCGAAACCATTGGCCTGGATGGGCCGCAATGAATGTTGCGACAACTCTGCCGCCTTGCTCATTGCAGCCTCTTGCAGCCGGGCACGCGGAACCACCGCATCGACCAATCCCCATTCCACCGCTCGCCTGCCGCGGATTCCCTCCTCGGTGGTGCAAAAGAAATCGGCGCGGTCGCTCCGCACTCTTCGTTTGTCGACCAAACGGGTCAGCCCGCCAGTGCCAGGAAGCACACCGAGCAACGGCAGCTCGGGGAGGGAGACGCTGGTATTGCCGTCATCCACCATCATTATGTAGTCGGTTGCGAGCGCCAGCTCGTATCCCCCACCCGCGCACGGCCCATTTATCGCCGCGATGTAATATTGGCCGGAATTCGCTGAGGCATCCTCTATCGCATTGCGCGTTTCATTGGTGAACTTGCAAAAATTCACCTTAAACCCGTGCTCTGCGAGTCCCAGCATCTTGATGTTGGCTCCGGCGCAGAACAGCCGCTCCTTGGCCGACGTGAGAATGACTGCAGAAACCTCCGGATGTTCGAACCGGAGCCGTTGCACTGCATCGTACAATTCAATATCGACCGCCAGATCATACGAATTCAACTTCAATTCGTAAGCCCGGCTAAGCCCGCCCGCTTCGTCCACATCCATCGCCAGAGTCGCGATTGCGCCTTCGAAGCCCAGCTTCCAATGGCGGTAACGATCGGGACTGGTCTGAAAATCGATCACGTCAGCGTCTCCGGATTAGGAACTGCCTCCATTATATTCAATAGCGCCTCGCGCAAAACCAGCGGTCGGTGGTCAACTGCGGTGCCCGTCCTTCGGGCTCAACAATCAGGTTCCTGGGTGGAATCGCGTTTTCAGCACAGACCGAAATAGCGGAGCCTGGTTTGCTGAGGCGAGAACGATCGGCTGCCTGCCCCATGGAGAGGATCTGATCGCGGAGGGCCCTTCAGGCCGTCAAACGGCGGCGCCCAATTCTTTGAGCTTATGTTCGAAGACTGAGCGAATCGCGACCAATGTCTGCTGGTCGCGAGCCTCGAATCGCATCACCAAGGCGGGTTGCAGCTGCCCGGATGTCGTTGGCGTGCCGCGCTCGCTCTCAAACGAAGTATTAGCAAAAAACTCCAAGAGTTCTGGCCAGGTACCTTCGCGCACGCCTCGTGGACGGGACTCAACGGCAGCAGATCGACTGGTTCCCGTCGCAGTTCCTGAAGATCGCCAACGTGCTCCGCTGCGTTTGCTCCGATCGGTGAGGTTACCGAAGCCTCTTTCCGGCTCGATTTCATCGGGCGAGCCGGCGATCACGACCTGTCGGCTATGAAGGTATCGGGATTCTGATAGGGAGCGGACTGGAATGAGTACTGAGGATATGCCCTGGACGCACGATGTGCTCGCTGATCGTTGCCGTTCAACGAATCTCATGGACCAGGCTGTGTACAACTTGATCTACGGTGGCACTGTGCGGCGACATCCCAGTAGCGCGGGCGGGAAGAGATTTCTCAATCTCCAAAACCGGGACAGAAGGGCGGGCACACCGACTGCGTGCCGCTGCCTCATTAGTCGAAAACGACTGAGCGGGCGGCTCTATGGCACCGGCGGTAGCATTCTGAAGGTTAGGCCAAGCGGCCAGGCCCCGCACAATGCTAGGTCCCCGGCCGTTTTAATGCGAGTCGACTCTTTTAAATAAATGCGAAGATTTCTTAATCGATATCAGCAGCATCGAGGCTGCTTGCGCTGAAGATGAGGCCGGCTTGTTGCAGAATCTCGAGCAGGCGCCGCAGACTTTGCTCTGGTGACTCGCGATGGCTTTCGATCACCAGTTCGGGACTGAAGGGCTCCTCGTACGGATCCGAGACTCCGGTGAATCTATCGATCTCGCCCTTGAGAGCTCTGTAGTATAGCCCTTTCACATCACGTTCGACCAGCTTCTCGAGCGGGCATTTGACGTAAACTTCGAAGAAGTTATCATGCTGCGCCCGCACCTCCTCACGAATTTCGCGATACGGGGAGATTGCTGCTGAAATTGCAATCACGCCGTTGCGTGCCAGTAACTTGCAGACATAGCCAATCCGGCGAATATTTGTGTCGCGGTCTTCTTTGGAAAAACCCAGACCCTTGGACAGATTCGTCCGCACCTCGTCGCCATCGAGTACCTCTACGCGGTGACCGCGTCCGCGCAGTTCCTCAGCCACTAGATTTGCTAACGTAGACTTTCCGGCACCCGAAAGGCCGGTGAACCAGAGGGTAAAACCTTTGACCATTTGCTCCAACCACCAACTAGTTGATTTTCCCGGAGTTTGTCAGGGTATATGGACTTGAACACTGCATCCGTCGCCCTTCGGTAACGGGAGGAACGCTGCCGCGCAATGTATCAAGCTACATATTTCGTGTCGTCGAAAATGATTGGCGCGGCTCACAATTACTGCTCAGGAGGAACTGCCCATCAATTATGCAGTATCAGAGCACTGTCTGGGGTAATGTCGCCGGCGAAGTGATGAGCTCGCTGTTCTCGGTTGACTGAAGCAATGGCCATCCTTTTCGCAGTACATAGTCGAGCCAAGCACCAGCGAATTGTGAAGTTAGAACAGCAGCAACAACCAACGTGGTGTAGAACGCTGGGCTGATTATACCAGCGTCCAACGCTACGCTAGCCAGCACAATGCCTGGCCCTCCGCGTGCGTTCGTGGTAATAGCAAGGTTAATCAGAGCTAGTCCTCGAAAGCCTGCTAACCGCCCTGCCACTGATACAGAAACAACCTTTACCAGACAGCTTCCGAGAATAAAGCTTGTAATCATCGAAATCGACGGATCCTTTAGATCCAGCTTCATTCCTACAAGCGCGAAGTACGCAGGAATAAAAAAAGCTAACGATACTTTGGTGATAACGTCGAGCGCGTCCGAAAAACGCTTTTCCCTCTTGTGCAGTGTGCCGAAGCCGGCAAGAAAAGCAGCGAATACCAAGCTGACGTCAAATGCCCCCGCTATCACGCAATAAGCGAGCAATAGCACTATTGAGTAGGCGATCGGGGAGTTGTTTGCCACAACATTGAAGCTTGAATTGCTGAGGCGGTTCACAATGCGCGGGACAACTGTGAGGCCCAGGACAAAATATCCAATCGTAGTACCGAGGTGGTAGGCTATTTGCCGAGCCTCGAATGTGGCTTTGCCTGCTGCAGCGGTAGCCAGCGCGAGGGCTAGCCAAAGCATCACATCCTCGAAGACGGCCACGCCAAGAACGAGGCGCGCAAAGCGAGTATTGAGGATGTTTAGATCAGCGAAGATCTTGGAAATAACGGGAATAGATGTAACTGCCACAGCAATCCCGAGAACAATCGTAAGGGAGATGCGATTGCCATTTGGACCGGCGAGCGCCGGGCTTAGGAGCCAAGGGCCCGCAATCAGGGCAAGCACGAAAGGTACCCCGGTGCCGACGATGGCCAAACAACTAACTTCCCTTCGCTCGTCGGCTGCGAATAATTGATGGATTTCACCCCCGGAAATAAACATCAAGAGGAGCAAACCTAGCCAGTAGACAAAGCTGAGGATGCTTGCCTGCTTCTGCGTGGACCCTATGATCCATGAAAGGCCCGGTAATCCGCCAATGAGAGAAGGTCCAACTACAACACCGGCGAGGATTTCCCCGATGACCTTCGGCTGATGCAGCCTCATCATTACGTAGCCAAGAAAATGGGCCAGTCCAACAAGTAGCAGGAGAATGAAGAAAATCGAAGTTAAATCCGAGTTTGACATTGCTTTTTGTTCTCTTGGCAGCGACCGGGCCGAGCACTAATAAGGATCATACCCCGGCAGAGATCCGGAACTCCGCGAAGCCGCGAAACCGGCATTGCCAAGGCGGGGGCTGCAAACCTGCGGAACCCAAGCGGAGGGTTTGTCGTATCGAGGAAGACGTGCAGCGTCACGAACGCGCGAGGGCTGCGCTAGGATGCTCGAAACGAAGCCTATCCTCAAGACGGTACTTCTGGTTAACTCTGGTCGAGGTTTGTCTGGCACGGCCGGTGACTCATTTGAGCCTGGGCAGACAACTTAATTATTTCTGGCGCGGCTTGTCTTTATACTCATCCTCGTGTTCCATGCACCAGCGATTGACCTGTTCCAAGCTGAAACGCCAGTTTCTACCCACCTTCAATGCAGGTAACCCTCGCGACTGAAGAAGGCGATAGACCGTGCTGGGATGTACTCTCAAATATTCGGACAACTCGGTCACGGTCATAAGCGCTGACGGGACATCCGACGGAATTCGCTTCATAGTCATCCTGGACGGCAATTCAGAGGTTTGCGAGCGCAGGGTTCGTGCAGGCGGAGATATGGCACTCTCCAGGATAGTTCTTCGCATACTCTCCCCGAATTGGAACAGGAGAGAGACAGAATCGGGATTTCGTGGAATCGCGGGATAGACGCGTCTGGGATGCAAACTGCGTGAGGAGCGCTGGCACTCAGGACGCGCGGACAGATGATTAGCCTGGTTTGATTAGCATCCGGTTGGGGCCATCATTCGCGAAGCGCCACCTGTTTTAGGCACGGCTGCCCGTGTCATTTGCCGCGAGTACTATCGTGCCGCGACGACTCTATCCGCAATTCGCATCCGTCCGCTCCAGCGCGAGGCTCCGGATCGATAGCGCGATCCGTACGCAGTAGGAATGTCACCCTACATGGCTGACTTGACGCAGTATGGTTTAAGGCCGCACATCAAGAATGAGCAGCAACGCATTTCGATCCAGCGTCTTTTGCACGAGAGCACTCGAGGATTCTAGACCAACGGACCGGCTGATTCGTTTCACTGACGTTAGTCTGCGCACCTGAGAGTCAAATGGTCCATTGTAGCGGTGAAGGAACCGTTAGGGCGCGCGGCGATGTGTACGACAAAGTGTGAAACCAAAGCGGTGCCGTCGCCGGGATCCTCAGAATCCAGGCTGAAAGTCTGTGCGCTTACGAAATCAGCGGGAACCCGATGAGTCACTATTAAAGGCCCTTCCCATTCCCATTGACGGCGTTTAGTCTGAGCCACCGCAGTTATCTCGCAGTCTTCTAAGAGATGCAGCGGAGTGCCGTAAGAATACGTGTCGCAGGTTCCGACCACGAAAATATCATCGTCGACGTCCTTACAGGTCAAATGTATGGTCGAGGGCGGAAGACCCATGGAACCATAGTAATCCGCCCATGCCGTGCTAATAGCCAGTAAGGCGATTCCGGCCAGCGCTGCTGTAAATCTCATATATTTTTTCAACGAGTGAACCAAAGACATCGTATTGAACCTTTATTACAAACTGTTGTTAGTAGCTGGGCAGTCCGCCGCACAATAAACAGAATTCTGCACAGTGAACGCCATATCGCCACTTACTGGCGCCCTCGCGAGCCAGTGCTGTCTCTGCTCTAAAAGGCGCGACGGCTACTCCGGTTTTCGCTTTGGAGCTGAGACATATGCCGACGAGCTCATCGTCAGTTGAAATAAGGAATTCCTAGCCGGGTAGCAGTGTAATTTGGATCCCGTCGCTTGCGTTGCTAGTAGTGTCGGAGACGGTGACCGTCTGGTTACCTGTCGGACCGGCAACCGTCAGACGCAGGTCGACCCACGCACCTGAGGGACCCGTGCCAAGTTGATCTTCGATTATGCCTGCGCTGGTCGTGCCAAAGCTGTGATTGCCTCGCATCCCATACACCATCAGCAGCATGTCATTGGCGCTCCCATTGACCGACGGTGACAGCGGGCTGAGCGATAATGGGTTGGCTACCGAGTTCGCTCCATCGAACGGGTTGGCTTGGCTCACACCGCTGTAGGCTGCGCAGATGTAGCTGAGGCTGCCGCTCACACTGCTCTGAAAGATTAGGCCGCTAGTTGGATCTCCCGCTTGCCAGAAGTGATAGTAGACTCCCGTGGTGATAGTCGATGCCTGCGCCAGCGTATGCGGGACCAGCGTATACCCGTTTGGCGGCGTCAGCGTCGATGACGCGCTGGCTGTGAACATGCAGCCGATCCAGTCCCCAGTGGATATCGTGGCGGGTAAGCTGGCGCTGATCTGCGTGCTACTTGACTTTGTTCCATGGACCGGTCGTCCATCCATTGAAATCAAGCCAGGACTTGGTGTCGGACTTGGAGTTGGTGTTGGAGTTGGAGTTGGTGTTTGAGT
>JAMXLL010000250.1 GCA_024281015.1 Candidatus Binataceae bacterium
CCGCCACGAATGCCGCGCAGGAGCTTTGCCGCATTCGTTTCCGCGATCATCGCCTCGGCGTCGCCGGCGCGCAGCGGCAACAGGCGCAAGGCGAAGTCGCGCATGATCTCGATTGCGACGCCGCCGACCAGCAGGGTCACGCCCCTCAGGCAGCGAATTGGACTGGGCGCTCGACGCGCGGACGCGGAGGGGAATCGTCCCGCCTTGCCGATCAGAAGAACGCTGTCGTCGTAGTTGAAGGTACCCTCGATCGCCAGGTCGACCACGTTGGTGAATGGTTCGGCGGCGCCGTTCTCGAACTGCCCCAGTCGTTCCGGTCGGATCAACACATGCACCGGCCCGGGCGCGCGGCTTCCGTTCGCGCCGGCGGCGCAGACTTTGCCGAGACCCTCGATCACAACCGACTCGGCGCCGGCGCCCTCGGTCCGGCGTCGAGAAAATTGCTATCCCCGCTGAATTGGCCGATGAACCGGGTAAGCGGGTGATGATAAACTTCGAACGGCGGCGCGACCTGCTCGATCTTGCCTTGATTTTTCCGCAAATCTTGGTCTCGCCTTGGTCGCTCGCGATCTGGTTTCCGCTGATCGCCTGTACTCCCCACAAACCCACAGTTGATCGCTTGAAATCCAGAATAGGTTAAATAGAATAGGGGTCGGAGAACTCTTCCGTAAGCAGTCTTAGGGCAGCCCGCGAGACAAATAACTCAGAATTATGACATCAATCGCTGCTCCGTACAACGTCGATCCTGCCGAGACCACTTTTCGTGAGCTTGTGCGGCTGATCCGAGTACTACACGGTAACGGTGAAGGGCTCTGCGTATTCCTGGGGGCGGGCTGCTCGCTTTCCTCGTCAAATGAAGACCTCAGTACTGTCGGTGTAGTTCGCCGATATTTGACAGAACGCATCCCCCAGGTCGACTATTCCATAAGGTCGTCCGAGGAAAACTATAGAGATTTCGTCAATTCGTGGCTTAACTTAGGTACGAGCGACCGTAACGACATCTTGGCGCGCTACATCCCACACGACTTGGAGCCATCAGTGGGATATATTAATTTGGCCCGACTGGCGGGCGCCGGTTATATTAAGGCTATCATTACGACCAACTTTGATAATCTTCTTGACAAAGCTCTTCAGCGATATGGGATCGACTACGTACTCCACTGCAGCAACGTACCTGCCACAAATCCGTCTGGTAAGCCGGCAATCCTAACGCTTGCAAAGGTTCACGGCGGATTGCATCAATGCGCCCTTGCCTTTAGTCCCGATGACCTGGAGCAGTTACCGCGGGGTGTAGCACAGTTGGTGCGCCGTCTTTCGTCGCGAGCCTTGCTCGTCGTGGGTTATAGCGGTCAAGACCGGGGCATTATGAAGGCGCTTTCCAGCTCTTCAGAACACACCGCCTTCTGGGCTTCGCCGACGCAGCCCGCACGGGCCGACCGCGCGCGGTCGGATCGCATCTTCACTTGGCTGGAAAAGCGAGTGCCGAAAGGTTCGACCTTTCTCTATGGCCCGAAGTACGGCATCTTCGACTCGCTGATGGAGGGCTTATTCGAGCATCTGAACAGCGGAGGGGCGCCGCCAGTAGGCTCTTCGCACTTTCGCTGATCGCGTCGAATACACTTGGCGCGGCACACGTGTCTACAGTCTTATTCAGAATAACCGACGAGTGCTCGATCTCATGCGCCGCTCACTACGCGCGCTCGAGCGCCAAGCCGATCATGCGCGCTTTCATCCAAATCCTCCATTCTATATCGGCAGTCCAGACCGTACCCGGGAATCGATCGTTCGCGTTTTCCGCGCTCGACACATCCCAACTCGTCTTGACGCGCTCGTCAGGAATGAACTTGACGGAATCCTAGTAGTCCTAGCGATCGAGTTTCGTATGTGGGCTCGATCGCTACCTCTCGCGGTTTCAAAGCTCATTGAGCATTGGAGAGAAGAATTACTTCAGCAATTGCCAAACGCAAGTTTAACGAATCAATTCTTCGCGACATTACTGTTTCTGGCTGAACCAAAGCACGACGATGATCGCGAACTCTTGGCCACTATTAATTTTCCTGGCGATCACTTAGCGCTCAGAGCACGGTTGCGCTTGATCGAATTGGGGGAGGTGATTGAGCTAACTGAGCGGCTTGCATTGTTTACCGACGAACCTCGACCCGATGAACAAGCCGGAGAAGCTGGTGAGCTAAGGCGTGCATTGCGGAATGATGTTCATCTATCCGCTGCTTCACTAGATCGATGCACTGTACGTCTGCCGCAACTGCGGCGTCGATACTTCCGCGACGCTTTACGCACTCTCTTTACCAGTAACCTTCTACCGACAAAAGAAATTGAGGTCGCGAGAGGGGCGGCAGCAGAGAGCCGTTGGTTCCAGATCATAATAGAGGAACTGCTGCCGGACAGTGACGTCACTGAACACCCTGTATCGCTCGTAGATAGAATAAAACGAATCGCTCAAGCCAATTGGCGAGAATTTTCGGAGGTAAACAGCTTTGTTGATCGGCCACTGGCTGCGCTTTCGTTCTACAAAGAAGTAACCGACTTTCTCGCAAGCCACAAACCAGCCCTCGTGATTCTCGGCGTTGGGGGATCCGGAAAAACCACACTTATTCGCCAAATCAATTTAGCCAACAAGGTTACTCGGCGCACGGTTCTCGTATTCCCATTACGCAACCGCCGCGAAGCGTGGACAATTCCTGGGCTTATTCGGGCGTCGCTCGCAACATTGGACGCCGACGACGCTGAGCTTATCAGAACGCTAGCTAGGGCATTTGCTCAACGAGATGAAGAACTCATTATAGTGTTCGACGGCCTGAACGAAGTGGCGAATGGGCAACAAGTTCTTTCATTGTGCCGCTCGCTGAATGAAATGGCGACAATTCTCTCGAGGTCATTCGTGGATGACCCCACGCTTCACGCTGCGCTGCGGATTATTATGACGAGCCGACATGAGACCTATTTTGGGGCACGTACTCGCTTAGGGGTGGACCTGCCGGACCAAGCGTTTCATCTTGTTGTACCTGGGATTGCGCGAGAGCCGCGCCCCTACCTTGAAATCCTTCCTTTGACTCAGGTTGAGCGAGAAGCGCTCTTCGCTATCTATTTCGCCGACTCGCAGGAGGACGGCGCCGAGCAAGCGATAACGCGGGCTACACGCCGAGACCGAAAGTTTGCCAGCTTGCTTTCGCGGCCAATCATGATCATGCTTGCGGGCGAGTTATATAAGAAGGGCGTGTCAATACGCGCTTTGCGCTCTTCGTCAGATCTTGTCGATCTAGTCGTGGACTACGGTTTCCAACGCTTGCCCTCTCAACAACGCATTCTAGAGGTTTGGTCCGTGCTTGAGCGAATTTTTGCACAACGAATCCGCTTTGCAGAGAATGACATCGTCAAGCATGAAGACTTATGGGCTGGTCAGCCACATCGGGAGCCAGTTTTGCTTGCCCTCTCAGATCTTTCTGGAATGGGAATTTTGAAGCAAATAGCTGGAGCCGTTCATGGTATCGTCGTTTTTTCGCACGATCGCCTAGAGGAGGTCGTCCTTGGGCGATATCTTAATCATCTGGACACAAACCGAATATCTACCCCCGAAACGGCAGAGTGGTATGACCAAGCACTGGAGCTTTGCTTTGGCATGAGCGAGAGCAAAACGCTTTACGAAGAATCCCTCACCTACCATTTACGCGACGCTTTAGCTGCTTATCTCCTCGGGGATGGGACAAATTCATCCCGGTGGCCCGAACGGTGGACAAGCTTTATGAAAGCAGCTTCTCAAGTTGGACAAAATCTTCAACTCTCACGGGTTCTTTGTCGGGCGTTTATTAGCCTGCGTTCAGGTCCTCAGGCTCGCGATCTAGAAGAACGATGGCTGATTTCTGCGATTGATGGCATCATGAATACTAGCAGTGGAGTGGTCCCGCTTCTCGCCGCCGAGAGTATCATCATGCGGTTTCTTGATGGGGTTGAATCGCTTCTGGACGAACAGGTATCGGACCTCACACTTCTCGCAAACGAGGTACTAAGGGCAGTCCGCGGGTATTTTGATGATCCGGCGCTTGAATTTCGCTGTGTTCGACTCGTCGCGGAAAGTTATCTCGATGCCGAGGACTGGTCCCGAGCACTAGATTGTCTGCACCAAAGTGAACATCTTCTAGTTTCTATGAGCAACGGTCGGGCTGTAGAGCGATTTCGTCGCGCGAAAGGGATTGCTCTGCGTAACCTCGGCCACATTCGTCAAGCGTCCGACGAACTCCAGGCCGTGCTGATTTCTCAGGCCAATCGAGCTGACCCTGAGGCAATTAGAACGCTTCCAGCTGCGGTCGAAACTCTGCGGGAGTTAGGGGACTTTACCGGTGGCCTGAAACTAATTGCCGAGGTGGAGCAAGACAGCGGCCGCACTAGCGAGCCCCGCGACCGATTGCGATTGGCGCTCTGGCGTGGGATTTTGCACAAAAATCTCATGCAGGACGCAATCCAGTTCCGCTGGGACATGTCATCCGGTCACTTCGTCCCTGCACCAGAAGAGTTTGAGTTGCAGCACCGGCTTGCCGAGCAGGCTTTGAACAAGGCGCTGGATATCTCGGCAACCGACAGCGAGGACGGAAAGCTACTCTCAGACACCATACAGGTACATAGTGAGCTCTCGGAAACCGCACTTTGGTACTCCATTGCCCGGCCAGAGCGCCTCAAGGAAGCCGATTTGCGGTTGGAGGAGTTCGGAAAATTGCTTACGCTTAACCCTGCTGTTGAGCCTAAAGTGGAATACCACCGTCAATCGGCTCAACGAGCTGCACTAGAACGTCGTTTCGGTCGCGCCCGGGCGAGCTTGGACAGAGCCCGACGACTGGCCCGTGAACACGGCATGAAGTTTTTAGAAGCTGATTGCGACCTCGATTGGGCACGTTTCATTGTTAACGACATCAAGCGCTTTAAGGCTTCCCAGATTCGAGAAGCGCGCGAGCCGCTCAGGCATGTGCAGGCATATTTCCATGATAACGTCGGACGCGAATCTTACTACTCGCGAATTGTCGAATTACTTCTTTCCGCCCTGAGCCACTGGCTCACGGTCACAGACGGCGCGTCAGCAATCGATAGGTGATAGGGGGCGCATTGCACGCCGAACAACGTTAGGCACCTGTCGGAGGACGGCAGAAGGCACCGGACTAGGTGTGTTTTGTGCCAGCAGCCGATAATGAAAGGCCGCTAGTGCATACGCAAGTAATTCTCGCTTCTTTGTGCCGTAGAGTGCTTGCCACTCATGAGAAAAACTATTGCTAAGGACCGGGGGCACGTTGATATCAACTAGATAAAAGCGGTCATCGAGCAAGATGTCAAAGCGTGCCAAATCGCGCAAGCGGAAGTGGCGAAAGGTTTCATGCGAAAGGGCCGCAAGGGCTCCACGCAAAACACCGTCCGGAACGGTTTGGTAGCGGACGAGGCGCTGGTCTACAGATGCGCGCTTTTCCTTTTCGCTATACACCCGAGCCTCGCGCGATTTAATAACTTCAGTAACACTGGTCGCTACTGCGTTATCATTGCCAAGTACCGCAACCGTGAATTCCCGCGCATTGCTCAAGTATTTTTCCACTCGAATTTCGTGAAGCACGCGGATCCGGTCGAATACGGCGGCGACGCGCCCCATCGCTCCATCGGCATTCGATACGATGGCATCCGAATCTATCCCAATCGACCCGCCCAGCGCGTTCGGCTTAATAATTGCTGGGAAGCTCATCGTTTCTAATCTTTTCCGAACCGCAAAAGGTTTGTGTTCAAATAGCGTTCGTGTAATCAAGATACCGGGGGGCGCGAGCCCGTGGCGATCATTAGCGAGGGTTTTATCTTCCGCGAGTAAGCTATGGAAGTATGTTGAGCCGATGAACTGTTGGTCAAGTTTTTCAAAAACAGCATAGATATCGTAATCGCGCGGAATAACCTGCCCATCAGATCGATCCTGATAGCATCGTGAAATTGGAGAAAAACTGCAGTCAAAGCCTTTGCTCAAGAGCGTTAATTCAAGGTCAACCTGAGACGGATCAATGAGTAACTTAGCCTGTACTCCGATCTCGCTCAAGAAATCGATTTGATCCCGAAGCTCGTGCAAAGGGCCAGCACCTTCGAGATCAAAATCGGATGCGATGACGAGGAGCCGACACATAATTCTGAGTTATGTGCACTCCGCCACCCGCCAAAGCACGCAAATGGGATGCCCAATCATCTAAGGACTGGTTTGAAAGATGGAGACAAAGCGCGAGTGCGTTAAGCAATTCCACGAATCATCAATGACGGCTATGCATGCAACGACCTCTGCCGATCACTAAACTTGCATCAGGCGAGGCTGTACCCGCATTGGGACAAGGGACGTGGAGGATGGGTGTTGAGCCCGGCAAACGGAAGGAGGAGCTTGCCTCGATCCGCCTCGGCATCGAACTCGGGATGACGTTGATTGATACTGCAGAGATGTACGCCGGTGGTGAGGCAGAGAAAATAGTTGGCGAGGCAATCGGCGGGAACCGGGACCGAATCTTCCTGGTCAGCAAGGTTTCGCCCGGAAATGCGACGCGGCAAGCAACAATTGCCGCTTGCGAACGTAGCCTCCGAAGATTGAAGACAGATCGGATTGATCTGTACTTGCTGCACTGGCGCGAGAATATTCCCGTTTCGGAAACCGTTGACGGGTTCACGGCCCTTCTCGAAGCGACAAAAATTCGATATTGGGGAGTTAGCAATTTTGACCTCGATGAGATGGAGGAACTAAGCCAGATTACTGGCGGCAGTGCAGTGGCGGCTAACCAAGTCATGTACAACCTCAATCGTCGTGGTATCGAATTTGCCCTACTTCCCTGGTGCCGCAGTCGGCGGATCCTGACAATGGCTTACTCGCCACTCGATCAGGGGAGATTGGCTCGCTGTGCTCGTCTGAGGGGATTGGCAGCAGCGCACGGCGCCACTCCGGCGCAGCTTGCGCTGGCTTGGCTACTTCGACAGAATAGCATAGTTGCCATACCCAAGATGTCGCGGCGGGAGCACATCCGAGCCAATCGTGCAGCCGCGGATTTGTCCCTAACCGCTGACGAACTCTCGCATCTAGATTTGGCGTTTTCCGCTCCAACCAAAAGAATTCCTCTTGAGATGACTTGAACTCCGAAGCCCTGCCCGTCTTTGGGGCGATCACATGTCCTAGGTTTCGATGCTCTTTGACTGCTCGGCAGAGTTGGAAAGCCGTGTTGCCTCAATAGGTAACCGTAATAAGAGACAGGATCTGAGCGCAGTAGCATTTGAAAAGCAAAGGCGGCAAATTCGCGTTTCCGAAATATCGGGAGGGCGAAATGGAGTTGCGCGTAGCAGCCGATCGGTTTCTCTATTTGTGTGCGATTGAACGCCAGCTCTCGGCGCATACTCAAGAGGCGTATGCGTGCGATCTTGCGGATTTGCAAAGGTCGCTCTCACCTTCGATTGAGTTATCGGATATATCGACAGAAGCAATTAAACAATATCTTGAAGAACTCGTTCAGAGAAGGCGTTTAGCCGCGGCTACCGTTCGACGACGTTCGCGTGCCTTCGAATATTCTTCCGCAGGTTCGTGGACGCCGGCGAGATGGAGGATCCGTTTCTGGGCTGGCGACTTCAGCTGCCTCGTCGAAAACGGCTACCCCGCGCGTTATCTCGTGCTGAGATTTCGAGCCTGTTGTCCTCGCTGTCGGACGGAAGGCCTGGGAAAAGCGACGATTTGATGCTCCGAACCGCTATACGCCTAATGGTTACAACTGGGCTTCGTGTCGGAGAGGTTTGCAAACTGAGTCTCGAAGACGTTTCACTGGACGGATCGACGCTTCACGTACATGGCAAGGGCTCCCGTGAGCGCATAGTCTACGTGACCGATTCTGAAGTACAGCGAGATCTAAAGGAGATCGCCAGCGATCGTCGCAAGCGAGATGATGCTGTTAGTACACTTTTTACAAATAGCCGAGGTACGGCGATGCGGCCACAATCAATTCGCTCGAAGCTGCAAAACTGCGGTGCTGAAATTGGTCTTGCTAGGCGGATTACTCCACACATGTTAAGGCATACCGCCGCAACGCTCTTAATTGAAACCGGGGTTGATATACGTTTTGTCCAGCGATTATTAGGACATTCCAGTATCGCTACGACAGAAATTTATACGCACGTGTCCAACGAGGCTCTGAGGGTCACTCTACAAAAAGCGGATATCCTCGGCGTTTTAATGCAGCAATCTGTGTCTAGCCGTCAGATGGAGCAAGCCCGTTGAGGTGGGTTCTAATTTTATGAACGTGCATCACGTAACCCCTCGACGCGGTGCCTCTATGCCAGCGCCCGCTTTGCCTTCAGGCCCGCGAGAGTGACGGGGGCCCCGCGCACAAGTAACTAAGTTGGTAGAGCGCACGTGACTGAAAATCACGGTATCCGGGCAGAAGACCAGCCCGCGCGGGAGCGCGAGCGCTGCTGCTGGCCGCCCGACAATTCGCGCGGATAGCGGCCGGCGAAGCTGCCATGTGCGCGAAGAGCGCGTAGTTCTGAAACACCACTCCGATATTGCGGTGGTAGAGCTTCCGGGGTCCGGTCCTTCTCGTCGAGCTCGATCGTGCCGGATGTCGGATGCTCGAACCCGGCCACCATCATCAGCGTCATTGTCACCCGATCCGCTTGGTCGCAACAGCGTGATGAACTCGCCGCGCCGGAAGGCGATGCTGATATCGTCGATCGCATTGCTTTTGCCGTCATACGACTTCGCCACCCAGTGTAGACGCAGATAGGACGACGACACCTCCCGGTCCTACTCCCTGAACTGCGCGGCGCGCCACTTGAGCGCAGCGCCAAGACCATCCTTCTTCTTGATCTCGTTGAACTTCATGCCGTGTTCGGTCTTCGCGGCATAGAGAGGCGCCAGGACGTCCAGCCCGGCGTTGATCGCGCTGCGCAAGCCGCCCGCTTCTGCGCCGCGATTGATCGCCCGCTTGGCACCGTACAGCGCCTCGGGCGAGATCAAGGTCATACGCTTGGCGAACTTGAGCGTCGCGGCGCGCAGCTCCGCGACCG
>JAMXLL010000251.1 GCA_024281015.1 Candidatus Binataceae bacterium
GAGCTGGGGCGCAATCATTGTTAATCGAATCTCCGACCATTACGGCTTCACCGGGCTGTACGCCGAGTTCCGTTAGCGAAGCTGCGAAAATTCTCGGGTCCGGCTTGGAGAAACCGAGCAAGCCGGAATCCAGGGTCGCAGTGACCACTTGGCCTAACCCGGCATCGGCAAGCACGCGATCGAGGTTACCGTAAAAGTTCGACACCACTGCGATTTTGAAACGGTTCACAAGTGATGCGAGCAGGGGCCGCGTCGTGGCGAATCCGAGGGCAGATTCAGCTACGAACGAATCACGGATTTGGTTCTTTAACGGATTAGCGTCTTGCCACGCTAGCGCCATTCCGGGGTGCCGGCCGGTGGCCGTTGCGGTGAACGCGAGAGCCTCGAATTGGCGGTCGATAAGAAAGCCCACCAATTGTGAAAGATCGTAGTTTCGGAGAGTTCCACTGCACGCGTAGGCCTTTTGGGTTGCAATGGTGAATGCATAGTCGAGTTCAGTTCGCTCGATGTCGACCCCCGCCATCCGATAA
Source organism: Candidatus Binataceae bacterium (assembly GCA_024281015.1). Classification (GTDB taxonomy): domain Bacteria; phylum Desulfobacterota; class Binatia; order Binatales; family Binataceae; genus JAMXLL01. The sequence goes on from JAMXLL010000251.1 coordinate 531, forward strand.
TGGGCGACGAATCGGTCGAGCCAATGCCTCGGGTAATCGAGAGTGCCACCAAAATCAAACAGGATTGCCCGCATCGTCATTGAAACGTTAGCAGCCTGATGGGTGCAGGGACAGACGGCCGGATATAAGCGATAGGGCGACGGTCGGCCCGGTGGCATTGGACCTGAAGCAGTCTCGGCGCTAAGAATAGATTCATGCCACTCGATTCGTCATTAGTTGGAACGAAAATCGGCTCGATCGCGAGTGAAATTGATACGCGTTGGGCCATGGCGTACGCCGCGTCAGTGGGCGATTGCGCTGCTTGCTATCTTGATACCCGACGGCCGGACGGAATTATTGCCCATCCGCTGTTTGCGGTGTGCTTCGAATGGCCGGCGGCCAGTTCGATACGTCATAAAGCGCGTGCAAATTTGTCCCAGGACGAGGCCGCCCGGGGTGTACATGCTACCCATCACACGATAGTTCATCGCTTAGTGCATCCGCCCGAACGTCTGATTACGAGTGCGGAAGTAATTGGCGTTGAACGGCGTAAACCGGGAGCGTACGAAGTGGCGAAATTCGACACGGTCGATGATCACGGCGCGCCCGTCTGTACTACCTACTATGGAAGCCTCTATCGCGAGGTGGAGGTTAAGGGGCCCGACCGTCCTGCCGAGGTACCTCCCCTGCCGACGCTCAGCTTGTCCGCGCCGCCGCGTAAAGAAGTGCGGGTTCAAATTAGCGCTGGTGCCGCTCATATCTATACCGAATGCGCGCGGATCTGGAACCCGATTCATACTGATAGCGCGATAGCTGCCAAAGCCGGCTTGCCGGGACTGATTCTTCATGGCACCGCGACCCTCGCGATGGCCGTGTCGCGGATTATTGAGGTCGAGGCCGAGGGTGACCCCGGGTGCGTTGCCCAGGTCGCTGGCCGGTTTGGCGCGATGGTTTTGATGCCCTCGGAGATGCTGGTGCGGATCAATGCTCGCCAGAAGTGCACAGGCGGTGAGACCGTCTTCTTCGAAGCCTGCAGCGCCGAAGGGGGTCGCGCAATTCGCGACGGCGTTGTTGTCCTGCGCGATTAGACAAGCACCGAATCCAGCGCTGTTGGGATTGATGAGCGCGTTGACCAGGCGAGTGTGGGTGAGGAGATAGTTATGCCGTTCGACTCAAGCTGGGTCGGAACCGAGGTCGGACCGTTCGAACACCAGGTCGATGCCGCCTGGACAATGGGTTACGCCGCTGGCATTGGCGATGTGAGCGCGGCCTATGTTGACTCGCTCCGGCCGGAAGGCTTGCTCGCACATCCGGTTTTTCCTGTCTGTTGCGCTTGGAAAGGGATGGCAGAGATAGACGAGAAGCTGAGCAATTCCTCACTCCATCCGGATGAAATGCTGCGCCGCGTTCATGCGACCCATGCCATGATCCTGCACAATTCACTGCGCGTCCCCGCGAAAGTCACAACTCGTGCAACAGTGATTGCCGCCGAAGCTCGGCCCCCTGGCGCTTATATCGTCACACGTCACGAAACCGTTGACGCGTACGGGCGACCAATCGCGACCGTCGACTGGGGGCAGATCTACCGCAATGTGGAGCTGATCGGAGGTGACCGTCGCGTCGCGGAGCTAGCGGCGCCGTTCCGGCCGGCCAAATGGGACGGCCATTCGCGCGGCGAGTTCCTGCTGCCGATTGCGGCAGGACTCGCGCATGTTTACGCGGCGTGCTCCCGCCAAGTGAACTCCGTGAGCATTCATACCGATACGGCGGTGGCGAAACGAGCGGGGTTGCCGGCGCCGATCCTGATGGGCACTGCGACCCTGGCCTTGAGCGTGTCAAGAATAATAACGGCGGAGGCCGGCGGGGATCCAGAACGCGTCGCCCGCATTTTTGCGCGGTTCGGTGCCATGGTGTTGATGCCATCGGAAATAATGGTCCGGATTATGACGCGCGAGAAGAGCAGCGCCGGCGTCTTGATATTTTTCGAAACGCTCAGCGCTGAGGGCGGCCGCGCAATTCGCGATGGCGTAGTCTTGTTGCGAAGCTGATACTACCGCCATATGCATCAATAATCGAAATCGAGTTCAAGCTGCCCACGCCCTTTGCCGCACAGGCAGTCGAGGCGGCTGGGCAGAATTCGGAGAGGTAGAGGTGAAGGTTCGCGCAGCAGTTGCTAATCAGCCCAATGCCCCATTGGAAGTCACTGAAGTTGACCTCGCGGGTCCCAGAGCAGGCGAGGTGATGATTGAAGTCAAGGCTAGCGGCATATGCCACACCGATGCCTATACGCTCTCAGGTCGCGACCCGGAGGGGCTATTCCCGGCGATTATGGGACACGAGGGTGCCGGAGTGATCGTCGAAACCGGGCCGGGTGTTACCTCAGTCTCGAAAGGGGACCATGTCATTCCACTCTACATTCCGGAGTGCCGCCAATGTCCGGCGTGTGTATCAGGCCGCACTAATCTCTGCACGGCCATTCGCGAGAGCCAGGGGCGAGGGTTGATGCCCGACGGTACCAGCCGGTTCTCGCGTAGCGGCGAAATGGTCCACCATTATATGGGAACTTCCACCTTTGCCAATTTCACCGTGTTGCCCGAAATCGCGGTTGCGAAAATTCGCGAGGACGCTCCATTCGACAAGGTTTGCTATATCGGCTGTGGTGTTACAACGGGAATCGGCGCGGTGATCAACACAGCTAAAGTTCAGGTTGGTGACCGCGTGGTTGTATTCGGACTCGGCGGCATCGGCCTCAACGTAGTACAAGGTGCGCGCTTGGCGGGTGCTTCGATGATAGTGGGCATCGATCTGAACCCAGCGCGGCGCCCTATGGCAGAAAAGTTCGGCATAACCCATTTTGTCAATCCTGCCGAGATAGGTGCTGACCTCGTTCCCTACCTCGTCGACTTGACCAAAGGCGGCGCCGATTTCTCCTTCGAATGCGTAGGTAATGTAAAGTTAATGCGCCAGGCGCTGGAATGTTGTCAGCGCGGATGGGGCACTTGCGTAATAATCGGGGTGGCCGCCGCCGGCGAAGAGATCTCTACCCGACCCTTCCAACTAGTCACTGGCCGCACATGGAAAGGTACCGCGTTCGGCGGCGCAAAAAGCCGGCGCGATGTGCCGAAAATAGTCGATTGGTATATGCAGGGCCGCATTAATATCGACGACTTGATTACTCACCAAATGCCGCTCGAGCGCATCAACCATGCCTTCGACCTGCTACACAAGGGCGAGTCCATCCGCAGCGTGGTAATCTATTAGTCAACTAACCTGACATCCATCAACGAGGTTCTCTCTTCTTCAGGTCAAGGCACCAGCGGCGCTCTCCGGCTCTGCAGCCGGGGACGGCAAGCAGGAGCAGCAAGCCGCCCCACCCGAGCCTGGTCCCTACTTCATCACGACCTTGTACCCGCGATCTGGTCCAGTGGCTACGGTCTGGGAACCGTAGCTGGCAAGCGATTGTATGGTCGCCTCGCGCCAGCTGTTCTGATAGTTCTGCTGCGCAAGGATAAGCCCGATCATCAATGACAGCGCGACAAGAAATGCAGTCGCATTTGCGATCGTCTTCATTTTTTTTCCTCTCTATTGCTTTTGCACAACGAGCCTAGAGCGAGGTCTGTGCCATATTCGTTCAAGGTGAAATCGCATGATTGAAATCGAGCCGCATCATGTTGGCGATGCGGAGAATTGGCCTGATTTCGCTCAGCATTTTACGATTCAAATCAATTACGAAAATCTCCAGTCCCGCGCAGTCCTCGCTGTTGCGGCTCACGGTACCTTAAGTTTTGCGAAACTGGACGGCTTCAATTTGCGAAATGCGAGAAAGCGAGAGGTGCTTCGTTGAGCCCGCATCTGCGGCCAATCAAAGTTTTCGCGCAGCCTTGATCGTGCGAATCAGGCAGGTAATCTCGTGTGATCACTTGAGCGGGAGCGTGCGAGGCAATGTCAAGCTGGTATAAAGAAATCACACCGGAACTGAAGGAATTCATTGCGGCGCAGAAAGTGTTTTTCGTCGCGACCGCACCCACCGAGGGTCGAATCAATTTGTCCCCTAAAGGTATGGATACCTTTCGTGTGCTCAGCGCGAAGCGCGCCATCTATCTTGATATCACAGGCAGCGGTAACGAGACCGCGGCGCACCTGCTCGACAATGGCCGAATCACGGTCATGTTTTGCTCGTTTGACAAAACTGCGAGGATCGCGAGGCTCTATGGTCACGGCCGCGCAATTCATCCGCATGATTCCAACTGGCTCGAATACCTCCCGATGTTTCCACCAGAGCGGGGCGTCCGGCAAATTATGGAAATCGAGGTCGAGTCGGCAATGACGTCCTGCGGTTATGGAGTGCCGTGGATGGAGAACCTCAGGGAGCGTGACACCTTGCGCAAATATTGGGAGAAGCGCGACGAGAGATCTCTCACCAATTACCAGCACGGTGAAAATCAGCGGAGTATCGATGGTCTGCCGACCGGCCTGTTTGCCAAACCTGCTGAAAAATGATTTTGCCAGCGCCTGTACGCACAAGTCATGAAAGCGCTATAGGTGCGGGCTACCAACTGTACCGAACTGAGCTGATCTGTATTAGCGACGCTTATTGTCGCGCAGTCACCTGGCCGGTGGAACAGATCGTATCAGCTATCCGGCCGCTCAGTACGGCAATGGCCTGGCTCATAACTGGCACGACCTCGGAGCTGCGATTTGACGAAATCGGCACCGCCACCGTTTCGCTGCGGGTGAGGATCGCGGCCATCGGACGGCTCGACATCAGCGACCAATCTGCCGATAGAACGACACGGGCCGAATCAAGCGCGGCAAAGTGTCTCACGTTCAGCAGGATGCCTCGGGTATCGCCTGGCGGAGACGGGTCCCCCGGCAACAACACGAGCCCCGGGAGCCTATGACGCAAATCCGCAGCCAAAACATTTTGAATCATTTCGTCGAGCGGTGCTGCCCAGCGCTCGCTCCCGGAGATTTTCAACTCGCCTGACTCCGACCATTCCACTAACGATTCGCGATCAAGCGTAGCCGGGATGCTTACATGAAAGATCTGAAGCGGGGGACCTGACGCGGCAATTGCCGGTCCTGACTGGACCGGCACAAGACTATAGTAGTGTGTCGGTGGGCTGAAGCCGCAGCTCGCCAAAACAAGTGCCGCTACACCGCAGACCAGCTTCCTCATTGGCGAAGGCCGCGCCCCTCGATTAGAGCTTCCGGGTGTTGGTTAAGGAAATCAGACAGCTCCCGCAGCGAGCGGGCGGCCCGCGTTACTTCGTACAGTGCCGCCGGCAAGTCTGCGTTCTGCGGTTGGCTCTGGGCCGGGTTTGCAGCGACCAAAGCCTCGGTCGAGGCGAGCGTCGCCTGTGCTTCGTCAATTGATTTACGCGCGTCACGCAATGCAGGAGGAAGTTGGCCGCGAGCGTCAGCAGTTATCGCCCTTACGTTCTCTGCAGAGTTTTCAACTTGACGTATGGTTTTGGGTAGCGCGGGCGAACTCACCAAATGAGAAATATGCTGAGTACTCTGATCTATTTGTCTGGCAATGTCTTCAAGCGGAAGCTCATTAAGCTTGCGAATAAAGTCGTTGGTGCTTTGAATTACATTTTGGATATCAGAGCCAGAAACGGTGGGAATTTCCGGGATCGTTCCTGTCATGAGAGTGCCTGTTGTATTCGGTACGATGTGCAACACTACAATATGGCCGCCGATGACAGGCGGTGAACTGGAAATCTCCGCCCGTAATCCGTGGGCAACCAGGCGCTGCATCATGTCGTCGACCTGCCGGCGATCTCCGCTCCAGCTCTGCCCGTTCCCGAGCTGTATTCGTTGGGGATCGATATCAATGATGGCGCTAATACTCAGTTTTCCCATTGCCGGAGAGTATTCGAGTTTAGTTTCCGCGACCGAGCCGATGTCCGAACCCATCAGCTGCACCGGCGCATTTTTGCTCAGTGACGCGGTAGGATCGTTGAACACAGCACGATAGCTGACGGTTTCGACATCAGGTGCATTCTCCGCAGCATCCTGACCATCGTACAAGTGAAACTTGTAATACGGCTTGGCAGAGGTACCTGCGGCTGGACCGGATGGAGTTTCAAAAGCGATCGCACCTTGAACCAACGCGGGCACTGAGCGAAGCTGCAATTTTGGTCCAGTGGCAGCACTGGATAAGTGAATAGCACTCGCGTTCCAGAAACGGGTTCCAGTGCGAATCAGCTTGTCAAATGGCGACTTGATCATTGCCACTATGTTAAATTGCTGGGCATTGGCCATTTGGTAGCTTCTGACTTCGCCCACTGTCTGGTCTCGGTAGAAAATTGGCGTGCCGCGTTGGACGCCACTCAGCGTATCACTCTGCAAAGTAAACGGCGTCGCCTGCTCACCAAACTTCAAAACGGGCGCCTCGGCAAGGCCGACATAATGATCTTGGGCGGGCCCCGGCGCCGGCTGCATTGCCACGTAGGGGCCGGACACAATGGTGGTGAGATCCGACAGCTTGGTCAGCGCAAAGTTCTGGCCCTCAATCCAGAATTTTGCGTCCTCTCCTACATTTCCCTCAACAGTCGAGTCAAGTTGCAACTTTACTCGCATGTGGCGGAAATCCTTCTCGAGGCTCACCGACTTTACTTTGCCTACTGCCAGGTCCTGAAATTTCACTTCAGTATCCCCGGGTTTGAGATCGGCAATGGTCGGGAAGATGACCGTAACCTTGGGACCCGTGCTGGTCCAGCTGCGAATGGCTAGCCAGGTGACAATAGCCACCGCGGCAATTGGCACAGCCCATATCCAGCCGGGCCAGTGACTTGGCTGCTCAATTGCCTCGGGCAGGTGCCCCTGCGTGCTCATCGATTCGCCCCGGCTGCGTCCCAGATCAGCCTTGGATCGAAGTTCTCTGAAGCAATCATGGTAAGGACGACGACCGCTAAAAATGCAGGGGTGCCGCTTCCGGCGTGAAACCTGGCTAATTGGCCGAATTGCACCATTGGTGTAAACACCGCAATAGTATACACATCCATATTGGACCAACGGCCAATTTCATTTATTACCCGATACAGTTCTGTTTTGAAGACCAGCCTCTTCTGTGACCCCATCCTGATAGACAACAGGAACCATCCCATTCCTACTAGTTTTAAGAGCGGTATGCCTATACTAGCTGTGAACACCAGGCACGCCAGTGGCCATAGATGTGCATGCACAAGATCGGTCACACCGGTAAAGATCGTATGGCTGGTATGGATGAACCTGCTGGAGAAAGTGCTCATCGGGTAAATGTTGGCAACAGGGTAAAGGACCAAGCCAGCCAAAGTCAGGGCCGCCGGGCAATCAATTGCATAAGGCTTCCGTCGCCAAACTGGTTGCCCGCAGCGTGGGCAACGTCGCGGGGCGGCGTCAGGTCGAAGGAGCAGATCGCAAACAGTGCAGGTCAGGTGCTCCGCTCTCGCGAACGATGCGACCGGAGCCTTGATGCGACGCCAGATTGAACGGCGGTCAAGGCTTGCCCGCGTCATCATCGCCATCAGCGCAGCAGCAATCATGCACCAGCCACCCGCGCCTATGACCACCGGGGCATAAGGTTCCAGGCGGCTGTACCCTATGGCGCAGCCGATCAGGAAAACGTCCGGCATTGCCCAAGCGTCCAATTTTTCCGACCAGCGAAAGGCAGGCCCTATCCAGCTTTCGTCGATACCCCAGTAGATTGCACCGAGTGACGCAGTCAGCAGACCAAAGCGGAAAAAAGGCAGGATTACCACCTGAAGCGCAATGATCACGGCTACTAGCACCCAACCCTCTTGCCACAAGGACAGAATGCCGGAGCCGGCATGCGTTTCGCTGACAACCCCGGCATACTCCAGCCGAAGCAAAGGCAAGAGGTTTGCCGGAAACAGCAAAATCAGAGTCGTGATTGCGCAGGCCAGGGCTGCATCCAGGCTGCGCCCGGTCCTGCGTTCGAGAGTACCCTTGCATCGGAAGCACCGCGAACGCCCTGAGCGAAGGCGAGGGAGCACCTGCAGAGCGTCGCAGTCGGGACAAGCTACAATTGGCGTACTACTGGATGGAGGGCCGGCAAGATTCTGGGTCTGGTCAGAGTCAGTGAACGTTTTCTGCTCGAAATTCGGCGACTGCATAATCCACTGGAGCACGGCGGGAGTGAAAATCTCCAGCAGCGACGATGAGCTGTTCAGGTCTATTAGATTATGACATGACTGAAGCGAGATGACACGAATTTTATTATGTGGGACGGTTGGCGCTGTAGCATTACTTAGCAACAAGCCAGGACCGCAGACTGGTATATCAACTTATTGTGCTTAGAGTTTCTGCCTTCTGTTGCCCTTTACCGCTTCTGGGTCCGTGAGGTTTTGCGCAAGTCTCGCTACCGTTGGTACGAGTATGGAGCTTGCCGTGCTCCGGCTTCTTCGATGGAAAATGGGAAGGATGGCGTTCGATTCGCAGAGCACCAACTGGTCTTCAAGCATCGGCATCGTCTCGTCGGGATTCATCGCTGTCCTCGGGCGTGAGAGCTGATCGCCCTGGCCGGTCGATGATGTGGTCTCGCATTCGAGCACTTAGTTTCCTTTAGAGGGACGATGTCGCTTAGACCGGCACGACGAGTTGCTCACAAACGCAAACAGACGCGCCATTGTGGAGGGTTGATCATATACGCGGCGACGAGCATCGCTTAGCGAGTTCTCCAGAAACGTGGGAGTAAATCGCACATGATTGCGTAAATCCAATCTCGAGTCTCACCGGTCTGAAATTAACCTATTTCACCGGCACTTTCGTAAGACTGGAGGTGGTCGCTAAAACTGGAGATGATAGAGAGACGAACGTTCGACGCGATCAAATCTCTGCGTGGGATCGTAGCACCGTTTTCGATATCTTCGATAGAGAATGGGTTGTCGCAAGCTGCAAAATCCGAGGGTATATTGAAATCAGCTGGATGGACGCAAACACACGATGCACCCGTAATTAGCCGAGCGCTCTTTTACCGGCTGGCCACGTATGCCGTAGCGCTCTTCATCATATGGTGCGTCGCACGTGGCGTGTCCTTGGCCCATTTGCTGCACAATTTTTCGGTCGCGAACCTGTGGATTTTTATTCCGGCCAGCGTCGGTTCATTTGCGGTCTGGTTTCTTGGCGAGACTCTCCTGTTCGCCACCTTATTTAGCTACTTCCATACCCGTACGAGTTTTCGCGAAATGCTGCCGGCGAACGCGGCGCAATACTTCTTGCAGTTGATTAATACCGCGGTGGCCGGGACTGCCCTCGTGATGTTCATGAACCGGCGCAAGGGTGTGGCGTGGCTGACCGGTGGATGTACGCTTATCTTTCAAACGCTGCTGGATTTGCAGATCATGGCGGCGATGGCCTTAATCGTGGCCGTAGTGGATCGATCTGCATTGATTCACAAATTCTGGCATGTCCCAGCAATCATCCTGACGTTGCTTCTTTTGAACACATGGTTCTGGAGCCGCGGGCGGCCCAGGTCAGCATTGGGCCGGTGGATCTACGACCGGCCCTGTTTGACTGCTTTTCGAATCGCTCGGGCTTGCCATTACCTGAGACTAGCGGGCATCCGTATCACTATCTTTTTGGCGTACGGCGCGATGCTCTATTTCCAGGTCCATGCGTTCAGAATCAACACTAATCTGGCGGCCGTGTTCGCGCTTTTGCCCGTGGTTCTGCTGGTCGACGGATTGCCTATCACACCGGTCGGTCTGGGCCCTGTTCAGGCGATTCTGGTTACCGGGTTAGCTCCTTATGCTTCGCGGGCCCGGCTGCTAGCTATGGCGCTATCGATCAGCGTTATCCAAATTGTTCTTCAGTCGCCGCTAGGACTAGGATCGGCTGGTGCGTTCGCACGCGAAGTGTCCTCGACGGCCAAGTTGCACCGCCAGCCGGCGTGACACTGGCTCAGCAATCCCGGCAATAAGCATTTATAGTCGATACCGGACCGCAATTTACGTTCAGCGCTCACGCATTTGATGGCTAGTCCATCTCGCCGCGCGCGAGGCCTGGCCGCTTCAGATAGCTTTCAGAATGCTATCGCTACCGTCGCGCCGGTGCAGGAACACTGTCGAGCTTGGCACGGATGAGCTTCACCAGGTCTGGCGGGAATCTTCGCAGAACGTCGTCAAGCAGATGGTCGAAGTCCAAATGAAACTGCTCGGCCAGTCTGCGGACCGCGACGAGCTGGGCGAAAATTGCTTCATCGTTCATATCCGCCTGTTCACTCGCGAGTAACAGTACGGCAACATACCCGTTTGGCTAAGCAGAAGCCAGACGAGCAGAGCGCAGGACGGACAAGGAGAATGGAAAGACCCGAGGAGCAGGGGCTGGGGCTGAGCTTTAACGGATTCGCTAACTCCCGCGCGGTTCACAATCCTGCAACATCAAAGGGTTATAGTTGGCCGAATGGTAACCACGTGTATCGCTATCGAAGTGCTTCAAGGTCATCATTGGGGTGCTCGCTGCCGCGCGCTGAGAACGTAAGGGGGCGCGCGCTGACTAAACCTCGCATTTGACGGCCACCCCGGTTCCCCGGCCGGGGCCTGGCCGTTTCGATCCTCAGCATTACGCGTGACGGATGAGGTGTAAGTCCTCTGTGCGATGGGGTCGTCGCGAGTATTAGCAAAGCGCGAGGACGTCACTCAGGTGAGGTCCGGAGGAAGTGTGGAGCAAACCGACGAGCCGACGAACAGGAATAAGAATTCGCGATTACGTTTACCCCAAAAAGGGACGATTAACCGAAACCCGATCCTTAGACTCTGCGGAGCGTTCGCCCTAGCTTTTTTGACGGCGGTATCCGCGAGGGCGGAAGACCGGTTCCTGGCGTTATCGGATCTGCATTTCAACCCAATTTCAGATCCCGCGCTCGTCGACAGCCTCGTTGCCGCCGCACCCGAGAGATGGGCGCCGATTCTCGACGGCGCCGCGAATAAGCGGGTGGTCAACTATCGCTACGATACCAATTGGCCGCTCTTACGCTCGGCATTGGGGGAGATGCGGACGAGGCTGCCGCATCCGGCCTTTATAATTATTTCTGGCGATTTTCTCGCTCACAACTTTCGCAAAGCGTTTTACGCCGCAGCCAATCCGAAAGACGACGCCGTTTATCGGCAGTTCGTGATCAAGGTGATCGGCTTCATTGCGCTGCAGCTGCAACAGCGTTTCCCGGGGGTTAGCATCCTGCCCACGCTCGGCAACGACGACGCAATCTGCGGCGATTACCAAATTGAGCCAAACGGGCCGTTACTTGTGGGGACATTGCCGATAATCCGCAGTCTGGTGCGAGTTGGGCCAGAGCAGGAGTTTGCGCGCACTTGGACTAGTTACGGCAATTATCATACGGAACTGCCAGGCCGGCCCGCGGTCGAGCTGATTTCGCTGAACACCGTCTTCTTCTCGCCGCGCTACAAGAACGCCTGCGGGCGCCCCGACCGGACCGATCCAGCTGCCGCGACCCTCAACTGGCTCGCGGCGCAGCTCGACCGCGCGGCATCGGCGCATCGGCGAGTCTGGCTTCTTTATCATATCCCGCCTGGGATAGACGCCTACACGAGTTTTCGCGCGGGGTCGTGCCCAGCGAGCTTCTTGCCAATGTGGAACGAGACGGATGTCGCACTGTTCGACGCGTTGATGCGCCGCTACGCCGCGGCGTTCGCGATTGCCTTTGCTGGCCATACTCACACCGATGATATCCGCCTGTTCGACGGCAACGGGTTTGCGCTGATCACGCCGGCAATTAGCCCGATTTTTGGGGAAAACCCAGCCTTCCGTGTCATCAGCCTCGGCGCGGGGGCAGGGATTCGAGATATCGTGACTTACGATCTCGTTAACCTCTCCGCAGCCGCGACGACAGGTGCCTCGCCGGAATGGAAGAAGGAATACAGCTTCGACCGCAGTTGGGGCGTGTCGAGCATCGATCGGGCGACGCTCGGCCACCTCTATAACGAAATTGGCGAGAATGCCGGTGCGCGGGAGCGCTGGATGCGGTTCTTTGCGGTGTCGAGCCAGGCCTATTGGTATGCCGCGCGTTCTAACAACTATATGGCCGGGCTACAGCGCGCAGAATACTGCGCAACCGGCCATCTACAAAACACAAGCTACGGGCAATGCTATTGCCGCAACTAGTCTTAGCCGGAGTCGTGTCCCATAAATACGTTAAGCAACGGCGTCCGGCCTTCTCATTCCGAACAATGCGAGCGCAGTGGAGATCACGCGTCAGCGCGAAACCGGCACCGGAAACCTGAGTCCGTGAAGCGTTCATTTTCTGGAAATGTATTTGCCGGATACCAAGGCTAGTAGGCTTCAGCAGCAGAGTGCTTGTTGCTCTCACTCTCGATGATACGGACCGACGGAACTTGGCCCTGTGCCACATGGAGTGAGGCCAAGCTTATATCTAGATCATAGGGCTTGGGGTTGTTTCTTGGCTGTGACCAGAAACCCATGCTTCCAATTGTAAAAGCTCCTGGCCATTCTTTACGGCGCTCAGCAGCAATTTGACCTTGTTTGCCTCGGATAACAGCTCTCTTGCCAGCCTCTTCAGGAGAAGACTCGCGGAACGGGGCGCGGTAAGTAGAAGGTCGGCCTCGGTAAAGGCATCCATTGCGATCCGGGCCAACTGCACCCGGTCATGCCACTGGCCAAGGTGTTCTTGCACCGACTTAAGCCAACTGAGCGGGCGGGACACTTCATCGTCACCCAGGTCTCGTGCCAGCTCCATCCGGTAGCGTAATTGCTTAGTCTTGATGCGGAAACGATGCGCATTTGCCGGATTCTCGGTGTCTGCCGCAGCTGTAAGAGCTGCCTGCCATTCTGAGTACGCGGTCTTAATGAACCCTTCCACAATCTCAATAGGCCGAGTGTCCGCCGAATCGTTTGAGGCGCTATTCGATTCTCGGTCGCTCACTAAATCTCTTGCTCTCTGAGCAAGAGTAAAAAGCTTGCGTTTGGCGAGTCGGCGCCGAGCTCGCCTTATTTCCTTCTCTCGCCTCCTGGCGAGGTAATCGCGCACCGCCTGCCACGCTTGCCGTTCGTCAGAGTTGCGAAGCCTCCGCAGTCTCCTATCAAGCAAGGCCATCACTACATCGCAATCCCGCCAGCCGGAAAGCCCTCGGCGAGCCTGTCGCACTGCACGAATCACTTGACTGGGGCCACCCGCCGACTCGCCTTGGAAGAGTGTCAGAAGAATTTGCTGAATCCTGCGGCTGCAAACCCGCAAATCGTGAACAGCTTCAGCTCTTTCACCGTTCAGGAGTTCGGGCAATAACTTCATGAACTGGCCAACACGGTCATTAGCTAACCGCTCGCACTCGACCGGAGCCGCAACTGCTGAAATAGCCAGATTATCCTTGTTCGTATCCCTGAATGGTTCCCGGTCTGGCGATTGCCCGGAATCGGGCGGAATGCTCGGATGCTTCACTTGCACTGGGAGCCAAAGCTTCAGAGATTCTTCGTTGAAGGAGAAAAAGCGGTGCTCACAACCCATCCATTTCAAGCAGCAGCCTGGCGCTTGGCTAAGGTCAAAAAGGGCAACTTCAATCCCTTGCGCCTTCCGTCCCGATTTTGACCCTCCGATACTGCAATGCTGATGTGCCATCTTTGCCCATACGTCGCTTCGGGTCTCGCAACTCTAGTCGCTCATTAAAACTGAGGTTACAAATCTGTGACCGCAATGTTACCCGTTCAATGGCAAAGCGCAAGACACTCTGAAATCTGGCTAGAGCCGGTGCGACACTCTCGCCTTGATGCGTTTAGGCTGCGTAACAAATCACTCGGGCAGTATAAACGTGACATGAGAAGGAAGTGTGGCTGAAGCCCGTCCACCGGTACATAGATTCGCTATTGGTGCAGGACGAGGGAATTGTCACTACGCCCAATTACGAATCGATCGTGGTCAACGAAAGCCATGCAAACCCGCTCGAGCCGCTAGGGCTCACGGTAGATCAGGCCGAGCGTGAGCCGTTGCCCGTTAGTGCCAAGCTTTTCGAGCTCCGCACTGGTGTGCTGAAGAACGCGCTGATTCAGTTACGGGTGGCAAAGACATCCGGGAGATAGAATTCTTCACGGCCAGTATCTGCAACCGCAATACGACTACTTTGTGTTGACGTTCGGAGTCTCGGTGCCCAGTCTGAATTCCCGCAGTTGGGAGGCTGTGTAGGTCTTGCCATCAGAGCATGCATATTTCGGTGGTGAAGCCATGTTTACTAGCGCACATTGCCAGACTGTCGGCTTGCCATTCGCATTGGCAGTTACGCTAAAAGGATTGTCGATATAATCGTAGATCGAGCATCCGGCAAACGCAGCTACGAATCCTGTGACCAGCAATCGCATCCAAGCTCCCATGTTACTCCCGATGTCGCTTTAACCAATATGCCGACACTACCGCTTCGGCACTGTCAATTCTCTTATCACTGAAAAATCCCTCAATGGATAAGCTCATGTCAACACGACGATCTTCCCTCCAGCTGTGTTCTCCTCCATCGCACGATGTGCTTCCACAATTTGGTCCAGATGGAATGTCCTGCCGATTTGAATTTTGAGCGTTCCGTCTGCGACTTGTTGTGCCAATTGGTTCAGAGGCGTGCGCATGAAATCCTGCGCGTCGCCCGCATAGCTGGTCAGGTAAACTGCAGTTGGGATTGCCTCCATGGGCGCGAATTCTGGCATGCACCACTGATTCCCCACGATACCGGTCATACAAACAATGCCGCCTTGCTTTGAACAAAGGAGTGAATCGTTTAATGTGGTTGTGCCAATCAATTCGAGCACTTTGTCGAAACCAGCAGGATGCTTGTCACGAACACGTGAAGCAATCGCACTGTCATCAATGATGACTTCGTCCGCCCCATTGTTGCGAAGCAAACCGGCCCGTTCAGCTTTGCGCGTGGTGGAGGCGACACTCGCGCCATATTGCTTCGCGATGGCCGCCGCAGCGAGACCGACCGAAGTTGTTCCGCCGCGGATCAGGAGCGTTTCGCCACCTCGAAGCTGAAGCGACTTAGAGAGTGATCCCCAGGCAGTCTGAAGCATCTCGGGCATAGCTCCGAGAATTTCCCAGGGCAGTGTCACGCTAACACGCTGCGCTTGAGTGGCGGGGACGCATGTGTACTCAGCATAGCCCCCGTTGAATTGCCTACCCATACCTCCCATACAGGTCGCAACAATGTCCCCTTGCTTGAATTCATCTCCCGGAGCCTCCTCGACCGTGCCGACCGCTTCAATTCCGAGCACGCGCGGAAAACGCACATCCGGCGAGTGTCCCTGTCGCGTGAAGAGCTCAGACCGGTTCAGACCAACCGCCTTGACGCGGATCAAGATTTCGCCGGCAACCGGTTCTGGAATAGGTAGCGATTCAATTGTGAGGATCTCCGGCCCGCCTGGCTCATGAATCACGACTGCTTTCATTGTCCTCAAATCCGTTTTTCCCCTTCCGTTTTAGACTATTCACGGCTGGGAGCAGCGCAGAACTCCTTCGCACCATGCTTGACTTGCGGAGTTGCCATCGCAAGGGCGGATGAACTCTGCTATAGCGCCAAGGCCGCTAACCAGGATTCCGTTCAAGAGCAACCGCTAGCTTGCTATTGAAGCTGAGCCTTTTTTCTGGTCCTCAATGTGGGCGGTTCTGCCGCGGAACTAGAGATCCGTCCGCCAGCACCGCTCTCTACAATAAAGGTCACGATTGGTGCGTGCGCCAGCATCATTAGCTAGAGATCCATTACCGCTATTCGGCTCGCACAGAGCAATCGATTGTCACGAACTGCCCTGCCGAGACTTGGGCCTTCTCTAGGTTAAGGCCCTAATCGACATCAATCTTTTTGAGGACTTGACATGCGCGTAACCGAGGGGTTACATGGTTGAATCTGTAACCGATGCGTTAAGCATATTTGGGCCGATAGCTGTTGACCTCTGCGGGACTAATCCCTTCGAGCAAGGGCCGGCGCTAACGAATCCCACGACTTGGCCCCTTCGGAGGCAAAAATGTACAAGGCGCTCAAGCAACTGCAAGACATGGAGCGCTACTGGAGGACCATTCTCGAAACCTTCAAACGTTATGCCGAGGAAACAATGAAGCAACCCAAGAGTGAAGCAGACCGTAACGGCGCCGCGGCGCCAAAGGAGCCCGAAGGATGAAACTCTACGTATTGCCGCCATCCCCTCGCGCGTTCAAGGTGATCGCGCTCAAGAATCATCTCGGCATTGAGTGCGAAACTCTCTTCGTCGACCTTGGCAAAGGCGACCAGCTCGCACCCGAGTACGTTGCGATGAATCCCAACAAGAAGATGCCGATGCTCGAGGACGGCGGTTTTGTGCTTTGGGAGTCGAACGCAATCCTCTTCTATCTGGCATCGAAGAAGCCGGAGCGCCGATTGTGGCCTTCTGATCTGCGCTGTCAAGCCGACGTAATCCGATGGTTAGCATGGGAGAGCGCGCATTGGGACGCAGAGTCTTTAGGCATGGTCGGTTATGAAAAAGTTTCGCGTGTCGTGCTTCATCGGGCGGGCTCTGCTGACCTGGCGTTCATCGCACGCGGCGAGGAGAATTTTGCGCGTTTCGCCGAGGTTCTGAATACGTCGTTGAAAGGACGGATGTGGCTAGTCGGTGAGACCCCGACGATCGCAGAATTCGCGATCGGCGCGTGGATACCGGTCGCGTCAAGTCTCGAGCTTCCAATCGGTAAGTATCCAGAAATCGTTCGCTGGTACGAGGGGCTCGCAGCGCTGTTCGGATGGCGCGAGTCGATGGTGGCACAATGAAACCATGGATCTTGCTCCGAATAGCGGCGGCACTCCAGGCGTTCGGGGTTGTCGGTCACAACCTGGAGACGCTGAGCACCAAGCCTACCCATGGGCCGCAGGAGCAAGCGGTGTTCGACGCCATGCGTGGGTTTCAGTTCGAGATCATGGGCGCGACGCGCAGCACCTGGGACTTTTATCGAGGCTATCAGTTCTCGATAACCGTGACATTCGTGCTCATCATGGTGCTGCTCTGGATGGTGAGCAGTATGGCTCGCACCGCGCCGAGCGAAGCTCGACCGCTCGTCGTTACATTCCTGATAGCCCAGATGTTCTACGTGCTAATCAGCTGGGAATTTTTCTTTGCGGGACCCGGCGTGGTCGGCGGAATAATGGCGGCATGCCTGGGGGCGGCCGCTATCGGTCTCTATCGTTCAGATCAACCGCAACCGGTTACTCGGCATTTAGTCAATGCCTAGTCATCACGCTGGCTAAAAAGGAGCGAGTAGCGACAACCCATCTGGATTGCCTATGCATACGTCGGCGATGATGGATTCAAGGTGGAGCGAGCCCGCAATGTGTACCACGTCAGCTTGGCAGGCATCGCTTCACTTCGCGACTACTTTGGTACGGTTTGGGAGAGGGACCTGAGTGACTACAAGGCGGTCGCGGAAGAGTATACAGAGAAAACGGAAGGAGAAAAACTGATGAGCTCAACGGATGCTAACGCTTCGCAAGCTTCAACCATCGCGGGGAGAAAGGTCGCGGCCATGGTTGTGAGGAAAACTGTCAGAGTCGACGTTCCTCAAGCGCATGCTTTTAGTGTATTCACCGAGCACTTTGGCTCGTGGTGGCCGCTCGCCACCCACAAAATCGGAAAACAAGACGCTGTAACGGCGATCATCGAGCCGAAGCGGGGTGGTCGGTGGTTCGAGCGGAGTGCGGACGGTACCGAATGCGACTGGGGTCGCGTACAGGTCTGGGAGCCGCCCTGCCGCCTGGTGCTGACATGGGAAGTCAGCGCCGACTGGCAGCCGGATACTACCATCCACACTGAGGTTGAAGTCACATTCGTCAGTGACGGGCCCGATAGGACGACTGTTCATCTGGAACATCGAGAATTGGAGCAGTATGGCGAAAAGGCCGGGATGATGCGGTCAATTTTCGATTCGGAAGGCGGCTATGGCGGCATCCTTCAACGTTTTGTCCACGCCGCAAGCTCGGCCGAGCTGGGGCAGGAGGTCCCTTGTCCAAGCGATCACAAATAGAGTAGTGGCGACGATCTTTCTCAGATTCCTAGATTCCATCCTCGAGCGCGGGCAAGGGGAGTGGTAACGGCAGCCGCCTCCCCCCAGCTCTCTGCCAGCGTAAGTCTCCTATCAGCGTCGTGCCGCACAAGATCGGCAAGAATAACCCTAAGCCTGCGTCGGCTCACGCTCTACCATCTATGCCGCCGCGCCCATGTACCAGGATAACAGTCGTGACGCGCGGTCGGTTCGATGAATATTCCGTTAACCGACCATGGTTAAGGGTGCCGTTTTTTGAAGGTTAATTGCTGATTTTTGTATCTCTCAATTGAAGGCAATTGGAGTTTAGGTTGTGGAAACTAACGGAAGCGTGTTTTCGTAACATCACGTTAGTCGATGCGCAGCACCTAATTGGATGGAGTGCTGGAAAAAGTATCTACTTTCATGGTGGCAATCACGATAGCCTGCTAACCTGTACGGTTAAGATCTGATAGCCGCACAGCGAATTAAAGAATGATGACCGGGTTAAAAGAAGTTGTGATCGAGCTTTTTGGCTAAGGTAGTGACTATAGCGACGTGCCTAAGGCGTTCGGTGACGGATTTGCTGAGCATCTTGTCCGGCATCTGAATTTGTTTTGAGCAGCTTCGGTTTCGAGAAGGTCTGCGTACGTGAGTCACACGTGAACAGCTCAGCATAGCGGCCCCACGTAATTATGGAACTCATAGTTGACTCAGCGGCTTCACGGTTCAGATGATCCTCAAGCTCGTCTTGAAATCGTCTGCGCGGGGCGCGATGGTCTTCGCGCGTGCTTAGCACGTCGGATATATGAGAAGCGAGCGGCACGAAATGGAGTAGATGCTCTGCGAACATCGCCTTTCGTTCGTCACTGTCGAGTTGAACGAATCGCTCACCAGCCGAGTTGAGTGTAAGCTGGCCGTCCTTGAGTTCAGCAAAATGCAAAATGTTAAGCGCATCCGCTACCAGGAAAGAGGTCATCGACCTCGAAGCTCAAGCTGCGGGCCAGTTCTGCAAGTTCGGCTTCGTTATTGTAGGGAGGTGCGGCCAGTGCTTCGAGCAAGCCAGCGATGGGTCCCACGTTTGCATTGGGTAGAACCTGCGCTATCCCGACTATAGAGGGTGTTATGGATTCAACCTTTCGCTTCGTGAGAACTGAGTAGATGCGATCGACCACCTCCTGGAACAACGGATCCTGGCGATCGCGTGGATGCGTTAACGGGATAGCTATTTCGGCTATGATCTGGCCAGGGTTGGAAGACAGAACCATTGCCCGATCGCACATCATGACGGCTTCTTCAATATTATGGGTGACCAGTAATACGGATTTTATTGGCAACTTTCCATCTCGCCACATCTCAACCAGGTCAGTCCGCAGGAGCTCGGCGGTAAGGACGTCGAGAGCTGAGAATGGCTCATCCATTAGGAGCAGGACCGGTTCGATGGCAATCGCGCGAGCAAAACCTACCCGCTGGCGCATCCCGCCCGAGAGCTCTCTGGGATATGCGGATTGAAAACCGTCGAGTCCGATCAAATCGATTGCACTGAGCGCCTTGCGTCTGACTTCGTCTCGCCCTATTCCAAGCGCGTCAAGTGCGATCTCGACGTTTCCAAGTACGGTAAGCCATGGAAATAAGGCAAAGCTCTGAAAAACAATCGAGATACCTTCCGGCGGTCCGGTCATCGATCTATCGCGATAAAGCGCAGTACCGGAGCTCGGCGTAATGAGTCCGCCCACTGTGCGGAGCAGGGTCGACTTGCCGGAGCCCGATCTACCTAGCAGACCGACAATTTCCCCCTCCCGGATGGTCAAGTTGATATCTACCAGGACCGGCATCGGCTCGCCCGACGGTTTGGCGAATGATTTACAGACGGAGCGTAGCTCGATTATAGGTTGGCGGCGTGAGTCGAACTCGACCAAGAGACTGCGTTGACAGCTTCGTTCATACAAGTCTAACTAAGCCGGGTTCTGTTTTCAGCGAGCACATACAGAGGTCGCCACAGCAGACGGTTGGTCAGAATTACGAAAATCGACATAACCGCGATGCCGAGGGCGAGGCGCGGAAAATCCCCGGCGGCTGTCATTTTGGCTATATACGCACCGAGCCCTCTCGCGGCAGGTGCATGTGTCCCCAATCGACCGCTTCGGAAACTACGCTCGCATTCCAGGCACCACCCGAAGCAGTGATCGCACCAGTCACGTAGTATGGCAGAATTGCCGGAATCATGACTTCGCGCCACCAGTTCCAGCCATGGATGTGAAATGTTGCGGCTGCCTCGCGGAAATCACCAGGGAAAGCCGTGGCACCCGCTATGACATTGAAGAGTATGTACCATTGAGTACCGAGAATCATTAAGGGGCTCAGCCAAACATTCGCCGACAGCTCGTATCGCACTATCACAGCAACCACTATTGGGAAAAGCAGATTGGCGGGAAATGCTGCAAGAAATTGGGCCATTGGCTGAACGAACTGCGTAACGCGCGGACGCAATCCGACTATGACGCCGAGTGGGACCCATATCACGCTCGCCAACGCGATTAGGATAGCCACTCGAATCATTGTAATTAATCCGTCAATCAGCACCGTGCCGAGATCTCTGAACAACAGGTGGGGGGCAGTGAGCTGAATCACTCTCACCGAAGTCCAAATCGTCCCGATAACCACCAACGCGTACCAGACGTAATCTATGAGCCTACTCGGAATGTGTTCAGCCTTGATAACGGGATTGAAGAGAGGCGGACGCAATCTCGATCGCAGTGCTATTCTGAAAGCTATTGCCAGGGGCTCTCCGATGAGCCGCATTAGTGTGGCTCGCCGGAACAGATCAAGAACCCAACTTTTTGGCACCATCGGTGAAACAGTTAGCTCTGCCCGGAACTTATCCGTCCAGGCGACCATCGGGCGGAACATAAGTTGATCGTAAGCAAGGATGGTCACGCTCATCGCGATAATCGCCCACCCCACCGCCTGCAAATTGCGGCTTTCGATGGCAGAGCAACATATGAACCGATGCCTGGGAGAGCGATGTGGATCTTTCCAACCGAGATCGCTTCCGATGCGACCACGAAGAACCAGCCCCCAGACATTGACATCATCATATTCCAAACCAGGCCGGGCATTGCGGAGGGCACTTCGAGCGTCCAAAAGCGCTGCCACGAGGAGAATCGGAAGCTGCGGGAAGCTTCGTTTAGATCCGTCGGAACCATCCGCAATGACTGGTAAAAGCTGAACGCCATGTTCCAAGCCTGGCTGGTAAAAATCGCAAAGATCGCCGCAAGCTCTGCACCGAGCATGTTACCCGGAAAAAGTGAAACGAAGAAAACGACAGTGAAAGACAAATAACCCAGCACCGGTACGGATTGCATGACGTCGAGAACCGGAATCAGCACGATCTCGGCGCGGCGGCTCTTGGCAGCTGCGGTCGCGTATACCATTGTGAAAATCAGGGATGCGAGGAGAGCAGCTAGCATCCGCAACGTGGTGCGCACTGCGTACATTGGCAGCACTGAGGGCGATAGAGAAATGGAACTTGGGTTGGTGACGGCGAAGGGCGCGGTCATCTGCTTCGCGCCGGAACCCAGCAGTATGACCAGACCAAGTACCAACAGGATAGCGGCTAGATCCCACAAACTCGGGGTGCGAGACAAAACTTCGCCCACCGCGGTCGGGTGTGGCTCTTGAAGGGTGCTCGACAATACTGGGCTGGGCATGTGATCGCCCACTCAAGCACAAACCGAGAAATGGTGCCTATCCGATTACGTTACAAATCGCATTGATCCAACGCCGGGTTGGAAAAATGTCGGTGTCTCTTTTTCGCTCCCCGACCACGTTCTGCTCTGAACGACGGCGCGGTCCAGACCGCCTAAGATCAGGAACGCCAAGCAGAAAAGATCTTGCAAGGAGGGTAAAGTTGAGCGAGAGCCCTCTAATCTACTGACTGGAAGCCACACTGCCACATTGGGTTGGACTTGACAAAATCCGAAATTTAAAGAAGCCGCAGAGCGGTAAATACCAACTCGGCCAAAATCAAGACTACCACAGCCATTTCAAGCAGCAGCAGGCGCCGATCACGCGCGACATCAAGTACCAGTTCGAGTGCCTCCTGAATACTGCGCAGCTTCGATTCCATTGCAGCGTAACGGTCGGCGAGGTCGAACTCGGCGCGAAGGTCATTATAAATGCGGTCCATAGCGGCGTCTTCCCAGGTAGCGTCCGGCTTATCCAACAGATGGAGTACCGACAGCACCTCGTTACGCACAAGGATGGCTTCACCGATGAAGCGATTAAGTGGGCGAGTGCGGAACGGTACACTACCTTGGCGTTCGAGTTGCTCGACCAAGGCGTCAGTGCGGATAAAGAGTTGATCGACGATGCGTTCGTAATATTCCATCGCCGCGCTCTGTGCCACTATAAGTGCGACCACGCCGGCACGAGCGAGCGTCAGCCGGTCCACCTTGAGGGCACCGTCAAATATTCCAATCGGGGCGCCGGTCTGCTCGATTACCGAATAGTCCTCTCTCACTACCTGCGTGGTGAGTTTCGGCTGAGCTCTGCGCAGCCGCTTCAATTCGGCTTCGCGACGTTCCGCCGCTACATCACAGGTCACCACCGCCCCGAATGGGTATACGTAGATCCCACCCATAGGGTCGAGCGGAAAATAAAGTTCGTGAGCACTAATACGGGCGCCGGGAAACACTGCCGCTAATTGTCGAAGCGGCAGGTTCTCCTCGAAGGCGATGGCATGGAACTGATGCGTTACACCGCCGCTTATTTCTCCGCTCTGCATCAAAAAGGTTGTGGCTGCTTCGCACTCAAGACCAGTTATTAGCGTCCTCAGCCGCACGATTCCATTGGAGCCGCTGCATTGGCTTCGATGGTCCTAACCGCAGCACCTCCTCTCAATGAGCTCATCAGAATGACTCTCGTAAACCTTTGAAAACTGGCTCCGGTTTTCTCAACGGCTGCAGCAAAGGTCACCATAGTTGACCTTTGAAAACCTCACGCGAATGACCTTTACTGATCGATATAGTGACACAGCGATCTGCTGGCCGCTGGCGGTGCTTCCTATGCCGCTTTAACAGCACCAGCAGACCCTTAACTACCCGGGCAAGTCAACGAATACCGCAGCTGCGACAACTGAAGTCCACAACCCATCACGGTCACCGATAGCTGATTGCGTTATGTTGCGGGTGGTCACGATCTTGTCTGACAACCTCCAGATGTCTTTACGCTCGTCGTAGCTGAGGTTGGGGTCGAACTCCACCCCGAGAATTGTTGCCAGCATCATCGCAGCAAGGTCTTCGGCATAGTCGCCAGCTTTCTCATCTGTTTGTCCGAAGCTCTTATGCTCAGAAAGATAGCCGTATTGATTTCGGTCTGCAGGAATCGCGAGCCCGACCGATGCTGCCATCAAACGATGTGGCTCGTCGGTGGCGTTATCGTACATAACTGCGTATACGATTTGCCCCGGACTCAACCTCCGTAGTCCGTCCTGAATCGAGATTACTCGACATCCAGGTGGGAAGATCGAACTGACGCGCACCAGATTAAACTCGGCGATTCGAGCGTCACGAAGCGCGAGCTCAAACGAAGTGAGCTTTTCGCGATGTTTGCCGACGCCTTTGGTCAAAAAAATGCCTTTTCCGATTGGTCCCATCGTATCTCCGTTGGCTCACTTGATTTCGTTGTTCCAGACGGTTGCGCGACTGTCTCCAACAGCATCCCACCTGTCGTAAGTCTCATTCCGCAGGCGCGTATGCAGGGGTCGAGAATCGCTTCGCGTGTCGCCGACCGCGCTTGGGTGACAAACAAGGAGCAGCCACTTCTCTGTATCCGAGCGAACTTGCGCAATTGGCGGCGGGGTACAAGCGATCAAAGCAGGGCGAATTTCGGTTTGCCATGCGCTCGGACAGAGACGGGAGATTCCATCGCAGCACCCCGGCACGGCTACCCTCGAAAGATAGCATTTGAATCACGATCTAGTCGTCGACTCAGGATGAGGGCTGCTTAGGCTGGGTGGCTCTCGATATCCAGTATCCTGCCGATCAATTGTTGCGTAACTGCGCCGCCGGGTAATGCAACTCCAAGATCGTGGCCAAGTTCCAGCGCGAGCCGCAGATCCTTGTGAATGAGCTGGATCAGCCCGCTAGCTCCGGTCGTATACGTAGCTCCGAGTCTGCTTTGCAGTGACCAATGGTCGGCTACCCGGCTTTGAGCGGCGCCGGCCTGAACCACCTGCTCCATCGCCGCAATATCGACACCTGCGGCCTGTGCTAACCTCATGCCTTCCGAAGCAGCCAACATGTTAACGTAAACGATCAGGTTATGCGCCAGTTTGGTAGCAGCGCCCGCGCCAAGCTCGCCGAGATGGAAGATACTGGCGCCCGAGGTCGCAAATAATGGCCGGCATTTTTCAAACGCATTCTTGTCCCCGCCGACCATGTAGCAAAGAGTCTCCGCATAAGCGCCCCGTTCACCGCCACTGACTTCAGCATCGATCACCGTTACACCCTTAGTTTGTGCCAAAGCAGCCACCTGGCGCACCGTGCGTGGGTGGACGGTGCTGTGGATCGCGATGATCGAGCCCGGCTTCGCGCTGGCGAGCACGCCGCCTTCTTCAAAAGTAACAGCCGCCACCTGGGCGTCATCGACCACGACCAATTCTATGATTTCCGCATGTCGGCCGATTTCATCGGCCGAGCGGGCGCACTTGGCGCCGAGCGCAGCCAGTTCGGCCATCGGCTCGGCCCGTAAATCATAGACCATCAGATCAAATCCAGCCTTCGCCAAATTGATGGCCATAGGTTTGCCGATGTTACCGAGACCGATGAATCCAACGCGTATTGCCATGATAAATCTCCATTAACGGCCGGCGCGGGTTGCGCGGCGCGCGCATGGCCGTACAAATCGCGGTACAAACGCAATCAAAGTCAGCAGCTATGAAAACTGCAACATCTCGGATTCGGACGCAAACCGGTTAGGCTTGTGCACCTGCAGTGGCTGCTACACGTCATCTATAACCGCATGATATTTGTTCCAGAAGCCGCTTTGACAGGAGGAGCAGATGGCGGGACCGTGCGACGGACTACTCGTGTTGGATTTCAGTTGGGGAATGGCTGGAGGACTTGCTACGGCAGTCCTCGCCGATTTCGGCTGCGAAGTAATCAAAGTTGAGCCTCCTGCCGGCGACCCCTTCCGCAGCCACCCAGCATGGTTGGCTTGGAACCGCGGGAAGAAAAGCATTGTTCTCGACCTGAAAAGTACCGAAGGGCGCCGCAATGCGCAGCGCCTTGCTGAGCAGGCAGACTTCGTTCTTGAATCGTTTCGGCCAGGGGTTACGCAGCGGCTGGGAATTGACTATCGGACGCTTTCTGCGATCAATCCACGCCTCGTTTATGCCTCGATCAGCGGTTGGGGCCAACAAGGTCCGCTCAGCCAACTCCCCGGATACGAGGGTGTCGTCGCGGCGAAGTCGGGCCGAATGGCGAGTTTCGAAGGCCAGATGAACCGCCGGGGCCCCGCCTACGCGGCCGTGCAGGTTGCTACATGGGCCGCCAGCCAGGCCGCGGTCCGCGGTGTGCTGGCCGCGTGGCTTGCGCGCGAGACCAGCGGCCGCGGCCAGTGGGTTCAGACCAGCCTGCTTCAAAATACGATTCCCTACGACCTCGCCAGTCTGATGATGCGCCAGCTCTCCCGCCTTGATCCGCAAAGCTTTCCACCTGATCTGCTGGGCGCACGCCTGCGCCTGCCGATGCTGCAATACATCCCGGTGCGGACCAAGGATGGACGCTGGTTACAGCATGCCAACCTGATGGACCGGCTATTCCGTGCTTATCTCGTGGCCATCGGGCTCGGCTGGGTTTTGCAAGAGGAGCTCTTCAAGGATGCGCCGTCGATGAACCATGAAAGCCGTGAGGCGCTCCGCGAGATGATCCTGAACAAAATGCAGGAGCGGACGCTCAGCCAATGGATGGAAGTTTACATCGCTGACGGCAATATCGCCGCGGAGCCGTTCCTGTACGCAACCGGCGGGATGAGGCATGAGCAGTTCGTTCATAATTCGCACGCCGTCGAGATTACCGATCCGCGGGTCGGACGGCTGACGCTACTCGGCGTCCTGGCCCGGCTGGCCGATACTCCGGGAAAAGTCGGGGGTCCGGCCCCTCTTCTCGGGCAGCATAACCTCGAGGTACTGAAGCGAGTTGCGCCCGGCGAGCATCAGCCTCGGCCGGGTATTGCCGAAACGGCTGAATACCGTGCCACTAATCGACCGCCAACTAAGCCGGTTTTGGACGGGATCACGGTGCTTGATTTCTCGATGGTAATAGCGGGGCCTTACGCGGCTGCAATGCTGGCAGAAATGGGTGCGCGGGTAATCAAGGTCGACGCCACCCCGGAGCGGGAACAGACAATCAGCATTGGCGGTGGCATGGCGCCATTGAATGTCAAAAACTACGC